>PWRZ01000223.1 GCA_003563385.1 Syntrophomonadaceae bacterium
CTTCGTTTCAACCTGGTCGGGGGGACAAAAATCGCCCGGCAGCAGGCCGCTTTCAATACAAACATCCATTTCCAGGTGCAGGTTGCATTTTTCCTGGGGGACAAGCGCGGTGGGAAACAGCTCGTTGACAATGGAGTCGGACGGGCAGTATTCCCCGGGCCTTAAACCAGATTTTTTACAGATGCTGATGGGGCCGGTAATACCCGAAGGCCTGGTAAAATCTGAAGGCGGTACGTCTTCCAAAACTTGCGACATAATGGCGTTCATGAAGGGGACGGTTGTGGAGCTTCCCCCTGCTATCCTTCCAAGCCTGGGGATGTCATGCCCCATCCAGAAAGATACTACCAGGTCGGGCGTGTAGGCCACAAGGCAGGCGTCGCGGTTGTCACTGGTGGTGCCCGTTTTGGCCGCTACCGGCCTTCCTATTCTAAGCCTGGCAGCGGTGCCTCTGTGCACGACGTCTTTCAGTATATCGGTGTTCAGGTAAGCTGTTTGGGGCGAAAGGACGGCAGTAGGCTCGCTGCGATGCTCATAAATGAGCTGGTCATTGCGATCTTTAATTTTCTTTACCGTGTAAAAATCGACCTTGATGCCCTGGTTTGCCAGCACTGCATATGCCTGGGCCATGTCAAAGGTAGTGACACCGTGGGTCATCCCTCCCAGGGTTGTGGCCAGGTTATAGTCGTCGGCATGGATAGTGCCAATACCCATTTGTTTGGCGTATTCCAGGCCGATTTGGGGGCTCAGCTGGGAAAAGACCCTTACCGCAGGGACGTTTAAAGAATGCACGAGGGCTTCCCTGGCTGTAACAAGGCCGCGAAAGCGCCGGTCGAAGTTTTCCGGTGCCCAGCTGCCCCTGGCGAAGGGAGAGTCGTCTATAATGGAACCTGGTGTTATCAGGTTTTCCTCCATGGCCGGCGCGTAGCTGACAATTGGCTTTATGGCAGAACCGGGCTGCCTGCGGCTGAGATAGCGCAGGTCCTGGCTCTGTTCGCTGTATTGCCTGCCTCCGACCAGGGCCATCACTTCGCCTGTGACCGGGTGGGCCACTACTGCGGCGGCCTGGGGCTGCATAATGCCGTTGTCAACAAGCACTTCCTCCGGGTAGCCGCTGTAATCACTATCCCGCAGGAGCTCCTTCATTTTATCCATGTCCACTGTTATGTTTTGGGGGTAAAGGCTTTCATCGGCCAGCACGCCTTCGGTTATGGACTGAACGTTGGTATCCAGGGTAGTGTAGACTTTCAGCCCCATCGTGTATATTGCTTCGTATGCTTCTTCGCGGTTGTCATATTCCGGCAGACCCGTTAGAATGTCGATCAGTTCGTGGTGCAGGACATAGTCGATGAAATAAGGGTAGGCATACTGCCTGGTAGGGCGCTCGCCAAAAACAATTTCCTTTTCCCTGGCTTCGTCTAATTCCCTGAAGTTTATGAACTCCAGCTCGTGCATTTTTGAGAGGACAAGTGACTGCCTGTTCATCGCCGATTCATAGTTCATAAAAGGCGAATAATAGTTCGGAGATCGCGGTATTCCCGCCAGAAGCGCGGCTTCTGCTATGGTAAGCTCATGGGCCCTCTTGTTAAAGTAAAGGTTGGCTGCCGCTTCAATGCCGTAGGCGCCGTGGGCGAAATAGATCTGGTTTAGATACATTTCCAGGATCTCACTTTTGGAATACTGCCTTTCCATCTTCAAGGCCAGCCATGCTTCCTGGACCTTGCGCCGGAGCGTTTTTTCGGGTGTTAAAAAGGCCGTTTTGACGAGCTGCTGTGTAATGGTGCTGCCGCCCTGCTCGGTCCAGTGCCGCTCCCGCAGGTTAATAACAAAGGCCCTGGCGATGGCGAAAGGATCGACACCCAGGTGTTCGTAAAATCTTTCATCCTCTATGGCGATAAAGGCACTTTGCACATGCTCGGGGATGCTTTCCAGGGGAATCTCGATTCGGTTTTGTTCATCGTACAGGGAGGTTATTTCATTGCCGTAACGGTCATAGATATAGGAGGTTACCGGTGGCCGCAGCATCCAGGGGTTAAATTCGGGGGCATCTTTTACATAAGAGTAGACGACGGTTATTGCTCCTACCCCGACAATAATAATTAGAATAATAAGCAGTACAATGGAGATCTTGAGGGCTTTTAATATATTTTGTTTTGTAGTCTTACTGTTATTAGAGGGCCCAGACTTATTGGAGCGCTGTGAATTCTTACCGGAAGCTTTGCTTCCGCTGTTTTGGTTACTGCTCCGGGTCTTGTTTTTGTTTCTGTCTGACCTGTCTCGCATGGGTGTTCCTCCTTATGTTCTTACGGCATCTATTATAACACATCTACTTATTGTAGAAAATCTACAAAAATTATGAAATAGCGTTGTTGATTAATAAATTTTTATTATATATAATTTGCAGGAGGACTCTATTAACGCGCCAGGAGGAGAATCGAAGAATGGATATACTGCACGATCTGGAGTTTAGAGAGCTAATTTACCAGTGCACCGATAAAGATGAACTTGCCGGGAGGTTAAATAGCGGCCCCATTGTTCTTTATATTGGCTTTGACCCCACGGCGGACAGCCTGCACGTCGGCAACCTGCTCCCCATACTGGGCCTCAGGCGCTTCCAAATGGCCGGGCACAAACCGATTGCCCTCGTCGGTGGGGGCACCGGGCTGATCGGCGACCCCAGCGGCAAGACTGCCGAGAGGGCCCTGAACGAGGAAGATATCATCTACGAATGGACCGCTAAAATAAGGGCGCAGCTGGAACGCTTCCTGGATTTTGAAAGCCCCGGCAACGCGGCGCGGCTGGTAAATAATTACCAGTGGCTGGGCGGGATGGAGGTAATTAAGTTCCTGCGCGAAATAGGCAGGCATTTTCCGGTCGGCTACATGTTATCTAAGGAATCTGTAAAAGCAAGGATATCGGAGACCGGCATTTCATATACTGAGTTTAGCTACATGATCCTGCAGGCATATGACTACTATATACTGAACCGCGATTACAACTGTGAACTGCAGGCCGGGGGGAGCGACCAGTGGGGAAATATTACGGCGGGAACAGACCTGATCAGGAGGGCCTCCAACAGGAGGGCCTACGGGATAACCTTTCCGCTGGTGACGAAGGAAGACGGGACAAAGTTTGGCAAAACAGAGGCCGGTACAATATGGCTGGACCCCGATAAGACTTTACCGTACAGCTTCTACCAGTTCTGGTTTAATACCGATGACCGTGATGTAATACAATTTATAAAATATTTTACTTTTATGACAAAAGATGAGATTGTTGAGCTGCAGGGGGAAGTTGAAAACAACCCGCACAAAAGGGAGGCCCAGCGGGTGCTGGCCCGGGAAGTTACTGCCCTGGTCCACGGGAAAGAAGCTGTTTCCCGCGTGGAGAAAATATCGGCCGCCCTTTTTTACGGCAACCTCGCCGAATTAAGCAAGGATGAGTTGGAAGAAGGCTTTAAAAATGTCCCCTCGGTTACTATAGATAATAGAGAAAAAACCGGCGTTGTCGACCTGCTGGTGTCTGCCGGGATTTGCCCTTCCAAAAGGCAGGCCCGGGAGGACATTAAAAACAGGGCCATTTTCATAAACGATCAATGCTGCACCCAAATTGACAGGGAGCTGCTTCCCTCGGAGCGCTGGTTTGGCAAATACATTGTCGTAAGACGCGGCAAGAAAAACTACCACCTCGTAAGATGGCTCTAACTTTAAGTGGAGGAGTAAAAAGAACTGCTTCCATGCTCTCCCATTGTTAACTTTGAGCAAAAAGATACATTTGAAAGTAATAAAAATATAATAAGGAAGCAAGGGGTACGTTCCCATGCTTCATTTTTTTGATACTATTTGGTCCCCTCCAGCATAAATATTATAGGAGGGGACATTATATGTTTTACTGGCTCAATGACAAGATTAGCCGGTTTTTAAGGGTGCGGCCGCAAAGGTACGGCCTGTTTTCATTTATCCTGCTGTGCGTGATTATTTTCCTGCTGGTGGAAGGGTTTATTATCGTCGAACAGCGCCTGCGCCCGGCCATTCTATCTATTGCCGAGATTAAGGCAGATGTCCTGGCCACGGAGACTGTTAATGAAGCTATAAGGAAGGAAATTGCCGGCGGTGTACATTACCGGGATCTCATATCAATTACCCAGGATGAAAACGGCAGAATTGTGATGGCCCAGCTCAACACCATCAAGGTAAACCGCCTCATGGCCGATACGACGATAGCGGCACAGGAAGCGCTGGTTGCCATGGGCGAAGAACCTTTTAAAATACCGGTTGGCGAAATTCTGGGCAGCTACCTGCTGGCCGCTTATGGGCCTGAATTATCGGTCAGGCTGATACCGGCAGGCAGGGTTAACACTTACCTGGTCGATTCATTTGAAGACGCCGGTATCAACCAGGTCCGCCATAAAATTTACATGGACGTGGTTACCGAGGTGCGTGTGGTCATACCGTTTATTTCGTCTTATGTAGAGGTACATACAACAGTGCCGATAGCCGACGCTGTCTACGCCGGGGATGTTCCGGAAACGGTTGTTAATCTTAACCTGGGCCCCCTGCAATGACAGCTGTCCAAAAAAAACAAAGCTGTTTTAGCTGTATCAGCTTAAAAATATAAGAATTATTGAGATAAACTTGGTTATTGTGTCCTATTATTTGTAGACGGACCTGTAAAGTTGATAGTGGGCTTTGTCTCTTCACATGGATCATGGTATATTTACAAACCGTGGCACTAAATCATAGCATCAGCACTAAATATGTTGGAACTTAAAAATATGTTTCAAAAGAAGTCGAAGCACCTTGACACAAAAGTTGGTATATGGTATGATTAACAGTGCTCTCAGAAAGTGTTCTTTGAAAACTGAACAAGGAAATGAGGAGTCCCTGTCAAGGACTTCGATTTTAGCCAAAAGCCTGGAGCATAACGCAGCTTCAGGTAAGTTTAAAGTCAGGATGACTTAAAAAGTGCTCGAATGTTGTCCCTGCCTTTATAAGGCGGGAAAACATAAAAGCTTAACTGGAGAGTTTGATCCTGGCTCAGGACGAACGCTGGCGGCGTGCCTAACACATGCAAGTCGAGCGGTCGTTATAGTCTTAGCTTGCTAAGACTATAACGATAGCGGCGAACGGGTGAGTAACACGTGGGCAACCTGTCTGGAAGACCGGGATAACAGTTCGAAAGGACTGCTAATACCGGTTAATCTTACCGGGTCGCATGGTCTGGTAAGGAAAAGGTTGGCAACTTCCGCTTCCGGATGGGCCCGCGCCCCATTAGCTAGTTGGTAGGGTAATGGCCTACCAAGGCAACGATGGGTAGCTGGTCTGAGAGGATGGTCAGCCACACTGGGACTGAGACACGGCCCAGACTCC
>PWRZ01000073.1 GCA_003563385.1 Syntrophomonadaceae bacterium
ACAGTACAGTACAGTTTGCTACGTCAATTCGCTTATTGCACTGTAGTGACAGCTTACAGCTATATTATACCAAATCCAAGCATTAAAATGAACAGGGGCACAAAGAAAAACCGCGGTGCTGTTTAACCATCTTAAGCAGCGGAAGACAGTGTGCCGGTTTTAACTATCCGACACTGCGACAATGTTCTTTCCATCTGCGCAGGCCCTGCTGTGCCGCACATTCTCTTTGCCGCATGCCGGTACAGTCAGGCCCTGATCATTACCAGCATCATTTTAAACTTCTGCAGGGCTTTCAGGGCATGCGGTTCATCTGCCGGCATAATGATAGCCTCTCCTTCGCTGACCGTGTACGGCTTCCCGGAAATGGTGATCTCCGCTTTGCCGTCAAGGATATGGACCGGTGCATCAAACGGGGCCGTGTGCTCGCTAAGCCCCTGCCCTTCATCAAAAGCAAACAGGGTCACCGTGCCGGTATTCTTCTTCAAGATCTCCTTGCTGACCACGGAACCGTCCTGGTAGTCGATATGTTCTTTAACACTGAACACCCTACCCGGACCATGCTGTTCCCGGTAATCTTTCATTTTTCCGCCTCCCGGTTAACTAAACTTTAGTGAAATACATTTTATACTGCCCCGCAAGCCAAAAATATTGTATAGGCTTGGCATGTCAAGAACTCTGCGTGCCCGGCTCATTTTTAAATAAAATGCGCTTCAATTCGCGATAGGTGAAGAAGGGATCGTCATTTTTTACATAAGGAAGCAGTATCTTTTTGTGGCGCAAAAGATCGCGTGATATAAATACATCAATTTCATCCGGTTCATACAGTGCAGCCCTGCTGATAACTTTCCCAAATGGGTTAACAATTTCACTGCCGCCCCAGAAACGGTAAGAGCCAATTTTATCTGTCCCCGCATCTTTACTGTCCATCGCACTACACGTCGATGCTTCTTCACAGTCCTGTTTGCGTCGGCCGGTCAAACACTCTTCTCCAGCCCGGTTGGCACAGATGTTGTATATTCCGAAAATACGGGCATAAAAGGTATTGATAATTTCCCAGGTCTCGATATTGCTAAATTCCGAACCCATGGAGCCCTGTGAAGAGTTGAAAAGCGTTACAAAGATATCCGCTTTCTGGGTTATGCCGAGGCAAGGCACCGAGGGGTGCCACATATCGTTACAAATAAAAACAGCAATATGAAAATCCTGCAGCTTGAAGGTGCGAACCTGCTTGCCGGTAGCAAATATTTTGGCCTCTTCGAAAACGCCGTAATTGGGCAGGTTAAGCTTGCGATAGGCAAAAACTATCTCGCCGTCCACCAGCACCAGGGCCGAGTTGTAAAAATTCATGGAAGGAGATTCCTCGATAAAACCGACCACCGCGGCCGTACCTTTCGAAGCCGCTGCCAGAGATTTGATCTCGTCAGAGTCCAGCCGCAAAGCGGCTTCATGGTAACGTTCACGCACAAAATAGCCGGTTAAAGCCAGCTCCGGAAAAACAACCAGGTGGGCCCCCTTCTCACGGGCCTGGTGAATCTTTCTGATCACATCTTCCAGGTTGCTTTTTACATCTAGCAACTGCGGCGCCGTCTGATATACGATAACTTTCAAAATTATAGGCCTCCTCATTTTGAGCTGTTAAAAAAATGGAAGTATTTAAAGAAAGACAGATGAAAATTTGACTTGCTGCGCCTTTTGCCTGGTGAATTTGTTCTTTTAATGGCACATGATGGTATATTTTGTTGCTTGTCCAGGCTAGAAAAATGTTAACCTTGTTTATCAGGATTGTCAAGCATTTCAAAATAACGGCATAAAAAAAGCCGCTGACCGGTTAGTGCCAGCTAGGGTGAAAGACAAGAGGAAAAGACAAGGGGACAAAGACAAGGGGACGGTTCTTTTGTCTACGCTTTTATCATTCTATTAACTCTATCCTTGTTAATTCCTGCAATAACTGCAATTTTTCTGATTGATAGGTTTGTCTTGGACCTGAAATTTTTTATTATTTGCTCAAGAGGTTCATCTTCAGATTCACCCTGCTTTTTTAGCATAGCTTTAAAAAGTTCTTTTGCTGCTTCTTCATCCATTACTTCTTCTTGCTCTTTAATATCAATAAATAGTTCCTTCGACTCTTCATTCATGAATTCAGCAAATTTTCTTCTTGCTGTTTGTTTATCAGAAGAAAAGAGGCCTAAAACTATATCTGTGTCCACCATTTTTGCAAAATAATTGCTTTCATACATGTAGCTATTATAGCTGCTCCATTTATAGTCAGAAACCTTCTTGACCATTCCTGCTTTTAGAGGATTCTGGTGAATATATCTTGCCAATGCTAATAAGTACCGATCCTGCTCTACATTCTCGCTCTTGAACCGATCCTGAAACAGGTGCCCTACCCTTTTATATTTTTGGTTGAAATAGTAGACATAGCTTACGTTAATGCGCTTCATTATTTTTGACAAGTCTTCTGTCCCTTCATTTATCATCAAATGAACATGGTTACCCATCAAACAAAATGCATGAAGATAAAATCTGTCCCTTTGTTTTTTTGTTTGCAATGTTTCCAGAAATCTTAATTTGTCTTGCTCATCACGAAAAATATTTTCTTTCGCATTTCCTCGAAGCATGACATGAAAGTATCCACTTTCGCTTCTTCTTCTCTCTTGCCTTGGCATTAGCATCACCCAGCTCATTATATTGGCAAATGCACTGGCTTGTCAAGACAAGAGAACCGTCCCCGTGTCTTTCCACCCAGTTTATTATATTGGCAAATGCACTGGCTTGTCAAGACAAGAGAACCGTCCCCGTGTCTTTCTGTTTTTTCCCTTAAGCATGAAAACCCCTTGATTACAAGGGGTTTTCATTGCGACAAAATTGTTGTTTACATTTGGTGGAGGTGGCGGGAATCGAACCCGCGTCCGAGAGTAAAGCCACAGGAGATTCTACGAGCGTAGCCTCGTTTTCAGTCTTACAGCAGGGGCTCCACGAGGCGGGGACTCCCTGCTGCCAGCTCTTTTTAGATTCCCCGACCTAAAAGAAGAGCAGCCCTTCAAGCCGGGTAGCCTGCTGCTATGACACCCGTCTTATTCCCACAGGCAAGGAAAAAGGGGGCGCGCTGCGTTTTTTACGCAGCGAGAGCGTATTCGTTGTTGGCAGTTATAGCCTTTCCATGTTGTTGACCGGGCCATGGTCCCGGGCTCGCTTCTCCTGCTCCTTCTACCCTCGTCGAACCCTTTTCACCCCCATGAATTTTAAATCTATTTTTATCTTATCCATCTCTTCCATTTATTTATCACGGGACAGCTGCCTGTCTTTGAAAGCACGCTCCATTTCCCGCCTGGCATCCCTTTCGGCAATGGACCGCCTCTTGTCATAGTCTTTTTTGCCCTTTGCCAGGGCCAGCTCTACCTTCACCCTGTTCTTTTTCAGGTAGATGCTCAGGGGAACCAGTGTATATCCCTTTTCCTGTACGTAACCGGCCAGCTTGCCGATTTCCCTGCGGTGCATGAGCATCTTGCGCGTGCGCAGGGGATCGTGGTTAAAACGGCTGGCCTGATCATAAGGGCTTATATGCATATTATACAGGAATAGCTCCCCGTTTTCAACCCGGGCATAGCTGTCTTTCAGGTTCACCTTCCCCGCGCGGACGGATTTTACCTCCGTCCCCTGCAGGGCAATGCCCGCTTCAAATTTTTCCTCAATAAAATACTGGTGCCTGGCCTTGCGGTTGCGTGCCAGCGTCTTAAAGCTCACTTTACCAAAATCCCCCTTCGCTGGCCATGGTACGGAGGCAGCTTTCAGCCGCCGGAAGTCTTTAAAAATGAAGCGGGAGAACCGTCCCCGTGCTTCACTTTCAATAATGAAGCAGGCGAACCGTCCCCGTGCTTCACCTTTCGGCCGCCTCTACATTAATTATAGCACGATACTGGCCCTTCCTCAAACCAGCGAGAAGTTAATTGTTCTCGATTCTTTGTCTACTTTTTCCAGGCGCACCCGCACCTCGTCCCCCAGCCGGTAAACCTTGCCGCCGCGTTCCCCGGTAAGAGTATATCTTTTTTCATCAAAGCGGTAGTAATCGTCCTGCATCTCGGTAACGTGTATCAGTCCTTCCACGGTGTTGTGCAGTTCTATAAAAATACCGAAATTGGTGACGCCGCTGATGATGCCATCATACTCTTCTCCTTCTTTACCCTGCATAAACTCCACTTTTTTCAGGTCCAGGCATTCCCGCTCCGCTTCCATGGCGATACGCTCCTGCTCGGAGGAATGCTGGGCCAGTCCGGGGATAATACCGGCCAGCCTTCGTTTCTCGTCGGCGCCGGGCTCCCCTTTAAAGGTAATGCGCAGGATACGGTGCACCAGCAGGTCGGGATAGCGTCGTATGGGCGACGTAAAATGGGTGTAGTAGCGCGTAGCGAGGCCGAAGTGCCCCAGGGGGGACTCACTGTAACGCGCCTGCGGCAGCGAACGCAGGATAACTTCATGCACTATCCTTTGATGCCCCGTATCTTTAACCCTGCCCATAATTTCCTGCAGGAAACGCGGGGACAGCTTGCGGAGGTCTCCCTGCAGCTTGATATTAAACAGCGTTAAAAAATCGCGCAGCAGCAGCAGCTTTTCCATATCGGGTCGCTCGTGTACCCTGTAGATAAAAGGAACCCCCAGCCTGTGAAAATGGGTCGCTATTACCCCGTTGCAGTAAAGCATGAATTCCTCGATTATTGATTCGGCAAGCCCCGGACGGCTGACGCTGATTTCCAGCGGCCGGCCTTGCTCGTCCAGGACAACTTTTGCTTCCGGAAACTCAAAATCGAGCGCCCCACGCTTAATCCGTTTTTCTCTCATAGCCCGGGCCAGCGCGGCCATGTCCTCGAATGTCTGCACGAAGGGGGCATATTTTTTCCGGTAATGGTCTTCCCCCTCTAAAATGCTGTTTACCGCCTCATAGGTCATCCGTTCATCGCTTCTTATGATACTGGGACTAAAGCGGTAGCTTTCCAGCTCCCCCTTCTCATCTACATCCATGAACACACTTACGGCCAGGCGGTCGGTGGAAGGGTTCAGGCTGCAGATGTGATTTGAAAGACGGGGAGGCAACATGGGGATAACCCTATCCGGCAGGTAAACGCTGGTGGCCCTTTTGGCAGCCTCCCTGTCGACGGCACCGCCCTCATGGATATAGTAGCTCACGTCGGCGATATGCACGCCCAACCTGTAACCTCCGCTGCTTTTCCTTTCCAGCGAGACGGCGTCATCGAGGTCTTTGGCATCGGCGCCGTCAATGGTTACGGTGGGCAGATCGCGCAGGTCCAGGCGCTCTTCCTGCCGGGCGGCGGAAGCAATATGGCTCTCTTCAAGACTCTCTACCTCTTTAAGAACCTTTGCCGGAAAAACGGTCGGCAGGCCGTACTTCCTCTGGATGGATGTTATGTCTATACCGGGCTCTGCAGCCGGCCCGATCACCTCTGTAATTTTGCCTTCCGCAGGGTAACGGTGCTGCCGGTGCCCGGGGGCAGGACGGCGGGTAACATGCACCAGGACCTTATCGCCTTCCCTGGCCCTGACGCGCCCCCCCTGTGATGATATCTTTATTTTACGGGGCTGGCTGCGCTCGCTGGGAAATACTACTCCGCGGCGGTTGCTGCCGTGGTATGTCCCCACCAGGGGAGACGTTTCTTCGTTCTTATCTTTTTTGTTACCGTTATTTTTTTTACTGCCGGGAGAGGCTTTTTCACCTTTCTTAAAGCCGGCGTTACGGCCTTTTTGTTTCTTGGGCATCTAACGATCATCCTATCATTTATTTATTATTTACACACAGGCTCAACCAATCCTCTGAAACTGCCCAGTATCTTGCTGTCTAGATGAGCCTCAATATAGTTCCGGGACGGCTGTTCGAGCAGGCTGCGGGCTATTTCCTCCGCTTTCTGCCTGGTATCCCTGGCATCAGCATTAAGCCATTTACGGTAACCGTGCCCCAATAGTTTTAACTGTGGAGCGAACATTTCTCCGCGCATGTGTTCAATGGTGTGCCTGTGCATCAGGTAACTTCCACCGCAGCCCACATCGGCGATAGCTTCAGCTGCTATACACTGGGGAGTTAATTCAATTCCCTGCAGTGCCCTGCAGCAACTCCCCACGATGTCGTTGTCGATCAGAAACTGGGCATAAGAGATGGTCAGCGCACCATCCAAAAATCCGAACATCTGGTGTAAAAAGCTGCCTCCCGCCAGTGCCCCCAGCAGGCAGCTGGTAGCGCTTTCAATGGCGGCCTGGGCATCCGGAACCTTGGAATCGGTCACCCCGACAGTGACATAGCTGGGCAGATGGTAAAAGCGGGCCATCTGTGCCACAGCGGCATTCATAAGGCCGGATTCGATGCTGCCCATTAAAAAAGTACCGCTGCGCATGTCCATTGTACAGGGAACAGCGCTGTAAAATACCGGCGTGCCGGGATTAACGAGCTGGCTGAGGATAACCCCCAGCAGCGATTCCGCATTCTGCACGGCCAGGGTCCCGGCCAGTGTAACCGGCGCGCTAACCCCGGCAATGGGAGCGGTAGAGACGACGAGGGGCAGTCCATAACGGGCCGTCTCCATCAAAATTTCAGCGCTGTCGTTCTCTATTTTCAGCGGGCTGGTGATAGCGGTTATGAAACCGACAAAAGGCCTTTGGCGCAGCTTCTCGGTGCTTCCCGCCAGAAGCGAACACATTTCCACCACCCGGTGCAGCCCTTCTACGCTGAATATTCCTCCCATAACCGGCTTCCCGGTATTTTTTAAGGCATGGTAGAAATCATTGATATCGAGGTAGTTTACGTTTACATCGTGGGAATGGACGGGGATAATAAAAAAGTCCACAAAGTCCAGCATGTCGGACAGGCGCGCAAAGCAGACTATGTCTTCAAGCAGGGCAGGCCTTCTTTTACCGTCCCCCTCCATCACGTAAAGGGCCTTGCCCCCGGTACCGAAGTAAATCCTCTCTCCCCCCAGGTATATTTCTCTTCCATCCTCCAGGCCGTAATAAACAAACTGCTCGGGAGCCTGCTTTACAGAAAGGGAAATTAGCTTTGGAGGCAAAAAGACCCTCTTTTGAACCCAGTCTACCTGCGCTCCCTTTTCCTCCAACAATTCCAAAAGGGGGGTAAAAGAAACCTCAAAGCCTACCTCCGAAAGGATCTTGATGCTGGCTTCATGGATCTGCACAATTTCGGTATCCGAAAGGACACGGTAAAAACCGTCCCGGGCTGATTTAACCTCAACCGTTTTTGTCCTGTTCATTTTTCATCCGCCCACTTTTCGACAACCCGTAAAATATCAGCCCTGCTTACAAGCCCTCGTAATATGCCTCCCTGATCGACCACGGGCACCCTGTTGATCTGGTAGCTGTTCATCATGCGCACCACTTCCAGGACAGGGGCATCTTCATCTACCGTTATTACCCTGTCTGTCATTACCACTCCTGCCGTAGTGGAGGCTACCGCTTCGATCACGTCCACCCCTCTTTCCCCGCTAATAGAAGCAGCGTTGCTTTCCTTACCGAGGAGCTTGCCGGGATCCCTTAATGGGGTCCCCACCACCCAGCGGGTATACTTAAGCACGTCTCTTTCGGATATTATTCCGGCTACTTTTCCTTCGCCATCAACTACCGGCATTCCACTGATGTGGTTGCGGTCCAGGACTTTTATCACTTCGCGGAGAGTGGTATTTAGCTTTACACTGACTGCCGGGGAAGTCATAATCTCCTTGACGCGGATATCTTTCACGCTCTTTCCCCCTTTCCGAAACAGTCGCCTAAAAAAACCGGCCCCTGCACTACAGGGAGTCCACATACTCCAAAACACGCTTTAAAGGCAGCACATCACCACAACGCACGTGTATATCGACCAGGTTAACCTCGTGGGGAATGCGGGAACGGTCTCCCACGCATTCGCGCGGTATCACAGGCCGAAAACCGTGCTGCAGCGCATCGGTAGCTGTGGCCCTGATACAACCGCTGGTAATACAGCCGGTTATCAACACAGTATCCACCTGCAAAATGGAGAGCGAGGAGGCCAGGTGAGTGCCGTGAAAGCAGGAGGCGTACTTTTTAACTATAACATGTTCCTCCGGTCGCGGTTTTAACCTGGGGTCCAGTTCCACGTTATCGCTCCCGATGGTAAAAGTAGTCAGAACAGGCAGTTTTTTTACCAGCAGCCCACCCTCAACGTGAGGATGACGGTAGCCGATGACGAAGAAGAATACGGGAAGGGCTTTTTGCCGCGACCTATCCAGGAGCAGTACTGTATTGGCTATCTCTTCATCAAGGCTGCATCCCGCCGGGCGGCTGCTTTCGGTAAGCCCTTTTTGAAAATCAACAACCAGCATGGCGGGGCGCCTGCCAAATCCCAGTTCACCGGCCATTCCCCTGGAAAGGTAGCTGCTCATTATCTCCTGAAGAGCTTCATCCAGCGCCATATCCTCGCCTCCTGAACAGCCGCTATAAAAAGCGGAAAGAGAGCAAGCGCACAGCACCCACTCTCTTCCGGCTGTTAAGCGACAATCTTTTCGACAACGGTGCTGTTTTTAGAAAAACAGCGGCACAAAGACGAGTGCTACTATGCTCATGAGCTTGATCAAAATGTTGATGGAGGGACCGGAGGTATCTTTGAAGGGGTCGCCGACGGTATCCCCGACGACGGCAGCCTTGTGTGACTCGCTTCCCTTACCTCCAAGCTCCCCGGTCTCGATCCATTTCTTGGCATTGTCCCAGGCACCGCCGGAATTGGCCATGAAAATAGCCATGAGCACCCCTGTTACCAGGGCACCTGCCAGCATTCCACCCAGTGCCTCTCTGCCCAGGAAAGGAATCAGCCCTACAACGATCGGTGCGGCCACGGCCACAACGCCGGGTACGATCATCTCCCTGAGAGCGGCGCTGGTGCTGATATCGACGCACTTAGCATACTCGGGCTTGGTTGTCCCTTCCATGATGCCCGGAATTTCGCGGAACTGCCGGCGGATCTCCTCGATAAGGTCAAAGGCGGCACGCCCAACAGCCTCCATGGTCCTGGAAGAGGCAAAAAAGATGATGATACCGCCGATAAACAGTCCGGCGATGACGTTTGCCTCGGTAATGTTGATAATATCTATATCCGCCGCCTGGGTGTAGGCCGTAAAGAGGGCCAGGGCCGTCAGGGCGGCGGAACCGATCGCAAATCCCTTACCGATAGCGGCGGTGGTGTTGCCCACGGAATCGAGCTCGTCCGTGATCTCGCGCCCCTCCGGAGGCAGCTCGGCCATTTCAGCAATGCCGCCGGCGTTATCGGCAACAGGGCCGTATGCGTCCACGGAAACGGTGGTAGCCACCGTGGACAGCATCCCCACTGCAGCGATGGCGATACCGTAAACATCGGCGGCAAAGTAAGCTATGATGATCGCTATAACGATAGTCAGAAGGGGCAAAGTGGTGCTTCTCATCCCCAGGGCCAGCCCGCTAATTATATTGGTGGCGGCACCTGTCTGCGAGGAGCGGGCCAGGTTTTGTACCGGCTTAAAATGGTAGGATGTATAGTAGTCCGTCATTTTACCGATCACCACACCGGCTAAAAGACCGGCAATCACAGCTATAAAGGGACCTACCTCGCCCAGTATTCCGACGGACAGGAAATAGGAAGCGACCAAGACAACCAAGGCGGCCACATAGGTGGAACGCTCCAGGGCTGCTCCCAGGCGCACGCCTTCCTTGGCCCGCACGAAGAAAAAGCCAACAATGGAGCCAATTATACCCACGGAGGCGACCATGAGGGGAAGCAGCACTCCTGGAATTCCATATACCAGGATACCGACGGTCATGGTGGCGATCATGGAGCCGACGTAAGATTCGAACAGGTCGGCACCCATGCCGGCCACGTCACCGACGTTGTCGCCGACGTTATCGGCAATAACACCGGCATTGCGGGGGTCGTCTTCCGGGATGCCCGCTTCTATCTTGCCGACAAGGTCGGCGCCCACGTCGGCGGCCTTGGTGTAAATACCGCCGCCCACACGGGCGAAGAGAGCAATGGAGCTGGCCCCGAGGGCGTAGCCGTTAACAATGGTGGGATCACCGAAAATTAAGTACAGTAAGCCCAGCCCCAGCAGCCCGAGCCCGGCAACCATAAAGCCCATAACGGAGCCAGCCGAAAAGGCCACCGTCAGGGCTCCGTTGATTCCTTCGCGGGCATTGCTGGCGGTGCGCACGTTGGCAAGAGTGGCTATCTTCATACCCGCATATCCGGCGGTACCGGAAAAGATTGCACCGACGATGAAGCAGATAGCCGTGAACCAGCTGATGAACAACCCCAATACCAGGAAAAGAATGATGGCAAAAATACCGAGACTGCGGTACTCCCTGTTTAGAAAAGCCATCGCCCCTTCGTGAATAGCAGCAGCTATTTCCTGCATGCGCTCGTTTCCGGGGTCAACTTTGGCCACTCTGGCCCAGAGGAAAATAGCAAAAATAATACCTATAACTCCGGCTATAGGCATAATTACAAAAGGACCCACAGTTTACCTCCTCCTTTTCTGCTATAATAAAATGCCACAACAATTCCCTTAAAGATGAATTTTCTAAATTGACTGTCCCTAAAAAGACATACCTATCTCCAGGTCCAACGGTTTCACTTACCAATCCTGTACCCTTCACCGACAGCGCTTTTTATACTTCCACCCCCCTTTTACTCGCTCGAACATGTTTCCGGCCTAATTCGCCAGAATGGTCAGAATGATGGCCAGGATCATAAAACCGATAGCCAGTCCAGTGGTAACGCGACTCAACAGGTCATCCAGGCCCTTTTTCTTGCCGAAAAGGGTTTGCGCGCCCCCGGCAATAGATCCTGACAGTCCCGCACTGCGCCCCGACTGGAGCAGCACGGAGGCAATCAGCGATATACATACAGTAACATATATAATTATAATTGCCAGCCTCAAAACAGGTTCCTTCCTCTACAATAAAATTTGGCAAACACCATCGTTATTTTACCACAATAAATAAACCATGACAAGAATTATTAAGCGGCAAGCTACAGAACCGACCTCCCCGGAAAACGGGCCGACCGGCCCAGGTTTTCCTCGATTCTGAGCAGGCGGTTGTACTTGGCCACCCTCTCTGAACGCGCCGGCGCACCTGTTTTGACAAAACCGGCGTTCAAGGCCACAGCCAGGTCTGCCAGAGCCGTGTCCTCCGTTTCCCCGGAGCGGTGCGATACAACGCAGCGGTATCCGTGATGCACGGCAAGCTGCATAGTGCGCAGCGTTTCGGTGACCGTGCCGATCTGGTTCATTTTTACCAGCACCGCGTTGGCAACATTTTCGTTAATGCCCCGCAGGAGCCGCCTGAAGTTGGTAACAAAGATGTCGTCTCCGACGAGGAGCATCTCGCTCCCCAGGGCTTCAGTAAGCTCATTCCAGCCCTCCCAGTCGTCTTCAGCCAGCCCGTCTTCAATTAATACGATAGGGTACTTGGAGATGAGGTTGCGGTAATACTCGATCAGGCGGGCTGCAGTCATCTCCAGCCCCTCCCCTTTTAGATGGTATTTGCCCTCCCCGTAAAGCTCCGAGGCGGCAACATCCAGGGCCAGGTAGATGTCCCTGCCGGGCTCGTAACCGGCCTCCTCGACAGCCCTGACGATAAGCTGCAGGGAATCTTCGTTGGAGGTAAGATTGGGGGCAAAACCGCCCTCGTCTCCCACGGAGGTGTTCAGGTTCATTTCCTTGAGGACCCTTTTCAGGTTGTGGTAGACTTCCGTGCCCATGCGCAGTGCTTCGCGAAAGCTTTTTGCCCCGACAGGAACGATCATGAACTCCTGCACATCAACATTGTTGTCGGCGTGCTTTCCACCGTTAAGAATATTCATCAGCGGGACAGGAAGGACATTGGCATTAATCCCTCCCAGATAGCGGTAAAAGGGCAGCCCTACCGCCTCGGCAGCGGCACGGGCGGTAGCCAGTGAAACACCCAGCACGGCATTGGCACCGAGCCTGCTCTTGTTTTCAGTGCCGTCGAGCTCCAGCAGCATCCTGTCTATCTCGCCCTGGTTGAGGGCATCCTTCCCCTTGAGGACGGGATAAATTTTATCATTGATGTTCTGCACGGCCGTAAGAACCCCTTTTCCGAAGTAGCGTTTCTTATCCTTGTCCCGCAGCTCCACGGCCTCGAATGTCCCTGTGGAAGCCCCGGAAGGGATGGAAGCCCTGCCCTGAAAACCGCCCTGCAGTTCTACGTCAACCTCTACGGTGGGATTACCGCGGGAATCAATTATTTCCCTTGCGCGTATAGATTGAATAAATATACTCATCGCAAAATCGCCTCTTTCCTGTATTATTTGCCCGCCTGCAGCTAGATGAGCGCAGTGCCGTCCATGCTCTCCGGCTGCGGCAGGGCAAGCAGTTTCAATATCGTGGGCGCGATATCGGCCAGCTTGCCCCGCGGGGGCAGGCTAAAGTGGCCGTTTTGCGCCGCCAGGATCAGCGGCGTGTCGTTGCTGGTATGTGCTGTATGCGGAGTGCCATCTGCAGCCAGCATTGTTTCGGCATTGCCGTGGTCAGCCGTGACCAGGACAATCCCGTTCTTATCCAACACCGTAGCGGCAACGCGCCCTACCTGCGTATCAACCGTTTCCACCGCTTCTACGGCGGCCTCCAGCTTCCCGGTGTGACCGACCATATCGGCGTTGGCATAGTTGAGTACCACCAGCCCGTAGCGCTCTTTTTGCATGGCCTTCAGCACCACATCTGTAACCTCCGGGGCGCTCATCTCCGGCTTGAGATCATAAGTGGCTACCTCCGGGGAAGGAATGAGCATTCTATCTTCCCCCGTAAACGGTTTCTCCACGCCCCCGTTGAAAAAATAGGTCACATGGGCATACTTTTCCGTTTCGGCAATGCGCAGCTGCTTGAGCCCGGACCGTGAAACAACCTCACCGAGGGTGTCATTAAGATACTCGGGCGTAAAGGCCACCGGCGCTTCCAGAAGGGGATCATACTCGGTGAGACAGGTAAAATGGGGGAAAACAGGCTTTCTGCCGCGGTCAAAATCGTGGAATTCCTTATCTACGAAGGCCCTGCTGATCTGCCTGGCCCTGTCGGAGCGAAAATTAAAAAAAATGAGGGCGTCGCCATCTTTAACCGTGGCCGCCGGGCTCCCGTCGTCGATGACGATAACCGAAGGCCGGACGAACTCATCCGTTTCTCCTCTCCCGTAAGCGGACTGCAGCGCTTCCATTGCCCCGCGGGCCCTCTCTCCCTCACCGTAAACAAAGGCCCGGTAGGCTTTTTCCGTTCTTTTCCAGCGCTTGTCGCGGTCCATCGTGTAGTAGCGCCCGCTGATGGTGGCGACCTTTCCCAGGCCCAGTTCGCGGATGACATCTTCTACTTCCTCCAGGTAAGCAGCGGCACTGGAAGGGGGGACATCCCTGCCGTCAAGCACCGCGTGTATATAGACATCCTGCAGACCCGCCCTGCGGGCCATCCTCAATAGGGCGTAGAGATGTTCATTGTGGCTGTGCACACCGCCGTCAGACAGCAGACCCATCAAGTGCAGGGCGGAACCGTTTTCCCTTACCTTACCGATAGCGCTTAAAAGACCCTCGTTGCCGAAAAAGTTGCCCTCTTGGATCGATTTGCTAATGCGCACTATTTCCTGGTATACTATGCGGCCGGCCCCGATATTGAGGTGCCCTGTTTCGGAGTTTCCCATCTGGCCCTCGGGCAGCCCAACGGCCTCACCGCTGGAGGCAAGGCGCGTAAAAGGAAATTCCTCGTATAAACGATCCAGGTTGGGTGTCTCGGCCAGGTAAACGGCATTGCCGTCGCGGCTGTCGCTCAAGCCCCACCCGTCCATGATGATCAGCACGACAAGGTTACTGGCAGACATACTTAGCCCCTCCCCCCGCTGCTTAAAACGGCTTTAACAAGCTCGGCAAAGACTTCGTCTTTGAGACTGCTGCCACCCACGAGAGCACCGTCTATATCGGGCCTGCCGGTAAAATCGGTTATGTTTTCCGGTCCCACGCTGCCGCCGTAAAGAATACGGACCTTCGCGGCAGCTTCACCGAGGGTCTGCCGCAGCAGGGAGCGGATAAATGAGGCAGCTATCGCTGCATCTTCTCCCCGGGCCGGTGTCCCCGTGCCGATGGCCCAAACAGGCTCATAGGCAATGACCAGCCCGGCCTCGCCCTTATCTCTTTCAGCAAGGCCGTCCAGCGCCCCAAGCAGCTGCTCCCTGAGCACCGCTTCTGTGCGGCCGTCCTGGCGCTGTTTTTCATTTTCTCCAATGCACAGCACCGGCTGGAGGCCAAAATGAGAGGCGGCGTTAAGCTTTCTGGCGGTCATCTCCACAGTTTCCGCGAAGTGCATACGCCGTTCCGAGTGCCCGATAAGTACGTATCTTACTCCCGCTTCTTTAAGCATGGGCGCGGATATCTCTCCTGTAAAAGGGCCATCCTTGTCCCAGTGCATATTCTGGGCCCCCAGCTGCAGGAACCCTGCCCCCAGCAGGGCGGCGAGCCTGTGCAGGGCCGTAAAAGGAGCGCAGATAACCACGTCCATCCCCTTTACATCGGCAACATTTTGCCGAAAGCGGTTTATAAAGCCTTCTGCCTCCGCGGCGGTCTTATGCATCTTCCAGTTGGCTGCCAGCAGCGGCCTTCTACTTGTCTCCATTACTTTCACTTCCCCTCCCTGCCCCTGTTTAAAAAGTTCTTTCTTTATTTCTCCTGCAGGACGGCCAGTCCGGGGAGTTCCCCGTCCTCCCAAAACTCGAGGGTGGCCCCGCCGCCGGTGGAAAGATGGGTCATCTTTCCGGACAGACCCAATTTTTCAAGGGCGGCAACTACATCACCGCCACCGATAATGGACTCGGCCCCCGTCCCGGCAATGGTCCGGGCAATCATCTCAGTACCCCAGTCAAAAGGCTCAAACTCGTAGGCCCCCAGGGGGCCATTCCACAAGACCGTCTTTGCCTCCTCGATTACCCCGCTATACAGATCTACCGTTCGAGGGCCGATGTCAACGGCAATCCAGCCCTCGGGGACATCTTCCACGTTAACCGTTTTGGAAGGGCTGTTGCTGCGGAGTGTCTCCACAATCACGACGTCGAGGGGGAGCAGCAATCGCGCCCTTCTTTTTTGGGACCGGGACAGTATTTCGGCGGCGGCATCGAGCTTATCCTCCTCGTACAGTGAGCTGCCCAGGGCGAGCCCTCTGGCCTTCAAAAAGGTGTTGGCCATGGCACCGCCCAGCATCAGGCTGTCCGCTTCATTAAGAAAATGTTCTATAACACCTATCTTGTCAGCCACTTTCTTGCCTCCCAGGATGGCCGCCAGTGGGCGCTGCGGTTTTTCCCTGGATTTATTCAGGTAATGGAGCTCTTTTTCAACCAGCAGCCCGGCGACGGCAGGAAGATGGCGGGTTATACCGCAGTTTGAAGCATGAGCCCTGTGGGAAGTCCCAAAGGCATCGTTTACAAATAAATCAGCCAGCGCAGCAAAGGAGGCGGCAAGCCCGGGATCGTTCTTTTCCTCTCCCGGCTCGAAACGGACATTTTCGAGAAGGAGGACCCCTCCCGGGGGAAGAGCTTCCACCGCCCTTTCCACTTCGGCACCGGCAACGGTATTGCACTTAATAACTTCTACACCGAGCAGCTCGGAAAGTCTTTTTGCCACCGGGTCAAGGCGCAGTTCCTCTACGACACGTCCCTTGGGCCGTCCCAGGTGGGTAGCTGCTATAACCCTTACCCCCCTCTCCAGAAGGTACTTCATGGTCGGCAGGGTTGCCCGTATCTTGGAATCGTCGATCACGTTCTCTCCGGAAAGGGGAACATTGTAATCCACACGCACAAAAACTTTCTTTCCCTCCACGGGGACATCCTTGATTGTCAGCTTTCTGCACATGCTCAAAACACCTCAATCGCTCGATTAAATGAAGATGATAATGCAGCCAGGTTCCACGGCGCGGCGCGCTGCTCCCGGCAAAAAAGTGTTTCCAAGCTCCTTTATCAAAACGGACTTGCATTGATTATATTTAACTGCCGCGGCGTGACATAATGTATTCGGCCAGGTCCAGCACTCTCTGGGCATAGCCCCATTCGTTGTCATACCAGGCCAGCACCTTGACCATTTTCTTGCCCACCACCATCGTCGACAGGGCATCAACAACCGCCGAGTGCCGATTCTGCTTGAAATCTATGGAAACAAGGGGCTCGCTGGAAACATCCAGGTAACCGCTCATCTTGCCGCTTGAAGCTTCCACAAAGGCCTCGTTTACCTCTTCTTCGGTAACACTATTTTCCAGCTCCGCGACAAGGTCTACCACGGAGACAGAGAAGGTCGGAACCCTGATGGAGGTGCCGTTTATTTTACCCTGAAGTTCCGGGATAACCAGGCCCACGTTGAGCGCCGCCCCCGTGGTTGTCGGTATCATGGAAACAGCGGCAGCCCTGGCCCGCCTGAAATCGTCGTGCGTTATATCAAGGAGGCGCTGGTCATTGGTATATGAATGTACAGTGGTCATCAAGGCCCTGGTTATACCAAACTTTACCTGGAGAACTTTGGAAACAACTGCCAGGCAGTTGGTTGTACATGAAGCGTTGGAGATGACATCGTGATTCTCGGGGTCATAGCGGTCCTCGTTTACCCCCATAACAACCGTCAGCTCCACGCCTTTCCCCGGGGCGGTGATAATCACTTTCCGGGCACCGTTGTCTAAGTGGGCTGCTGCCTGCTCCCGCCTGTTAAAAGCCCCCGTAGCCTCGAGGACTACTTCGGCGCCGACATCACCCCAGGGAAGCTGCGATGGGTCCCGCTGGGCTAGAATATGTACCCTTTGACCGTTTACCAGCAGGCTTTGTCCATCGGCCTGGACATCGGCACTGAAGGTCCCATAAACGGAATCGTATTTTAAGAGATGGGCCAGGAGCTTGGGATCACGAACACTGTTTACCGCCACAACTTCTACACCGGGGTGTTCGAAAGAAGCGCGCAGGCAGGCTTTCGCCACCCTCCCAAAGCCGTTGATGCCTATTTTAACAGCCATATACAACTCTACCTCCTTAATATAATCATGACCGCGAAAGATTATCCCCTTCGCGAGGCAATCTTCCAGGGACAAAAATATCGCTACCGCCTTCCAGGTTATCCCCTTCCTCTACCTGCAGTATTTCCCGGGCGGCACTCTCGTCGGTAACAAGCAGGTCACGCGAATGATTACCGGCAACTGCTGCTATCGCTTTAGCCTTCTTTCGACCCCCCGCTACAACAATGACGTTTTCAACATGACCGCTCAACTCCTCCAGGTAAAGCCCCAGCCCGGGGATGCGATCAACAACATCTCCACTGTCATTGTAGAAAACCCCGAATACTTCACCAACAGCCCCTTTTTCGCGCAGCCTTCCCATTTCCCGCAACCCGGCACCGCGCCGCCTGGCCATTTCCTCGGCAGTCCCGATACCGTGCAGCAGGACACGGGCCGAGTTAATAAGATCCAGGATCTCTCTTACCTTTTCCTCCCGAAGCAGCATCTGCAGGGCTTCCTGGCTTAACGAATCGGGCAGGTGCAGGAGCCGGTAGCTCGACCTCAGCTTCTGGGCAACACGGGCGGCGATGGTATTGGCCTGGTAATCAACAACCTCCCCGAGCCCGCCCCTGGCCGGCACTACAGTTATACCCGGCGGCGCAGGCGCTTCGGAGAGCATATCGGCAACGGCGGCGCATGATGTCCCCCCGGAAACGGCCAGCACCATATCCGGTTCCAGGCATTCTCTCAGCACCCGCGCGGCGGCGCGACCCATTTCCAAAAGAACAACAGCATCGCTTTCAAGGTCCCCGGGAACCACTATTACGCGCCTGATCTTGAGCAGCTCAAGCAGTCTCTCTTCCAGGGCCGTCAGTCCCAAAAATGACTTCAGGCAGGGCATGATCGACTTGACCATGGACTTCCCTGCCGTGGTAAGCACGATACCCTTGCGCTCAATGGCTACGAAACCCTGCTCTCTTAAAATATCTATTTCCCTGCGGACAACCCGTTCGCCCATGTTAAAATAGGCCGCCAGGCTCCTGCGGCCGATAGGACTGCAGTAGTAGATCTTCCGCAGAAGACAGTAGCGGCGCACAACAATCTCGGGCAGTTCCGGTGCCAGGAGACTGATGCTGTCTTGGTCAATATTCCAGGACACCTTAATTCACCTTCCTGAAAATATTATACTACAAAATACGGGTCAAAAGAAGCCCATGTGGGACTTTTTTTGACCCGTATTTTGTCTCCTGGATGAAGAAGCTTTATTTCTTAACGGTATTGCTTTAAATTCGGCGGCGCTTAAAAGAGGCTGGGATACCCATCTCTTTCCGGTACTTGGTTACCGTCCGCCGTGATACTTTAAAGCCCCTGATTTGCAGCAGCTCCACAATGCGCTGGTCGCTGACCGGGCGTCAAATTGTCGAGCGCGGTCCTGCGTATGCGGTGCTGCAGCGTTCCCTGGCCTGATAGGGGTTATACTAATTTTTATTCGACATTATTTTGATTATTCCTCTTTCAAAGGCCCTCTTTTATCTCCCGGGCCAGGTCG
>PWRZ01000069.1 GCA_003563385.1 Syntrophomonadaceae bacterium
CTCCTGCTGCCCCTGGAAGACAGCGGCATGAAAACAAGGCTGGTAGCACCGGCACGGCAGTTGATCAATCTGCCCAAAATTGAAGGGCTCGGCTACACGAGAATTTTCCTGCCTCCAGGAGACCTCTCTTACATATACCTGGAAAACGACGGTAGGACGGTGGTTTCCCATTATCCCGACGCAGAAGAAAAGGATCCTTTTATTACCGTCTATTTTAGCCTACTTTTTTTAGTAACAGCGCTGCTGATAAAGATCCTCACCCTGGACCTGCATCCATCCAATGCCCTACGGCAAATACTGGCAAGCCGCCCTTCAGGGGTGGAAATCCTACTTGTCGCCGCTATAATACCGGCCATATTTGTGCTGGAAAGCTACAGTGGTCTAACGCCTTTTGACAGCACCATTTCTCCTGCAGTTATATCTGCTTACTACAGTATCTTTATACTGCTTTTCTTTCTCGCACACCGGGGAGTTATTGCAGAACAATCCTTCGGCCTGACCAGAATAAATATCCTGCGCAGCCTAGTTCTCTCCTCCGCAGCAGTGTTCATAATCACGATCTTCTCGGCTTTAAAATTCCCTTCCGGATTTATTAACACAGGCGCCGCTTACACTGGCCTTATAAAAACCTTTTCATTCTGCTTTATCTTTTCCCTGGGACGGGAACTTTTCTGGAGGGGTTATTTTCAAACCGTCATGGAGAGGCTGCTCGGGAAATGGTCGGGCATCACCGCCACTGTCGCCGTCATTACAATGTACCATTTTTCCAGCGCTTCTCTAAATGAACCACAGCTTTTGGAAAGCTATAACCGCATGCTGGAGATCTTTTTCTTTGTTCCGGGGACAGCCTTTTTACTGAGCTTTATTTACCTCCGCAGCAGGAATATCTTAAGCTGCTCGCTTCTCCAGTCAATGCTGCTTTTTCTGCCGCAGGTGCTGGTCTTTTAAATATAATGTAAACGGGTGCTGCCGATGCGCGAAACAAGCATAGACGACTTCCGCGGTTTTTCCATCTTTTTGATGCTGCTGGCCAACTTCATGCATCTTTTAAACCGTAATCTTCCGTTGCTATTAAGCCACGGGCAGCCCGGCAAAGCCCTCCCTTTGGACATGGTCGCCCCTCTCTTCGGTTTTGCCATCGGACTTAGCCTTCCATTTACCCTTCGTTCCTCGATGTCGGCGGAGCGCTCCCCGTGGCGGCGCACCGGCAGGCGCGTACTGCTGCTTTTTTTAATTGGCTATATTCCCAATTATATCTTTCTCATCGGGAGGGGCCTGGATTACCAAAATGCCCTTTTTTCCACCTGGGGCACTCTTGAAACCTGGGCACTGAGCTATCTTTTTGTCATTCTACTGCTGTTTTTGCCTTTAAAAGTAAGGCTGGCCGCTTTCTTCTTTTTTCCCCTCCTCTACCAGGCCATCTTACTGGATGTTTTCCCCTTTATTAAAGCAACTACACACCTCCTGGAGGGCGGGCCGGTAGCCGTTTTGTCCTGGTCGCTGCTGCCTGCAGCTGGAAGCATCTGTGGTGAACTGCTTTTAAACAAAAAAAACACGCCCTCATTTTTAAAGACGGTATCCGCTTCCGGCGCAGCGCTCATCGCCCTGGGACTCTCCCTTCACTTTCTTTTATGGCCCATGGACAGAATAAGCGTCAATGCTTCCTTTATATATTTTTCGCTCGGGGTTTCTGCATTGTGCTATGTTATTTTATACACACTCCCCCGTCGAAAAAGTATCTTCCGCTCCGTAGGAGAAAGCCCCCTCCTGGCCTGGGTAATGCAGGGGCTGGTCTACATCCCATATTACTACATCGCTGCTGTCCGCTTTACCCCCCCCATCGGGGTGACTGTTGCTTTTTTCACTGCCTGCGCCCTTTTCATATTTACAGCGTACCTTCGTCGCCTCGGGGTAAGCCTCAAAGTCTAAAAAAATGAGGCACGGGGAGACACGCCAGACACGGGGACGGTTCTCTTGTCTCACTCGCGAGACACGGGAAGAGACACGGGGACGGTTCTCTTGTCTCACTTTTTCTTCAAATAAATGCAAAGCTGCAAAAAAGTGAGACAAGAGAACCGTCCCCGTGTCTCACCGATCAAAAAGTGAGACAAGAGAACCGTCCCCGTGTCTGGTCCCCGTGTCTGACCCAAAAGAAGCACCTCCTTTCTCCAGGGATGGATAGATACCACATCCAAGGGGAAAGAGGTGCTTACTTTGTTCTTCAATGGAAGCAGGAGCGGTGCCATGTCGCAGGCATTCCCCGGAGGGAACCTTTCGTCTAAGGGCAATTTCCCTTCCCCTGGCACTTAACGCATGACACCTGCCCTGCCAGCTATTCGTTTATTATTTTTAGAATACACCACTAACTTTGCCCGTCTCTACGTCAACATCAACGCGGCGGAAGGCCGGGTTGGAGCCGGTTCCTGGCATCAGGCTGATCGCTCCGGCAACAGGAACTACAAAGCCTGCACCACCGTAAGTAAGTATGTCACGCACAGCGAGCCTCCATCCCTTGGGAACACCCTTCAGTGCAGGGTTGTCCGTAAGGCTGAGGTGCGTCTTTACCATGCAGGTACCGAGCTTCTGGATCTCGGGGTCTTTTTCCATGCGCTTCACTTTTTCCAGGGCTTGCGGGGTGTAATCGACCCCATCGGCACCGTAAACTTCCCTGGCGATCAAGTCGATGCGCTCGCGAATCGGCGTTTCCAGCTCGTAGAGCAGCTTGAACTGGGACTCTTCCTCGCAGGCTTCAATAACGGCATCGGCCAGCTCGAGGGCGCCATCGCCACCCTGCTCCCAGTGCCTGGAAAGAGCGACCCTTGCTCCGGCCTCCTCGGCCAGACGGCGCACGGCAGCGATCTCCTTGTCGGTATCAGTGTAGAAAGCGTTTATACAGACGACCGGGTTCATACCGGACTTCTTGATCACGTTGATGAGGTGTATCAGGTTTTCGCAGCCCTTTTCTACCCAGGGGACATTCTCTTCCTTGTAGCCTGGATCCAGCGGCTTGCCGGGAACAGGCAGCGGTGCTCCACCGTGGCACTTCAGCGCCCTGATAGTGGCCACCAGCACAGCGCAGTGAGGTTTCAGGCCGGACATGCGGCACTTCAGGTTCCAGAACTTCTCGAAGCCGATGTCGGCGGCAAAACCGGACTCCGTCACGACGTAGTCGCCCAACTTGAGGCCTATGCGGTCGGCAACGATTGAAGACTGCCCGATGGCTATGTTGGCAAAAGGACCGGCATGTATTAACATGGGCTGCCCTTCCAGGGTCTGCATCAGGTTGGGGTTCAGTGCCTGCACCATCCAGGCGGTCATGGCGCCGTCAACTTCCAGGTCGGCCGTGGTAATGGGGTTGCCCTTCTTATCGTAGGCAACCACGATCTTACCCATGCGCTCCCTCATGTCCTTGAGATCGTTGGCTACGGAGAGTATAGCCATGATTTCGGAGGATACGGCAATGGCAAACCCGGATTCCATCATGAAGCCGTCCATCTTACCCCCGATACCGATGACCATGTTGCGCAGCGCCTGGGCGCAGAAGTCCATGATCCACTTCATTTCCACGTTGTTGGGGTCAATATTGAGCCTCTTGAGCCCTATTTTCTCCAGGAAAGCGTCGCTGTAATTGAACTCGTGCTGCAGACGCGAGGTTAAGGCGACCATGGCCAGATTGTGTGCATTCATAACAGCGTTAATGTCCCCGGTAAGTCCCAATGAAAACTCGGTCAGGGGAACACACTGGGAAAGACCACCGCCGGCGGCAGAACCCTTCACGTTCATGGTGGGGCCACCGGAGGGCTGCCTCATTGTCCCGACAACGTTCTTGCCGCGCTTACCCAGGCCCTGGACAAGGCCTACCAGTGAAGTGGACTTCCCTTCCCCGAGCGGGGTGGGGGTTATGGCCGTTACATCAATATACTTGCCGTCGGGCGCATCCTTGAGGCGTTCAACAACCTTCTTGTAGTCAATCTTAGCCACGTAGTGACCCTGGGGTAATAACTCCTCTTTCTCCAGCCCCAGCTCATCCCCCAACTGGTAAACCTTCTTCATCGTTTTCTCTGCTTCCTCGGCTATCTGCCAGTCAGCATATTTGGTTGGATCCAATGGCATTTTTTAGCCTCCTTTAGAATTATAAATCGTTTACTCATCATAACACTGCTCCACCGGAATCATCACCGGGCAGCTTGCCATTACCGGGTCAATAAAAACTACAAAAAAAATTTCGTAACCAAATCCTTCCTTATCCCTATGTGACTTCGTTCACAAAGCGCCTAGCCACCAACCCCCTTTCCATAAAAAACTAAATACAACGGCTGCAGTCATAACAGGTTATAAAAAACGTCTTCTCCTGCAGTTGTTTCCACAAATTAGCCACAACGACTATATAACTTGACTGATTCTAAATTCTACATAAAAATATGAATTCCTGCTTGCAGGTATTTAAGATTTCAAATTTTATGGAGGTCATCAACTGCCGGAATCCCCCCCAGCGAGTGTGCCTGTAAGAGAGCCCGGCGCACCGCTTCTTCGAGCAGTCCCGCCGCTGCAATGCCGACCAGATCGGGCGGAGCGGCCACCTGCCCGGTGGCGAGGGCAAATACAGTATCCCCGTCCCAGGACGTATGCAGCGGAGTTATGGAGCGGGCCAGCCCGTTGTGGGCCACATCAGCGACCCTGTTTGCCTCAACCTTTGAAAGTATGGCGTTGGTGGCGACCACGGCCAGGGTGGTATTTAATATAAACCCGTTTTCAACATCGAAAAGTCCGTCTTCCAGCCTGGCTTTCCCTTCCTGGATAAGTTCCGTGGAAGAGCGCATTATGGTTCCTTCACGGGGGCCGGCAAGGATTTTACCGCCTGCACCAATTATATCTCCCAGGGCGTTAGGTACAACCAGCACGGCTACAACCAGTCCCCCGGGAAGCAGTTTTGACAGTCCGGCCTGCCCCGATTTTACTGCCGAGGACATTCCGGCAACCTTTGCCACCGTGGCACCGGTGCCGGCACCGACGTTGCCCTCGGGGAAAAATCCACTTCCAGCAGAAGCCGCCGCCTTATAACCCCAGGAAGCATCCGGCCTGACATCACCTCTGCCAATAAAAAGGTCGAAAATTATGGCCGCTGTAACAATAGGTATACAGTACGGGCCTGCACGTAATCCAAAGCGATTCTCCTCCAGCCAGCGTGCCGCTCCACAGGCGGCGTCGAGCCCGAAAGCGCTTCCGCCGCTTAAGACAATACCGTGCAGCTGCTGCACGCGGCAAAAAGGCTGCAGGAGTTCCGTTTCCCTGCTGCCCGGTGCACCACCCCTTACAGAAACGCCGGCTACAGCTCCCTGTTC
>PWRZ01000039.1 GCA_003563385.1 Syntrophomonadaceae bacterium
ACCCTTGCAGCCCTGGAGCGCGGCCTTGTCCGCTATGAACCGGAAGCCGTGCACCGCTTTTGCATTTCTGACGCAGTGCTTGAAAAGTGGGAGCATTTTTTTGTGCACAGCTCCGAGGACGAAAGGGCTTCGCGGCTTTGTTTTGCCCCCCGGAGGGCCGATATTATCGCGGCCGGGACAACAGCGGCACTGTCAGTTGTCCGCTTCCTGCAGAAGCAAAGCATAGTCGTTTCCGAGGAGGGGCTACTCTGGGGGGTAATAATGGATCTGCTGGAGCAGCAGGGGAATGGCCGGCCTGGATGACCGGCAAAGGTGCTCCCTACAGGGGGTTTTTTTTATGTACTGCTGAAAACTTTCTGGCGCTCTTTATCTTAAATCGACAGCAATCATGAAGCTTTGAACAGGGCGGGATAGAGCGCTTAAATAAGGGGCCTTTTTAAAGGAGATATAAGGCGCATGGGCGTTTATCCTGTCGGTAATAAATTTCTTTTACCTCCCTTTTATGACAGACATTACCTGTCACTGTGATTATAATTCTATGTAAAGGGGGAGTGTAGAAATGCTCGGAAAGTTTAACGCAGTAAATTGGACTGAAAGTATCGCGTCCCTGACAGGAGGACGGGCCCGGAATAAGATCGATTGGAGCAGGCTGCCGCTGTTTATAATAGCCCTTTTCATTGGACGAGCCTCGCTGATGGGAGAGGTAAATATATTTGCGCTCATTTTCTGGGCTTTAATGATGCGCCTGTACCCGGAGAAAAGGTTCCTGGTGACGTTTGCTGTTTTAGCGGGCTGGTTTACGCTGGAAGCCGGTTTTTTCCCACCGTGGTCCCTGCCTGCGGCCATGCTGCTGTGGAAAGTACTGGACATGGCCGCGGCGAGGTTTTTTAAAAAGGAGCTGCCGCTTGCTGTTACTCTCCTCCCGGCTGTTGCGGTGCTGCGGCTCCCATTTCTTTATATTCACGGCTTTGCAGTATACGCTACAATAATAACGTTAATGGAAATTGCCCTCTCGGCAGTGCTCCCGCCGCTGTTGCGGCCCCTGCTGGAAGCACTGCGCGTCAAGCAGAGAGGCAGACCTTCTGCAGAGGTTGTTGTCGGGGCCCTGCTGCTTCTTTCCATAGTTTTCCTGGGCATGAATGACCTTGTTGTTTTCAGCGGTATCGCCGCTGTAAACATAGTCTGTCCCCTGCTTATCCTGGTGGGCGCCTACCTGTGGGGACCTGTTTGGGGAGTGGTGATCGGTATCGTTACCGGATTGTGCTTAAGCTTCAGCAGCCCGGACCTGTTTATTTATACCGGTGTGCTTGGCACCGCAGGCCTGGCGGCCGGGCTGCTGCGCAGCTACCGGCGGCCGTGGGGAGCGGGGGGATATTTTGCTGTCCTGCGCTTCCTTTCGTACTACGGCCTTGAAGGAGGCTACGTTCTTACCTCCCTTTGGGAGGAGCTTATCGTCGTCACCATTTTCCTGCTGGTGCCTTTTCACTACTGGGAAAAGCTGCGCCAATGGAATATATTGTGGTTTTTGAAGCTGGACGGTGAGGAAAAACTGCGTTTAACGATGGCCTCCCGGGTAAAGGAATTTGCAGCCGTTTTCAGGGAGCTGGCCGTTACATTTCGGCCCCTTGGAGCCGAGGAGGCAGTGAGCAGCAGGCGCGACCTTACCTTGCTGGTCGATTTTTTCAGCAAAAGGGTCTGTCACCAGTGCGAGTATTTCAGCCGCTGCTGGGAAAACGATTTCAGAAGCCACTACCGCAGCGTTCTGACCATGATTTCTTCCCTTGAAGAGGGTGCCAAATTTTCGGAAAAGATGATCCCGGTCAAGCTCAAGCATTACTGCCCCAGGCACAGGGAAATAATAAGGACTATGGGAAGCATGAAGGACATTTACCACCTGAACTGCTACTGGCAGGATAAGATAAATGAAAGCCGCCGGCTTGTTTCACGCCAGCTGGAAGGGGTCTCCGAAGTAATGCACGACCTTACCCAGGAATTGAAGCTGGAAACGGGGGAAAAGAATAACCAGCCGGAAGGGATAGGTCGTTTCATAGTGGAGATAGGGGTGGCACAGATTGCCCGGGATGGACAGAACATCTCCGGGGACTGCTATGCCGTTATCCCGCTGAGGGAGGGCAGGCAGGCTGTTTTGTTGAGCGACGGTATGGGCTGCGGCAGGGAAGCGCGCCTGGCCAGCCGCTCCACCGTTAAACTGATGGAGCATCTGCTCAAGGCCGGTTTTCGGCGCGAGATGGTCATAGATACCATCAACACTCTTCTACGGCTGCGCTACCCGGCCGAAAAATTTGCCACTTTAGACCTGGCGCTGATGGACCTGCAGGAAGGCGAGGTCGAGCTTTACAAGCTTGGAGCGCCGCCAAGCTTTTTAAAAAAAGGAGAGATGATCAGGACAATCGGTTCAGGCTCGCTTCCCATAGGCATTCTTGAGGATATCGCCCCGGAAAAAGAAAGCATCAAGGTGCCCTCCGGGGGCACGCTGGTAATGATAACGGACGGCTTCCTGAACGGCTCTCTGGGGAACCAGGAAGACTGGCTCAAAAATGCCCTGCAGAATATTCGCCATGATCACCCGCAGATAATAGCGGACCGGCTTATTGAAGAGGCCTGTAACCTGTCGGCGCAGGGTGTAAGGGACGATTTGACCGTCCTGGTGTGCCACCTTAAACCGGTAGCTTGAGACCGGCATAAATATTTTCACCCCCTGGTGAAGGATTTTGTAGCTGCGTGGAGAAAGAACAATTAAGTTGTTCAACAAAGATATGTCAACGTAATTGTGATTTAGAGTATTGATTACCCGGTAAGTGCCTGCCAGGTGCTTGCAGGGCCGGTTTTATTTATTAAAGGAGGTATAACACCTGCAATATGCCTGCCTTTCGCCACAAAGTTAAAGAGGTAATCCTGCGCGAGCATTTAATTGAGGAGAACGACCTGCTCATTGTCGCCGTGTCCGGCGGCGCAGATTCTCTTTCTTTGCTGCACGTCCTGAACGAAATTAAGCTCCATGGAACTGTTGCCTTTTCCCTGCACGTAGCCCACTTGAATCATGGTTTAAGGGGAAAAAAGGCTCGTGAGGATGCCGATTTCGTGCGGCGTGTGGCCGCGAAAATGGGCCTGCCATGCACAATAGGGGAAGTGAATGCTGAAACGTTCAGAAGGCGCCGGGGGTTGTCCACAGAGGACGCTGCCCGGCGTTTACGCTACCGGTTCCTGGGCCAGCTTGCCAAAAGGATCGCTGCTGCCTCCGTAGCAGTGGGCCATAACCGGGATGATCAGGTGGAAACGCTACTGCTCAATTTCCTGCGCGGCACGGGCCCAGACGGTCTGACAGGGATGAGATACAGCAGGAAACTGGGGGATGACCGAGTAAACCTGATCAGGCCCCTCCTGGAGATCAGCAGGGAGGAAATCAACCTCTACTGCCGTGAACACGACCTTGCCCCTCGCCTGGATGAAACGAACCTGGACGTACGTTTTAAACGCAACAAGATTCGCCTGGAACTGCTGCCGTACCTGGAAAAGGAGTTTAATGTTAACCTGCGCCGCGCGCTGCTGCGGCTCTCGAATATACTGACACTGGACAGGGACTACATGGAAGATGCTGCCAGAAAACGCCTGGAAAGCATTATCTTTAAAGAAGAACCACACTGTCTGGCACTCGATGCAAAAGCGCTTGCCGGAGAGCACCAGGCACTGCAGGGAAGAATCCTGCGCCAGGCCGTTCGCAGGCTTCTCGGTGGAGTCCCCAGGGAAATCGGCCACGATCATATCCGCTCCATGGTGAATTTATGCCTCGAGGGCGCCCCTCACGGGATGCTGCACCTTCCCTGGGGGCTGAGGGCCTCCAGGAGCTACGATAACCTGATGCTCTACTACAGGGAGCCGCTCAGGCCCAAAGTTTTTACTCCTTTTAGAATAAAGGTTCCCGGAAGAGCCGATCTTCCGGGGACATCGATGGCGCTCGCCGCCGAGGTGGTTTCACCGCGGGAGCTTGTCTGGCCCCCGGACAGGGAAAAAGAAGCTTATCTCGACCACGACCGGGTACTGCAGCTGGCTGCAAGGAGCAAAGCGGGAAAAGGTCAGGCCGGGGAGGGCGAAGAAGAAGGGCTTGTCCTTACCGTAAGGCCCAGGCAGCCCGGGGACCGCTTTTACCCGCTCGGTGCTCCTGGAAAAAGAAAGCTCAAAAATTACTTTATTAACCAGAAGGTCCCCCGCGGAGAACGCGATCATGTTCCCCTTGTTGTTGCCGGAGAGGAGATAATCTGGGTGGTGGGAAAACAGGTTTCCCAGCTCTGCCGGATCACAGAGAGGACCGAAAGGGTCCTTGTTTTCAGGCTGCTGTAGCCGGCCGCGGCCCAATTCTACCCGGTTTACAAAACTTATGAAAGAACGGGCCGGGAGGAGTAAAAGTGACCGAACCTAAAACGAAAGTGCTGCTTTCCAGGGAAGAGATTGCCCAAAAAGTTAAGCATCTGGCGGGAGAAGTTTCCCGCGATTACAGCGGTAAGACGCCGCTTCTGATCTGTGTTTTGAAAGGAGCGGTTGTGTTCCTCTCCGATTTGATGCGCTTTCTGGATATCCCCGTGGAGATAGATTTTATGGCTGTCTCCAGCTATGGAAAATCTACTCATACTTCCGGTGTCGTGCGTATCTTAAAAGACCTGGAGGGTAGTATAGAGGGTAAGGATGTTATTATCATAGAAGACATTGTTGACACCGGCCTGACGCTGGACTATCTACGGGAAAACCTTCTTTCCCGCAACCCCCGTTCCCTGAAGATAGCTGCCCTTCTCGACAAGCCGGAGCGCCGGAAAGTGCAAATTGAACCTGATTACCGTGGTTTTTACATTCCCGACGAATTCGTGGTCGGTTACGGGCTTGATTTTAATGAGAAATACCGCAATTTGCCTCACATTAGTGTTTTACTTGAGTTCGAATAATAATTGTGATACAATGAAGTTCCGGATATAATGAATGGGCGTTAGACGAGACAGGAGGTTTTTTGTTTGAACAGCCGGTTTTTACGCCAGGCGACTTTTTATCTTCTGGTCTTTATGATCGCCGTGGCTTTGATACAGACTTTCAGCCGCCCTCACGAGGTGGTTGAAGATATACGCTACTACCCGGACTTTATAAACCAT
>PWRZ01000044.1 GCA_003563385.1 Syntrophomonadaceae bacterium
AATAATAACCTTGTAGGGGTAGTAGGGTTTCTTGGTTTTTAAAATAGCCCATACAATGACAATCAGCGGCACAAAAAGAAGCCTTGTATCAAGGGTAACCAGGAACCCGGAGGCGGCCCCGAGAAGCACCGCCTCTACCAGAGTAAATGAAAAGAACACCAGTTCGCGCAAATCTATCATCTTAATCCCTCCTCCTTCCGGGGCTGTGCTCTCGTGGGGGCTTTTTTCTCCTCCACCCTGCCGGCTTGCGTCTCGCAGGGGGGCACATTTTTTCATTCGAGCGGTTACGGGTTTTTCCCGTGCCATTTACCAAAAAGTTTTTCTTTTGAATATAAAACATACTCCCTGTCATCAGAAAATATCTCCAGGGTTATAGTGCCGTCGTAGAAAGATTTAAGCTCGCTTATGAGGTGGTCCCAATCAATGCTTCCAGCCCCTATGGGCAGGTGCAGGTCATCGACCCCGTCATTATCATGCATGTGAACATGCATCAGCTTATCTTTATACCTTCTTAAATACTGCACCGGCTCCCTGCCAAATATATTTAAGTGCCCGATATCAGCCTGAAAGTAAAGCCCCTTATTCAATGCCAGTAGCCTGTCAATGCTGCGGGCATGGTCATGAATGGTGCCCAGGGGTTCAAGCATTATTTTAACTCCCACTTCCCTGGCAAAGTTCAATATCTTTTGTATTGATTCCGTCTGATATTTTATTCCTTCGTCTTCTGAAAACAGTGACGAAGGCCAGTTAGAATGAATGGTTACCCTGTCACATCCTATGTTAATAAAAGCATCGACGTATTTTTTGATAATCTCCACGGCACAGCTTCTTAGCTCGCTCACGGGCGACCCGATCGGTAAATACCAGGCGGTATGACCAACCCTCCCCAGGCCGTAATAATCAATCTGCCCTTTAACTTCCTTAACATTGACTTTTCCCAACTCGCCCTTATCCGGTTCCAAAAACAAGTCAATAAAGTCGAAACCGTTTTCAGCTATCCACTTAATTTCATCTCTGAACTCTTTACGGGGATTATTGGGAAAACCAACCTTCATTTAATCAATCACCTGCCTGATAAGGTATCAAAGAAGTCAGTGTTCAGCGGCCGCAGCCCGTCATTCAGGGGACGTGAGTCAGGGTGAGTGAGCCAGGGGAGGGTTCCCGAGTGAGTCAGGGGACGGTTCCCTGACTCATTTCGTTATTCAGCGGCGACAGCCCTGCCTATTTAAGTGCCGAACTGCACCAGACCGTTTTCACAATCTTTTATAATACATCATTCATGAAAACCGCGCCATATTCCTTCTCCCTGCTGATTTTTTGCGGAACTTTTCCTCGCTTTGCTTAATGTTATAAATAATATCTGATTCCCTCTTACCAGCAGGAAAAATAAGCATCCCCGGCGAAATTAAATATTAAATCATGTAAGCAAATTACTATAAGTGAATTACATAACTGTCAAAACAATAATTGCCGAGTTTTACCCGCGAGGCACTCGATATACTGGAGGGACAGTAAATGCATTATATAGCAAGGTGAAGCTATTCGTGGTATAATCAAGGAAGTATATAGAAGATAATGAAAGGTGGGAATGAATGCATGAGCAACCCGTTTTCTCAGGTAACACCCGAAATATTAGAGCTTTCTGCCCTTTGTGAGAGAAACAGTACCATTGACCCCACACTTTACGATAAATTTGATGTAAAACGAGGGCTTCGCGACTTAAGCGGAAAAGGCGTACTGACGGGGTTGACGGAGATTTCTGAAATCGTTTCCTCCAAAATTATTGATGGGAAAGAACATCCTTGTGAAGGCAAACTTTATTACCAGGGCATTGATGTCGAAAAAATGGTGGAAGGATTCATCAGGGAAAACCGCTTTGGGTTTGAAGAAGTGGCCTACTTATTAATGTTCGGCGAGCTGCCCAATGCACAGGAACTGGACAGGTTTAACCAGATACTTACCAATTATCGTTCGCTGCCGACGAACTTTGTGCGCGATATCATCATGAAGGCACCCAGCCATGATATGATGAATACCCTCGCCCGCAGCGTGTTGACAATGTACGCCTACGATGACTATGGAAATGACACCTCTTTATCGAACGTACTGCGCCAATCGCTGCAGCTATTGGCGGTGTTTCCTTTACTGTCCGTATATGGATACCATACCTTCTGCCATTATCATGAAAATAAGAGCCTCTTTATTCATCCCCCAAAGCCCGAACTGTCCACGGCGGAGAATATCCTGCACATACTGCGGCCGGACAGCCATTATACACCGCTGGAAGCAAAGATACTCGACGTGGCCCTGATACTGCATGCCGAGCATGGCGGCGGGAACAATTCATCCTTCACCGTCCACGTAGTAACATCTTCGGGGACGGACACCTATTCTTCCATTGCAGCTGCAATTGGTTCCCTGAAAGGCCCCAGGCACGGAGGCGCCAACATCAAGGTAATGCAGATGTTCGAGGACATGAAGGCCAACATTCGCGATTGGACCGATGAAGCCAGTGTGGCAGACTATCTCAAACGCCTGTTAAATAAAGAGGCATTTGACCGTGCGGGACTGATTTACGGCATGGGACATGCTGTATACTCTCTTTCTGATCCCCGCGCCAATGTTTTAAGGAAATTTGTAGAAAGCCTTTCCAAGGAGAAGAACCGCACCGAGGAATTCCAGCTCTACTCGCTGGTAGAAAGACTGGGCCCTGAAATTATAGGAGAGCAGCGGCGCATTTATAAAGGCGTCAGTGCAAATGTTGACTTTTACAGCGGCTTTGTATACAACCTGCTGGATCTGCCCCTGCAACTATATACTCCCCTGTTTGCCATTGCCCGCATTGCCGGATGGTCGGCCCACCGCCTGGAAGAAATAGTAAATGGCGGCAGGATTATACGACCGGCCTATAAGTCAGTCTCGGAACGTCGAGAATATACCCCCCTGGAAGAACGCTAGCTAAAAGAAAGTGTTTTCCCCTGATTACATCTACTTTTACTGCTCGCAATATAGCAGCCAGGATATCTTTGCTTCTATACGGGACCGAGAAGGCAGGGTGACTGTATCTTGCTTTTTACCCGGGCGATAACAGGCTCTTTTCAAGGGCTTCTGCTTTTCTCTTATTGACAAAACAGCGCTAAACAGCTATAATGTGAGTGAGCATTCATTCATAGGCGGATACTCCATGGCCGTATACAGGTGGACAGGGGAGCCAGGGGAGCCAGTGTTTCTGAAATCGGAGAACGAATAAAAGTAGACCAGAGGTGCGATGTCACCCAAGGTGGAGATATCAGGTTGTGGATATGCTGCTCTTTTCAAAATTTAAGAAATACAGAAGGATCAAGAGTAAAATTATACGATAATGAGATAGGAGGTATAGCAGTGGCAAAAATCGTTAAAGACAAAAAGGAAATCATTGCTGAGGCGGCGGTAAAGGTAATTGCCCGGGAGGGCTTCCATAATGCTACCATTGACAAAATTGCCGCTTCAGCCGGAGTAGCCGTAGGGACAATATACAACTATTTTTCAACTAAAAATGACATTCTTGACTATATATTTCAAAGAGAGTTCGAAAAGCGGAAGCAATATTTCCTGGAAATACAGAAACAGGGCCTCCACCCCCTGGAACAGATAAAACGCATCCTGACCATGCATTTCGAAGAAGTCAAAGACAATCCCGACGTTTTCATTGTCCTTCTCCGGGAACGAGGGATTCCGAAAATCTGCCACTTTGAAGGGATTGCCCAGTTTGAAGGGCTTCCCCGCTTCATCGAAGAAAGCCTGACCGAAGGTATCAATAGCGGCACTCTACGCCCCTGCGATACCAGGGTAATGGCCGCGACCGTATTTGGAGCTATCGAGTCGCTGATGGGCAGATACCTCCTGGAAGTGGAAGAAAAAGGACATTCCACACTGCTCGATAATGCAGCCGGGGAGATTGCCATGCTGTTGCAGCGCGGCCTGGGCTGTTAATATTCACAGCTGGCAGCCCCCAAATAGAGGTACAGCCGGTTTCCAGGGACTTTTCTAGTGAGGCGGTACTTTCTAGTGAGGCGGTATAGTATTGGCTGCAAAAAAGCGGCCAGTGTGGATTTGCCGGTATCCGTAGCCCCCCAAAGAAGGCAGATACCCGGTTCAGCACATATTTTTTGGGCTGCATCCTGCCACTCGGTCCTTCTTCTTTTTTCACTGTCTTCCATGCTTTCCCGAACGTTTCCTCCCTTTAAATAGCCGGCTACCAAAAGTGAGCCGTGACTTTTAGCAATCTATCCTGTATTACTCTCTCAGTAAATTATAACTCTTATCTTCGTCCCCATCAAACCGGGGGGATGCCCCGCTGCAGTAGTATTTGCCTTGTAACCTCAAATATCAAAGTAATCCCTGAACTGCTCCAGAGAGTAATTGTCCAGGGGAACACGATTTATCAGCAGCAGTTCTTCAGCGCTCTGCCCGCTTTCTTCCTGCCCGTTTAAAGCAAAGCCGATCTGGAAGCCCGCCTTTTCTGCCGCTTTTACTATATCGCAGTTTGCGGCCCCAAATGGATAGGCAATGCAGTATACATCCTTCCCGGTCAGGTCTTCAATTACTTCTCTTGATTGCAAAAAGTCGTCCAGAACCCTGGAAGGAGAAACAGCCAGCGCTGCAGGCTTATCATCGATCTCCCTATGCAGATCATAGGAATGACTTTGGAAGGCCACGAGACCCGACTGAAACATTTCTTCGATCTGGCTGTCATTTAGCTTGGGCACCCAAACCTTCTCCGTCAATTCATGGCAAGGATCATGGTGCTTACCGATCAGGAAGACAGCCGCCGGGATCTCGTTATGTATGAGATAGGGAAATGCATAACGGTAAATGCTTTCCGCACCATCATCAAAAGTGAGCAGAAAAGCATTTTCTTCCAGCTCTTTTCCCCCTTCAGCCCAGGCAGCAAACTGGTGCAGCGTTAAAGGCCGCCATCCCTGTTCCAGCAGAAGATCTATTTGAGTGTAAAAGACATTTGGGTCGACGACAGGCCAGGTTTCCGAGCCACCCGGTTCCAGTGAATGATACAGCAGCACCTCCACGCGGGGCCCCGCGCTACCGCCAAAAACGGACATTATCTTACTGCACCCGGATAAGAACGGCAGCATTGTCAGCAGCAGGACCAGGAGCA
>PWRZ01000218.1 GCA_003563385.1 Syntrophomonadaceae bacterium
GTATGTAAGCTTAAAAATAAGTCGGCATCAAGGGAATTTGCCAGCGCAGCTCTTTCTTCTATGGAAACTTCTTCAAAAGGGTCGCTTCTTGTCTTGTATACTTCAAAGCCTTTTTCTATTAACCCTTCTTCCAGCATTATTGAAATTTCCCACACTATCACGCTCTCGGTTTGACCAAAATGCTCGCTGTTTCCTCTCCCAGTACCTACTGTATGTCCCGGGTCAAGGCAGATCACTATCTTCTCGGGGTCATCGTTTAGATTTTCATCCAGCAATCTTATTTCTGCCCCTTTGCCGGCTGTAAAGCTATTGATGGGCTCCTTTTTGCTCTCTCTATTAAAACCATGCACTGTAAGGTTCACCTCTATTAAAATAAGTACTGCCACTATTAAAAATGACGCCCTTATAAAGCCGCTTCCCCGCCGCATGTAATCCCCCTGCCATTAAATTATTAATGATGTCGCTATACCCATGTCCCGGGCAGCTGACCCGCTTCCAGGATCAACAGCTCCTGTTCCAAGCGATGCAGCTTTTTGCGGACTGTACTGGTTGCCTTCAGGTAGTCCTGCCGGCGAAGAAAAGTTGCGGAATTAAGCGCCGCCAGGCGGGTTTTTTGCTCTCCGATCAGCCGCTGGACCTTCCTTTTGCGCCTGGCGATCCTCTGCTGCAGCTTGCGGTCCTGAAGGTCCATCTGCATCTTCCTTTCTTAAACGAAATCTCTCATTATCTAATCATTCAGTGACAAGGTGCATAAAAGGCTGCCACTGCCATGTCCCTTCCTTCCGAACTACGTATCCGAGGCCGGGAAAAGGAAAGTGAAAGGCATGCACCAGCGCTTTGTCAGATGCAGCTTTGTCCAGGATCTGGTGCCTGGTGGCTACCGTCTGTTCCGGAGAAATATCCGTTGCCATATACCACTGCGGCTGCTCCATATGGATGGGATGTACTACGGCATCGGAGATATACAGCAGCTGCTCGTCTCCCGAGGAAATAACCGGCATCATATGGCCGGGGGTATGGCCTGCCGTCAGGACGGCCCGGATGCCGGGAACAATTTCCGTTTCCTGCTCAATAAGATCAAGCTGCCCTTTAATCGGCGGCAGGTTCTCGCGTGCGAACTGCAGGAGAATTTCCCGGAGATGCTCATCAAAGCCCGCTTCAGCAAGCTCCAAAGCTGCCCGATCAGAGGTCCAAAAGTCCCACTCTTTTTTCCACATCACGAAGCGGGCACTGGGGAAAGCCGGTCTGCCCCCTTCAACTATGTTCCCGCCAATGTGGTCTGGGTGGGCGTGGGTCAGGATAACTGTGTCGATATCCCCCGGTGAAACCCCCTCCGCCTGCAGGTTATGAAGAAGTCTCCCTGTGCCCGGGTCAAGCCTGCCACCGAGCCCTGTATCCACCAGCACCAGGTTTTTGCCGGTACTGACCAGCAAGCAGGTATAGGTGCCTTTCCACTCTGTCCACTCATCCGGCTGCAGGTTGTGCCTGCGAAGCACCTTCTCAAGGTGTTCTGCCGGCGCCCCGGGGAAAAGCAACGACACAGGGTCTGTATATACATGGATACCATCGCTGACGGCCATGCATTGAAACTGACCTACTCTAAAGGAAAAACTTTCCTTTTTCATGTTTATCCTCCTCGCAGACTTATAACTGTTCGGGGAAAGCTGACCATACCTCCTCTGCAGGCCTTCCAGTATGGGGAGCCCCGTTTATCCCATTTACCAGGGCCTTCCACCGCGCTGCCAGTACTTTTTTAACCTATTTAGCCAGGGGAACCGGGGAATTCAGTTCTTCATGCTCTTCCCCTGTCTGCACCTTTAAATGTATTATTAATTCGGCAAAAGGTATCCTTTTCCTTTAATGGTTTGGACCGGGTATTTTTTTAACGTAAAAGGAGTCGAGCAAATAAGCGGCGGGCTGAGTTGCTCCATGAGAGGGGAAATGCAGGAAATTGGGAAAAACCGGGGATTATGGGGGCTAATACTTTTAATCATAGTTTCTCACCAGTATTTCATCAACTTCGCCTCTTTCGTTACCTTTAGAATTGATTGCGCGCCTGGCAGTAATAATTGTACACTTATACTCGCGGTATAATTCTTTAATGAATTCTGTAGCAGAGTTGGAAAGTAAAAATTTAACGGCTTTTTTATCCAGCCTGTCGCATACTTCTTTTAGTCTTTCCTGCTCCTTTTTATCAAAGCCTCCTTTATCGTACCCGGTAAAATTAGCCGAGCCAGAAACAGGATCATATGGAGGGTCCAGATATACAAAGGCTCCTTTTTTAATGTTCTTTAAACTTTTTTCAAAGTCCCCGCATTCTACACATACATCTGCATTATTAAGATAATTACTTACTGCTCTTAAAACAGGTTCGTTAACTATATTGGGGTTCTTATTATTACCAAATGGTGCATTAAATTGACCGGTCCTATTCACCCTAAATAAACCATTGTAGCAAGTTTTATTTAAAAATATTATGCGGGAGGCTCTTTTTATTTTCGATAATTTTGCATATTCTATTTCGTTTCTGTCCCAACTTCTAACATCATAAAAACACTCTTCCGAGTTAACATACCCTTTTAAATCTTCCACAAGTTCATCCAAATTGTCTCTTATTACCCGGTAAACATTGATTAACTCTTCGCTACTGTCATTGATAACAGCTTTTTTCGGTTGTAAATAAAAAAGTACCGCCCCTCCACCTACGAAAGGCTCATAGTAAGTAGAGTATTCAGACGGTAAGTATTTGTCAATCGCCGGGAGCAATTGCGATTTTCCACCGGCCCATTTTAAAAATGGCTTTACCAGTTTCTCTCTTTTGTTTGCTTTTTCCTCTTTGGTAGCTACCATAATGGGACCTCCCAGAGAAAAAATTTGGGGACACATTGAAAATTAAAATTTGGGGACACATTGAAAATTATTATCACGCCGATTTCAATTTCAACCCATTCTTCGAAGGAAAACAGGGTTTTTGCTCTACAGCTCCCCGATACTGGCTTGTCTAGGTTGGGGTTGTTGAAGTTCCCTTGCGCATCTTCAGTGGGCAAGGACTACCTTGTATCTCTATACTATTATTATAAAGGATTTTTTTTCAAATGCACGGTAAGCACCATAAAATGCAACAAAAACGTAACTGCTCAGGGGTTTTTGCCTGTGAAGCTGTGGGGACGGGATTAAGTAAAGGGACACACCTCTTGCAGAGGAATGTCCCCATGCGAGCGTCACCGTAGCGCAGCGAAGGTCCGCCAGGGAAGACGATGGAACCGTCCCCCTGCTTTGCTGGCCTGGGCCTGAGCATTTACATTGAATTTTAGTTTATGCAACGACAATGATATTATTTTTAGCTCAACAGCTTTTTTTCGGCAGAGGGCCTGCCGATAACACCCAGCATAAAAAAACCGGCCTCGCAGGCGGCCGGTTGTCTTACGCTTTCACTGTCACAGGCGTCCATTGTCAAGCAATGCTGTCCTAAATATATACTGGAATAAAGCCCTGTTACCACTGCACAATAAAGGTGCAGGAATCGGCTCCGCTGGTCCTTGTCGGCTTGCTGGTATCCAGGGAGATCCGGGCCCCTGGCTTTAATCTCCTGGCCATTCCCAGGATTATACCCCTATCAAAAGCGGAAGGATAGGGATTCTTGCACTCCACAACCCCGGAGTTTTCGGAGACCTGTGTATATCTATAGTACCCTATTTCCCCATTGCGGTGGTTCATATGGTAGGCCTTGTCTATGGAAGCGATTGCTTTATGTATATCGTCAACGTCGGGAGGAAATTTTGCACTTGTTGGGATGGCCTTGCCGATGCTTTCGAGGGTTTTTTCCCCGTAATTCTCCGCTATTGCTTTAAAAGCGTCCAGCCATGCCTGCTGAGGATACCAGCCTTCCGGCTGAATATCCTTCAGACCGTGCTGCTCAAGAATTTTCTTGCCCTTTTCCTTAAATGTACCCATGCCGTTTACTACTGACATAATAGTGGCTCCGTTTACCTCTACATTCCTGTCAAATGTTACAAACTGTGCCATTAATGACCACCCTTCCTGTGGCAGTCCGGTTCCCGGTCCCTTTCCTGTATAAAAGGGGCTGCTGCTTACAACCCCCATTTTACCGGCATGTTTCGGCAGTTTATTTTCTTTAAAATAAACATTGTTAAATAATATAACAACGTCCCGAAAACGGCTATATTTATAAGCGTGCCCAGCAGAAAAGTGGGGCCCAGCAGCCCGATGGAATTCATAACCATGCCCCGGAAGCTCTCCATTACCAATACCTGGGCATACTGCTCAATAACGTAACCCCTGAAACCGCCGAACTCCAGCCCCGGGGTGAGGATCAGCCTGCCCATGTAGAGGTTGAAAGCATACATGAAAGGTACAAGCGGCCAAAACAGCAGGCTGGTCAACGTAGCGCTGGCCTGGTTTACCTTAAATAAGGAAGCCAAAGAGAAGGTTACCTGGAAGCCGGCTCCCAGCGTGGGGATAAAATTAACGCAGGCCCCCAGGGCACACCCAAGGGCAACTTTCTGCGGTTTTTCTTTTGTTTCCAGGACCTGCTTTTTAACCGTACCTAAGAAACGATTCTTGAAGCTCCTCCAGGGGAAGCTGGAAGTCCGCTTTAAACTGGATATTACATACCTGCTGATAACTTGCAAAGTTTTCTCCCATTTTTTTTTTTAACACAAGCTTCTGGGGGAATTACCTTGTGAACAATACTCGATACTAATATTTAGAAATAATTAATATGCTTCGCATAATAAAAAAATATGATTAATTATAACAAAAATAGAAAGATAAATCAATTACTTTTTCTGCTTTTACAACGCCATTTGAACATCTTTGGCTGGAGGGGAAAAATATGCGCCTGCTGTTATCACCACCCCTGGCAGGAAGAAGTTTTTGATAAGCAGAATATCAATTATAGCCTTTACAGCTATATAAAATTTTGCCGGTGCCCCTCCAAAAAAAGAATTTTATACGTAATAGATTACAGGAGGAGTTAAAGCCTTGCAGGATATTGAAACTGTTATCAAGGAGATACAGCAGGGAAATGAGTCTTTGCGTGAAGAGCTGATCGCTTCTTATAAGGCTTATATTTGCAGGTATACCTCCTTTATTTGCAAAAGAGAGCTGGA
>PWRZ01000166.1 GCA_003563385.1 Syntrophomonadaceae bacterium
AGAAGTAAGCGTTTTAATGTCGCCAAGTTGTTCCCTTATAAAGGCAATTTTTTGCATTATTCTTTCAGTATCAACGCTCATCTGTTCACCTCTTCACAATTGCTTCTAAAGCCTGGCGGTAACGGGGGTAATTTTCAGCCCGCTGCCGGCTTACCATTTCCATGAAATCGGTAACCGCATCGGTGTTGCCTGCATAGATCAACCGGCCCTGGGTGATTACCCTGTAAGCAAAAATAGCAGAACAATGATTGAGAATAATAAGGTCAAAAGGATGACTGTTAAATGGGGGCAATTCCTCCAGTATTTCTTCCCGTATTATTTCTGCCTCCTTTTCAGAATAAGAGACACGTGGGGACAGTAAAAGACCGACATCGATGTCGCTATCAGGGCGGCACTGCCCCAAAATAGAACCAAAAAGATATGCTCCCACTACTGCTTCCCGCCGCTTGAGCACAGGGAGCAGTTTTTCAGTGATATTGGAGATATCCACAGTTATTAGCTCGGGCAAATAATCCTCTCCTTCAAGCCTGCAGCTGCCTGCTGCAGGGCAAGGATTTATCGCTTCCATTATATAGTATTTACTGCCGCCTCACAAGCGCAAATTGGCCCTGCCGCCGCCGTCCGCTTTTCTTATTTCCTCCGCGATTTTGGCGCAGATAATCCCGTTACCGGCAGCCAGGGAAAGAGGCCTTTTGCCCTCCAGGAAAACAACTCTGCCCCCCGCTTCCTGCACCAGCAGAATGCCGGCCTCCACGTCCCAGGGGCTCAGCTTGAGCTCCCAGAAGCCGTCGAAGCGGCCGGCGGCCACGCTGGCCAGGTCGTATGAGGCGGCCCCGAGCCGCCTCATACCCCTGATGCGGGGCAGGAAGTGCGCGAAATACTTGACGTTGTTCTCTTCATGCGTGGACTTGTCGTAGGGGAAGCCCGTGGCCAGCACGCTTTCTTTGAGCAGCTCCTTCTGAGCAACGCTAATGGGGCGGTTGTTAAGATAGGCGCCGCCACCTTTTACAGCGCTGAACATTTCCCCGAGAAGCGGCTGGTAGACAATGCCCAGGACGGTCCTGTCCCTGTGCCTGAGGGCGATGGAAACGGCAAAAATCGGTATCCCCTGGGAATAATTGGTGGTGCCGTCCAGGGGGTCTACAACCCACTGGTAATTGCTCCTTGCACCTGTTTCTGTGTCCGCTTCGCCGCCTTCTTCGGCCAGGATGGCGTGGCCGGGGAAACTGCTGCCGATGGCTTCGGTAATATATTTCTCGCAGAGCTCGTCCACCTCCGTAACGAGGTCGTCCCGCGTTGATTTGGTATGCACGCGCAGCTCTTTTTTGCCGAACCTCTCTACCTGTATCTACCCCGCTTCCACGGCCCATCTCTTTGCTTTGCACAGGACGCTGTGCAGTTCCAGCATCTTATCACCGTCTCTTTGCTTTTATTTTATGTATCTGTTGCAGCCATTTTCCTCGTTTTCTCTAACCTGGACAAGCCAGTATCGGGAACTGTAGAGCTTCCCAACCTTGAAGAATGGAAAGCGACAGAACCGCCCCCCCTGCTTTCGCAAAACTTTACAGATAAGGGCCTTAAAGCTTTAAGCTCATTGCCCTTGCCAAAGGGAGCGTTTTACGGTAAAATAATAATTGCCCAACACGGAGAGATGGCTGAGTTGGACGAAGGCGCTCGCCTGGAAAGCGAGTAGACGGGGCAAAACCCCGTCTCGAGGGTTCGAATCCCTCTCTCTCCGCCATTAAGCCTGTAAGGTCGACGCCTTCTAAATAAAAAAAGGCGTCGACACTTTTTTGTGCCCGGTTAAGCTGTCCCGGGCGGGCCCGTTTCAAGAATTGAAAACGTTGTAAGGTATTGCCCGGTGCTTGTTTAGAGCTTAAAAAAGGAGATTTGCTTAAAAAAAGCGAATAGACTACAATAATCGTTTAATTGCATAAACTCTTTCCAACCGCTGCCAGGCCCTGATAATAATAATGATAACGAAGCTGAGAAGCTGCCATAAACTGAAAAATTGACCTGCTTAGGTGTCGAATCAGCCAGTACTACCAGTAACTATCAAGAAATTAAAAGTTATTGCCGTTTTTCGCGGCATTTTCCCCTGTGCAAGGCAAGAATACCACGAAACGCGCAATTATGCAAATGTTTAACCCTTCTATTAATTCGACAAAAAGGACTGCCACATGTGAATTTACTTAAAAAGATTTTAATTTCTAAAGAGCAACTCCAAAATGATACCGGGAAGAGGACTCCATTTTTCCGCGTAACCGATTACAGCAAGTGGCTGCTGGTTCGCTTTATTGCAGCAGTGCTCGTATTAATCGTTGTCCTGATCCCCGTCGTTAGATACTTCATGGCCATTTTTGAAGGTCGGGAGATAACGACGGGACAGGCAGCGATTTTTATCGTCCAGAGCCTTACCACCACCGGTTATGGCGAGTTCCTGCCCTTTCAATCGGTCCCGATGATGGCTTTGACCATCTTGCTGATGGTTTCGGGAGTATTTATGATTTTTATGATAGCGGGGACCCTGATGGCCATATTGATTGAAAGCTACATCATCCCCAAGGCACCGACATCTACAAAACTGACCAAGCACGTAGTCTTCACCTGTTTTAACGAAACCGTTGCACGGGCTATAGTTCTGCTCGAACATCACGGCATTCCCTATGTGGTAGCCTCCGAGGAGCAGTCTGCAGCCGTGGAGCTGATCAGGAGAGGAATTAACTGCATATGTGCAGATCCGAAACATGATGAAGGCTTGAAAAGTCTCAAAATGGAAGAAGCCCTCCTTGTTGTGGCCACCAATGATGATACCGTCAACATAAATATAACCCTGGGTATCTCCACTATTAGCAAAACGCCGGTCCTGGCAGTGATGGAAAACGAAAAAAGGGCAGAGCTGGCCTATGCAGCCGGGGCCACACATGTGGTTACCTTTGAAGAAACCCTGGGCAAGCAGCTTGTAGACTGGATATGTGCAGACGCGAGCCCCACAGAATTTCTAAAGCTCCTGGATGTGGATGTCTCGCCACAAATAATCAAGCAGCTCAAACCGAGCATTATCCACATTGGCGCCGGCAGCGAGTTCAGGCAGATGTCTATTGGCGATGTCAATATTCGGAGCAGGACCGGGGCTACAGTGGCTGCCATCTGGAACGAGGATGGAACCATAATCACCCCTACGGCAGAGACGCTGATCAGTGAATCCAACCTGATCGTGCTGGGACCTCACAATAATATTGACCGTCTGGCTTCTTTTATGGGAGGGCCGGGCCCCGGGGGGCATGTTGTTTTAGTCGGGGCCGGAAGAGTTGGACAGGAGGCCGGTAAAAGGCTCAATCAAGCCGGTATATCCCCCGATGTAATCGATGTTTTGGAGCGTCGTTTGTTTTTCGAAGGAAGACTTATCGTTGGCGATGCCACCAAGTCCCATGTGCTGCAGCAGGTCAAAATAGAAGAAGCGGATACGCTCATAGTAACCATAAATAACGACAGCATCAATGTTTTTACCGTGCTGGCCAGCAGGCAGTTAAACCCCGACCTTAATGTTGTCGCCAGGGCTGTCCATGCTGATGCAGTTGAACGCTTACGGCAGGCCGGAGCTAACCACGTGCTCTCCGAATCCATACTAGGTTTTCAGCTTCTACAGGTTGCCATGGTAGAAATGGGTGTTCTGCCCAAACTTCCCAACTATGTGATCCGCGAAGTAACCTGGAACAACGGAGCCGTCAGCATAGGCGAGCTGGCCGAAAAGTCCAGGGGCAATATTAAGATCATCTGTGTTGTAAGGGGCGATGAAATGCTACAGCCGGCGGTAGACTTTGTCCTGCAGCCGCGTGACCGCATCGTTGTTTTGGGTGATCCGGAGAGTATCAGGCATTTTACAGGTATATGACCGCCCAATTATAACAAGAGCAGTTGACTTTACGTTAAAAACGCGGCCCGTATTTCCCTGTTTTACAATTCCATGTTCATCTGTTATAATAAAAGCTGCGAAGGGAAAGGGGGCAACATCCTCCGAGGGTTTGCCAGGGTTTGCCAAGGTTTGACCCTTTCTCCGCCATTTTTGTCTAAAATTTGGCCGTGCTAGACGGGGAGGTAGCGGTGCCCTGAACCTGCAACCCGCTAGAGCAGGGTTTAAATCCTGCCCCCGGCCCTCAGCTTTGCAGGGTCTGCCCCTGGTAAGCGGTGAAGACGCCCTGGTCCCGTGCGGTGTGAGCCCATGAACCCCGTCAGGTCCGGAAGGAAGCAGCGGTAAGTGGACCTCGCAGGCGCCACGGGGGTGCTGGGGCAGAGCTGGCTGCCAGGGTCACGCCTGGGAGGCGGGGTCAAAGGCAGGTGCACGGCCATTAATATTATGCATTATAACCATACCAGCTCCAGGATATCCTCGACTGCCTTGAGCGCCCCGTTGGCGGTGACCAGCTTCCCGTCGGTAATGGAAGCCATGGCGCAGGCGAAAGAGTCTGCGTAGTCGAGGGGGTAATCCTTCATGATCGCTGCCGCTTCCATGGCCACCTTCCTGTTGATAACGACGATATTCAGCGGCAGCTTTTCCAATTCCTGCAACAGCTCCCGGGCGGCGTCTTCCCCTTTCTGGCGGGCGCGGCTGTAGTAAGCCCTGCCCCAGTCCGCCACCGTCATGTAGATCTCCACGCTCCCGCCCCCGCGGGAGCCTTTTTGCAGTACTTCTTCCACGACCTCTTTCCCCGGCATGCCGTCCGCATAGACGAGCAGGGCGGAACTGTCCAGGATGTAAACTTCTTCCGGTTTCACGGGCAATCCTCCCGGTGAAGCATGTAAACTGAAGCACGGGGACGGCTCTTATGCTTCATTTTCTTCCGGCTCCCTGGCTGAAAGTGACAAGTACCCCGTCCCTCTGTCAACCGCTGTCTGGCTGTCTGGCTGCGAAGCACAGGTCTCAGGGAACTGCAGCAGAACGTCTACCAAACGTCTCCCAGCGGGGCATGCGGGCCTGGAGGTGACAAGTCCCCCGTCCCCCTGTCACCCGTCCCCCTGTCACCCGTCCCCCTGTCACCCTGTACTTCCAAAACTTGCGCACATCCGCTCCGGCGGCATACCTGCGGCGCTAATTTTGCCGGAAGGTGACAAGTACCCCGTCCCTCTGTCA
>PWRZ01000138.1 GCA_003563385.1 Syntrophomonadaceae bacterium
AACCGGGGAACCGGGGAACCGGTGCATCATTCCCGTTTTAGACCCCGGGAAGGCTTAGCACCTTCCACAGGGTCGCCCTGGAGCCTGAACGATTGTACCAAAACCCGGTTTTTCCATATAAGCGCCGGAGGTGTCGCCGTTGCCTCCCCACGGGTGGTATTACCGCTTAAGCCGGTTCTTTAAAGAACGGTTCGGGGAAAAAGTATACAAGATCCCCCTTCATGCCGGGCTGTCATGTCCCAATAGGGACGGCACCGTCTCCACAGGGGGCTGCATCTACTGCTACAACCCCGGCTTTAGTCCCGCCACCGCCCCGGCCGGGGCAAATGAAGCATCCCCAGCCAGCATCAGGGAGCAGATCATCCGTTTCCAGGCCCGGGCAGAAAAAAAGGACGGTGCCCCCAAAAAGGGCTCGGAATCACAGGAAAAAGGGCCGGAAGAAACAGCTTTCCAGCCCGCGCGCAGGTACCTGGCCTACTTTCAGACATACTCCAATACCTACGGTGAGCTGTCCCGCCTGCAGACCTTATATGAAGAAGCCCTGCATACACCGGGAATCATAGGGCTCAGCGTAGCTACCAGGCCCGACTGCCTCTTTCCCGAAGTGCTGGAGCTGCTTCAGGCATACGCCCGCAGCCACCATATCTGGCTGGAGCTGGGGCTCCAGTCTGCACATGACCGCACCCTGGAGCTAATCAACCGGGGACACACATATGCCCGCTTCGTGGAGGCCGTTCTGAAAAGCAAAGACAGGGGCATTTTGGTCTGCGCGCATATCATCAACGGTCTGCCCGGCGAAAGTAGGAAAGAAATGCTGCAGACAGCTGCCCGAATTAACTCCCTTCCCGTAAACGGAATCAAGTTCCACCAGCTTCAGGTTATCAGGGAAACGCCCCTGGAAGATCTTTTCATGAGCGGAGGCGTAAAACCTCTGAATGAAAAGGAATACCTGCACATTGTCTGCGACCAGCTGGAAATAATGTGCAGCAATATAGTCGTGCACCGCCTGATGAGCGAAGTGACATGCCCCGGCCTCCTGGCAGCGCCGCTCTGGCCTGTTTCCAGGGCACAGTTCACCCAGATGGTGGAGAATGAACTGAAAAGGCGCCGCTCCCACCAGGGGATTAAATACACCCCGGCGAAAAAATAGGCGCCATTAAGCTCTTATATCACCTCCCAGTAAACCCGCTCACATAGGAAGCACAGGGATGTACCTCCTGTCTCCATTTGCTTGCAACAGAAATAAGAGGTAAGAAGCATATCCCCCGTGCTTCTTTTTACTTGTAGGGTTAGATTTCTTCCCAGGAGTGTTTAAGAGCTCCATCCATTGTACCCCGGACAGTCTCCTTTTCCTCATCAAAGTCAAAACCTGTCCAGATCCCGATAGAACCGAGCACCGAGTCCTGGGGATGAAACTGGCGGAAGATCTTGAAATAATAGGCCGCCTCCTTGCTGTTGATCGTCGCCTTGGGGTTCTCAGCCCTGATACGTTCATACTCCTCGTCCCCTATTTCGTTATTAGCCAGTCTTTCACCGAGGTCCTCGCAACCGGCCCCCTGGGTATACTGCACTTTGTAGCGCCACAGGATATCATCGGGTAAATAGCCCGTGCCGTGGAAAGCCATCCTCAAGATCCATTTCTCAATCTTGTCCTCATTTTTCCTGGACTGGTGGATCTTCAGTTCGGGGGATATCTTCATGGCCAGGTCAATCATGGCCACGTCCAGGAAAGGCACCCTTAGTTCCAGGCCGAAGTACATGCCCATGCGATCGGCACGCTGAAGGTTAATGTTGTGCAGGTTTTTGATGCAGCGCCGGGCCTCCCTGTTTTGCACATTCATGGGGTAATGCTTCATGTAATGATAGCCGCTGAATAGTTCATCCGCGCCTTCCCCGGTCAGCACCACCGTTACGTAGTCAGCAGCCAACTTGCAGGTAAAGTAGCAGGGGACGGCACAGCGTACCAGAGATGGGTCGTAACTTTCCAACTTGTTAATGACTGTGGGCAAAACCTGGTAATAATCATCTTCGGTGAAAATCAGCTCGTGGTGCGTAGAGCCGATATGTTTTGCGGCAATGCGGGATGCCTTGAGATCGTCGCTCTCTACACCGTTTTTGTCCTGCATACCGACGACAAAAGTATGCAGGTGTGGAATTTCATCAGCGGCAATAGCAGCCACCAAACTGCTGTCGATACCACCGCTGCAAAAAGAGCCGACGTGAATCTCCTTATCGGCCAGAAGCCTCTTTTTTACGGCGTTGATGAAAGTCTCCCTGATCTTTTCGCAGGCTTCATCTACATCGTCAATATGACCCTGGGCCTCTGGAACCCGGTAGTACTGCACAAACCCTTCCCGGGTGGTGAAATAATGCCCTGCAGGAAACTCGTGAACCTCCTCCACGCCGGCCAGGCTCATGGCGCCCAGCTCTGACGCAAAATAGAGTTTGCCGTCAATGTAACCGTAATAGAGCGGCTTTATGCCAATGGGATCGCGGGCCAGCATGAAATCATCTCCGTCAAAGATAGCAAAAGCAAACATACCGTCCAACTCTTTAACGCATTCCGGCCCTTTTTCCTGATAAAGATGCAGAATTGCCTCGGTATCGGACCTGGTAGTAAAATGGTACTTGCGTGCCAATTTCTTTCTTAGCTTCTTGAAGTTATAAATTTCACCGTTGCAGATAATACCGGTTTGGCCGTCGTTGGCCAGTATAGGTTGATGTCCCTTCTTTATATCGACGATAGAAAGCCTGGTATGGCCAAAAACGATATTGTTGTAGGAATACATACCGCGGTCATCAGGCCCCCTGTGAGGCAGGGCATCCAACATCTTCCTAATAGTCTCCGGATCATCCACTCCAAAGCATCCAGCTATTCCACACATCAATAATCACCTACCGGTATAGAATTTTGTCTTTAACATTTTTATAATTATAGAATGTTATTCCATAGTTGTCAAGGGCTGTCCCTGGGGGCGGGCTTCAGTAATACCGAGCATATCGCTATTTAGGGATATCAATAAATTATCGGCTCGCCTCGACCGTGAAATTTTATTTCGCATTATGAAATTATTGATGGCTCCCTGAAAACTGATACTGTTTTAAAGATGCTTGCATTTTAAAAAAGTCTACCGGGAACTTATTTCCCACCATTACCTTTTCAGCTTTTATCAGGCTATTATTGGAGATAAATTAGCAGGCCGGCAGCCTTGTTTTCCGCTCCTCTATTGTGTAAAATATTCTAGTACAGCTTTTACAGCAGCTTTTTTACAGCTTTAAAGCAAGGAGCGCCCTTTTCAGGGCGACGAACTTATACAGCACGGCAGCGACGGCTGTTCAGCCGGCCGGGCTGCAAATAACTACAGGGCAGGAGAGCAGCAATATGAGTACTGGAGAACAATATGATGTCATCGTCATAGGGGCCGGACACGCCGGCTGCGAGGCGGCACTGGCCGCATGCAAAATGGGCTGCCGGACGCTGCTGGTGACGACGCTCCTGGACCACCCGGCGCTGATGGCCTGCAACCCCTCCATCGGCGGCCCCGGCAAAGCCCATCTGGTTAAGGAAATTGACGCCCTGGGTGGCGTTATGGGTATAAATGCAGACAGGCACGCACTGCAGATGCGCAGGCTCAATACCAGCAAGGGGCCGGCGGTACAGGCGCTCAGAGCCCAGGTCGACAAGAACGCCTACCAGCGGGGCATGAAAAAGATCCTCGAAGAAGAGCCCCTTCTGACTCTGCGCCAAGGAGCAGTGGAAGAAATCTTGGTCGAGGGCGGTAAGCTGTGCGGGGTGACCACGCGCCAGGGCAGCACTTACTCCTGCCGGGCCGTGGTTATGGCCGCAGGTGTCTACCTGCGCTCGGAAATATTTCTCGGTCACCACCATTACCCGGGCGGCCCCTCCAACCAGAACCCCTCTGTAGGGCTGGCTGAAAGCCTCGTTAAACTGGGATTCCAGGCCGCACGGCTCAAAACGGATACCCCCCCGCGTGCCTACAGGCGCAGTATCAATTTTGAAGGCCTTTCCGCAGTCCACGGGGAGCAGGGGGTGGGCAGCTTTTCCTATACCACTCCCCCCAAAGAGTTTAAAAACATTCCCTGCCACCTCACCTACACCAATGAAAATACGCACCGGCTTATACTGGATAACCTTAACTATGCCCCTATCTACTCGGGCCTTATCAGCAGCAAGGGGCCGCGCTACTGCCCCTCCATTGAAGACAAGGTCGTGCGCTTCAGGGAGCGGGAGCGCCACCCCATTTTTATAGAACCGGAAAGCGAGGAAACCACGGAGATGTACCTGCAGGGGATTTCCACGGGCCTGCCGGAGGAGCTGCAGTATGCTTTCCTGCGTACCGTACCGGGCCTGGAAGAGGTCGTTATAACCCGGCCAGCCTACGCTATCGAATACGACTATTTTCCGCCCACGCAGCTAAAGCCGACCCTGGAAACGAAAAAAATCGGCGGGCTCTTTTTTGCCGGCCAGGTCAACGGCACAACCGGCTATGAAGAGGCCGCCGCACAGGGGCTCGTTGCCGGTATAAATGCCGCCCTACTGTGCCGGGAGGGACTCCCCTTCATACTGCGCCGCACCGATGCCTACACCGGGGTTCTCATCGACGACCTGGTCACCAGGGGAGTTACCGAGCCCTACCGCATGCTTACATCCCGCTGCGAGTACCGGCTGCTGCTCAGGCACGACAACGCCGACCTGCGCCTCACCGAAAAAGGTTACCGCCTGGGATTGATAAGCAAGGAGCGCTACCGGCTTTTCGAAGAGAAAAAGAGGCGTATCGAGGAAGAAAAAAAGCGCCTGCAGTCGGCGCGCCTATTTCCATCCAGTGCTGTAAACGAGAAGCTGGCCGCCATCGGTTCGGCCTCCCTCTCCAAGCCGCAGAGCCTGACAGAGCTGCTGAAAAGGCCGGAGATCGATTACCAGAACCTCTTTCAATTAGTGGAAAACGAGGATCTGGCGCCCATCGATGAGAAAGAAATCTCCCTCGAAGTGGAGACACAGCTGAAGTACGCCGGCTACATCGCCAAGCAGGAACAGGACGTGCAGCGGCTGGCCAAAATGGAGCAAAAAACGATACCGCCGCATTTCTGCTACGATGATCTGCC
>PWRZ01000035.1 GCA_003563385.1 Syntrophomonadaceae bacterium
AGCTGTGGAAAGCCCCAACCTGGACAAGCCAGTATCGGGGAACTGTAGAGCAAAACGCTGTTTTCCTTCGAAGAATGGGTAGAAATTAAAATTGGCGTATAATAATTTTCAATGTGTCCCGAAATTTTCAGAAGCTGCGGGCACGCGGATGCGACCTCCAGCGTCAATATTTCTTGCCAAAATTACGCAGACTTTACCGGATAAGAATCTAAAAAAAAGCAAAAAGCAGTAGAAAGCGGCAGTGAGACGCGGTAAATCAGTAAACCGGCCGGCCTGTTGCACCCTCGTCGCAAAGCCCGGGCACTGAGCCTGTAGCCCGGTTTTCAGCGAAGCCGGGGCCGGGCCGTTCACGTCGATTGCTGTTGAGGTGGACGTTTTGTTCCTGATCGTGGGCCTGGGGAACCCCGGGTTAAAATATACCTTTACCCGCCACAATACCGGTTTTTGGGTCATTGACGAGCTGGCGTACCGCAGTGGTTCCCAGTTAAGGGAGATCGTATGCCAGTCCTATGTGGGCAGGGCGCTGCTCGCGGGCAGCAGGGATGCTGTCCTGGCAAAGCCCCTGACTTACATGAACCGCAGCGGCCTGGCGGTAGCCGCTCTGCTGCGGCATTTTTCCCTGGGCCCCGGGGAACTGCTTGTGATCTACGACGATTTGGACCTTCCGGTGAGCAGGATCAGGCTGCGGTCTTCCGGTGGGGGCGGCGGGCACAAAGGACTTGCTTCGATCATAAATGCCCTTGGAAGCGAGGAATTTGCCCGGCTGCGGGTAGGAATAGCCCCAGCCGGCGAGCAGGGAGTCGGTGATGCCGCAGGCTACGTCCTCTCTCCATTTGGAGCGGAAGAAGAACAGCACATACAGGAGGCAGTGCTCCTGGCTGCCGATGCCGTAGAGCTTTTCGCTGCCGCTGGGATCGAGAAGGCCATGAACAGGTACAACGCCCCCCCACCATCGGGTCCGTAATCGGGGTAATAATATAATTAATAATATAATAGCACTACAGCGCAATTGCATGATCAGGGCTACCAGGGCCATATGCCAATGCCACCCCCGGATAGGAGCGTATTTCGTAATCGTCCATTCCCAGGTAGGTTTTCTCTTCCTGGAACAGCTGCTTGATGGTCCATCGCAGGGTGGAAGCCCAAGCCAATTCCTCCAGCGGCATCTCCTTGGGTGCGTTGCTGAAAGCGTATTTAATTTCTCCGCTTTTGTCCTGGCGCAAAAACAGCCAGCATTCTTTGCCGGGGAACCCATTTCTGTTTTCCACCACGCGCAAGCGTGTTACCTGAGCAACAAGGGGGCCTTTGGCTCCTTCGCCCAGATCTAAGGTTTCCCATTCAAGAGAAGGGGCCTGGGCAATTTGGGATACCGGCAGGGAATCCGTCAACGGTCTTTTTTTTTGGGATAAGGCCCCCTGCCCTTATACGGCGGCAACCCCACTTTTGGTCTTTCCAGCCAGACGCGGGTGTCACAGGGGATCTCGTCAAAATAGAAGTACTTTTCCCCGATGGCCTCCCGGAAGGCGGCATCTTTTCCAAAGAAGCTGTCGATGCCGACCCATTTGTTTACCCTAATCATGCAAAATTTTTAGGCCGCAATGATTAACTGGGCCAAAAACTGAGAATTAGTGACATAATAGGACCAATATAGATAAAGTTACCTGAATTCCTTAAAATAATGCTCGAACAGAAGGAGTTTTTTATCTGACGTCATTATGACAGGGATATAACTGCATATGATTGTAATTTTATTAGAGCCCACGACTTTCAAAGTTGGTTATGCACCGCCCATTTTATAAAGTGCATGGCACTGATCAAACCATTGTGAGTATATGTTGACTGAGTAAATTATGTACTTTCATTTCATCAACTAACCTTCAAAAATAACAATTTTTTCTTTACCTTATGTACATTTCAGCATTTTATCTCCAACATGGTGTCCGTAAGTATCATTATGGTGTCCGTAAGTATCATTCATCAGTTTCAACCCGACCTGCTACACAATTTCTGCCCCCTTTTTTTGCCTTATACAGGTTGTTATCAGCACATGCCACAAGGTCTTCATAGGCTAAACTTTCAATTTCAGCCAGACTGCATATTCCGAAACTGGAAGTAAAATAGATGGTGTTTCCATTATAATCAAAGGCTTTATTTTCCACTGCTTTTCTCATTCTTTCAGCAATATTGTAAGCTGCATCTTTATCAGTTTCCTGTAAAGATATAAGAAACTCTTCTCCGCCAAATCTCGCCAACCAACCTTTATACCCCCTGGTATTCTCTTTTAACAGGAAAGCAAATTCTCTTAATATGAAATCCCCCGCTAAATGACCATGGACATCATTAATTTTTTTAAAATGATCAATGTCGGCCATTATTATGGAGAGGTTACTGTCATTTAAGTGAGCATTCACAATATCTACGGGAAGCCTCTCCAAAAGGAATCTTTTATTGTATATTCCAGTTAACTCGTCCATTACTGCTTTCTCATTAGTGCTATCCAAAAGCTTCTTTAACTCTATTTCGCTATTCAAACCTTTCTCATTCATAAACATGCTGCTGGTAGTGTCTTTTAACAGTTCAATAATAAAATTTGAATTGTTGAATTCTACCGGAACGGCTGTAATAAGATATATTGTTTTCTGTGTGTATTCTATTTTTATCATGGTTTCGCCTTCGTTATAAGCCCTCATAGCTACACAATTTTCGCACACTTTGCCCTTCTCCCATAGCTCGTGGCAACTCTTTGTGTGATCCGGTAACAAAATACCATCTCCATAATAATGCATAATTGTTTTATTAACCGGATCCACTACCCTCATATGATCATACATTTTCTTGAAGGCCCCTATTTTATCCAGCAAAAACCCTAGATCCTCTTCTTTAGACATATCTTCACCACCATTAATATTGAGAATAAACAAGCCCGGATATGATTACTATTTAAATAAGTTATTCTACACAAATAAAGGCATTACCTCTAAAAAAGCTGTCTATAACTTTTCAGCGTTTCAGGCGTCATTAGAAAGCACTGAGAAGTGCTTTCCCTAAAAACTTTAGTTTTTTTATTGGCCTTGGTAGTTTCCGGTATCGATAGCTTCTTCCATAGTCTTTAGGTCCTTAGAGATAGAAGCAATCAGCAACTTTTGCGCCAGGGGCAGAGTAATATAGTTTTTTTTCTCCGAACTTCAGGCTGACCTCCGGGAAAAAGTGCATGAACAGGGCTACCAGGGCCATATGCCGATGCTACCCCGGATAGGAGCGTATTTCGTAATCGTCCATTCCCAGGTAGGTTTTCCCTTCCTGGAACAGCTGCTTGATGGTCCATCGCAGGGTGGAAGCCCAAGCCAATTCCTCCAGCGGCATTTTCCAAAGAAGCTGTCGATGCCGACCCATTTGTCTACCCTAATTTGCGCTGTAGTGATAGTATAACATTATTGTCCCGGGGTTACTGTGAAAAAGGCGGTTGACTTTCTGTAAACCGCTGTGCTATAATTTAGCAAATTTAAATTAATTTAATCGACAAATTTTGTGCTTAAAGATTATGAAAGAGGAAAGTAGGCCGGCGTTGTTGGCCGCAGAGAGGTGGGGCCGTGGCTGGAAGCCCTGCTGGCAGAACATCCGGTTGAAGTTCCCTCTGGAGTTGCAGGCTGAAATCCCTGCGGCCTTTCCGGGGCGGCGGGCCGACCAGGCCGGCCGGCCGTAAAAGGCAGGGATAAGTAGGCCGGGCCGGGTTTTTCACCCGTTATCGCAGAAACGGAAATCGGAGGAGAGGCTCCCGTTTCCGGCAGAGTGGGTTTTTAAATGCCAGCTATACATTTAAAAACCAATTAGGGTGGTACCGCGGAAGAAGCTTCCTGTCCCTGGCAGGAAGCTTAACTTTTGTATGCTGGAGCGGGCATTTATGTGCCTTCCACCTTCTTCCCCGGCTGCCCCCGGGAAAGCACAACCGCTACGGACATTGCAGCACAGGCAAAAATAACGCCGCTGCCCGGTTAAGGTGCTGATGGAAGGCTCTTTGGTGAAAAAGATAAGATCCGGGCAGCATCACTCTATATGCATTTGCAGGCAGTATTTATGTTATACACAGGGAGGGTCTGTTTTATGATCATCGTTATGAAGCTGGATGTAGCAGAGGAGGATATTAAAAGGGTCGAGGAACAGCTCGAAGAGCTCGGCTATGCATCACACCTGATCAGGGGCGTGGACAGGATCGTCATCGGCGCCGTGGGCGACAAGAAACGCGAGGGGGCTTCCAGTCTGGAGCTGCTCCCCGGCGTGGAAAAGGTGGTTCCGGTAATGGCCCCCTACAAGCTGGTGAGCAGGGAAGTAAAGCCCGAAAACAGCCTTATTGACATCGGCGACGGTGTTGTTTTCGGTAGCCAGGAGCTGGTTGTGATGGCCGGTCCCTGTGCCGTGGAGGATGAAGAAAGGCTTTTTACGGTAGCGGAAAAAGTTGCCGCTGCCGGTGCCCGGCTTTTGCGCGGCGGCGCTTTCAAGCCGCGGACTTCCCCCTACAGCTTCCAGGGGCTGGAGGAAGAGGGGCTCAAGCTCCTCGCCCAGGCGCGGCAAAAAACTGGCCTGAAAATAGTGACCGAGGTCGTCAATCCCCAGGACGTGGAGCTGGTTTCCAGCTATGCCGATATTTTGCAGGTCGGTGCCCGGAACATGCAGAATTATGTCCTGCTACGCGAGCTGGGCAGGCAAAGCCGCCCCGTTCTTTTGAAAAGGGGGCTTTCCGCCACCATAGAAGAGTGGCTGATGTCTGCCGAGTATATCCTGTCGGAAGGCAATTACAGCGTTATCCTCTGTGAAAGGGGCATCCGCACCTTTGAAAACTATACCCGCAGCACTCTCGATATCAGTGCCGTGCCCGTTGTCAAAGGCCGCAGCCACCTTCCCATAGTGGTTGACCCCAGCCACAGCAGCGGAGACCGCAAGCTCGTTCCCGCTCTTTCCAGGGCTTCAATAGCGGCCGGTGCCGACGGTCTTCTGATAGAAGTGCACCCGCAGCCTGAGAAAGCGATGTGTGACGGCCCCCAGTCTCTGACACCGCATGATTTTGAAATACTCATGGGTGAGCTTCGGGCCCTGGCACCTCTCTGCGGGCGCCGGCTGTGATATTCCAACAACAGTGAGATGGTGAGCGTGAAAGACGTGAAAGAGATGAACAGGCTGCTTGCTTACCTGGGCCCGCCGGGGACCTTTTCTGAAGAGGCGGCCATGAAATACTGCGCCGGAAAGATGATGCTTTTGAGGCCTTACGCCGCTATCGACCAGATCCTTGCCGCGGTGGAAAAAAAAGAGGTGGAGCAGGGCCTCGTCCCGGTGGAGAACTCGCTGGAGGGCTCTGTAAACCTTACCCTTGACCTGCTTTCCGGGGACACCGCCGTTAAGATCAGGGGGGAGCTGCTCCACAGGGTGCGTCATTTCCTGTTGGCCTCCCAGGCCCAGGAATTATTCAAAATTAAAGAAGTTTATTCCCATCCTCAGGCCCTGGCGCAGTGCCGTCAAAATCTGGAGAGAATACTCCCGGGCGTGAGCTGCATTCATACGGCCAGCACCACCGATGGCGTCATGCTGGTGTCGCGGAGCGAAGGCAGGGCCGTCATTGCCCCGCACCGCGCCGCAAAGCTTTACGGGCTGGAAATACTGCATGAGGACTTGCAGGACGAAGCCGGAAACGTAACCCGTTTCCTGCTGCTTGCCCTGGACGATGCCCCTCCTTCGGGGGACGATAAAACCTCCCTGCTGCTGGGCCTCCACGACAGGCCGGGGAGCCTCTACCGCCTGCTGGGGATCTTTGCCCGCTACGACCTCAACCTTACCAAGATCGAGTCCCGCCCCGTGCGCGGTGACCTGGGCCGGTACATTTTTTTCGTCGACGTTGAAGGGCACCGCTTCGATGAAAGGGTCGACAGTGCCCTGGGTGATGTTCTTAAAGAGGCCCTTTTCCTGAAGATACTGGGGAGCTACCCCCGTGCCGGCCGGGGCTGAAAGGAATATTTTTCAGCTCCCCGGACAACAATATATGCGGATGACGCTTAGTCGCGGCGTCCAGGGGGTGTAATTGACGCCGGCGGGAAATCAAGATATAATAAAGGCGCATATAATAAATATAAACTGTACTAAAAAAAGCGGCTTTAACTTTTATTTCGGGTTGTAAAAGTTAAGGTCTTTTTATCATGCACAGTGCAGTAACGCAATACAATGCGCAATACAGGGCGCGCATGCGGCGCACATACGGCGCGTACGCAGGTGCGCAGATTCTTTTTAAAATTTTTTATTTCAGGAGGCATACAATGCCCCATTTTTTACTGGAAAAATGGCAGGAAGACCCCTCCTTTACGGGACTGCAGGATCTTCACCGGGCCAGAGGCAACCAGCTGATAACGGGCCTGGAAGGCTCGCAGAGCAGTTTCTTTATTGCTGCCCTGTGGGCCGGGCATGCTGTTTCTTCCCTGCTGCTGACTACGGATATGGCCAGGGCGGAGAGGTTTTATGAAGAATTAAAAGGGCTTCTGCCGGAGGAAGAAGTGGTTCTTTTCCCGGGGAGGGATTTTTTTTACTACGGGGAAGTGCTCACCCAGAGCAGGGAAATACTGCAGCAGCGCATCAGGGTTATGGAGCAGCTGGTAACGGGGAAAAAAGTTCTCGTTATTGCTCCCGTAGCGGCCGTGCTGGGGAAGATGGCTCCCCCGCGGCTGTGGGAAAAAAACCTTTTCGAGCTGTTTAGCGGTGCCCGCATAGAGTGGAAAGAGCTGCTCAGCAGGCTTGTGGAGATGGGTTACCAGAGGGAGGAGCTGGCTGAAACGGAAGGTTCCTTCAGTGTAAGGGGCGATATCGTTGATATTTACCCTTATTATACTTCCTGGCCTGTGCGCGCTTCCTTTTTCGGTGACGAAATTGAATCGCTCAAGTTTTACAACCCCGAAACACAGCGTTCCCTGGAATCTATTTCCAGCATAGCGATCCTGCCGGCCCGTGAGGTTGTCCTGGACGACAGTACGCGCAGAAAAGGGATAAAGCTGCTCACCAGGGAAATGGAAGAAGTTGACAGGCAGCTGAAAAAGAGCGGCATGGCCGAAGCTGCTGACCGGCTGCGCACAAGGGTCGAAAATCAGCTCTTAAAGCTGGAAAGCAGCGCATATTTTGAAGGCATGGAGCAGTATATATCCTATTTCTACAGCGAGCCCGCTGCTTTGAGCGATTATTTCCCCCCGGGTGGGCTGTTGTTCTGGGATGAGCCCGAAAACACCCTCTCCGCGGCCGATTCCCTGGTCGGGGAACTACAGGAGTACCAGTCCGGCCTGATCGCCCAGGGCGATATTCTCCCCGGTCAGGTGGATGTATTCTGGGGGCTGAAGGATATTTTAAACAGGGGCAGCCTGAAGATTGCGGCGCTGAGTGCCTTTTCACAGAGGGTCCCTTACGTCAATATTTCCAGCAGAACAAATATTCAGACGCGCCCCGTTCCTTCATTCATGGGAAGGCTCGAGCTCCTGGAGGAAGAGTTGCGTTCCTGGTGGGCCCAGGGCAGCGAAGTGTTCCTCGTGTGCGACGGGGAGGGCAGGGCCCGTGAGCTGGAAACGATACTTTCCGAACACGGTATAGCTGTTTCCCGCCTGCCGGGGGAGCTGAACCTGGAGGAAAAAGGGGAGCTTTTATCGTTAACGGCAAAGAGAGTTTCTTCCTCGAAAAGAGATCGAGCGGTAAAGATTATCAACGGCAGGCTCGAAAACGGCTTCGTGATACCCTCTCTTAACCTGGCTGTAGTCGTCGATAAAGAAATACTGCCCGCGGGCAGGAAAAAGAAAAAGATGACCCGGGCGACGGAGAAGAAGGGCGTTCTGAGGGATTTCCAGGAACTGAAGCAGGGAGACCTGGTCGTGCACGAGCAGCACGGCATCGGGCGTTACCAGGGCATCCGCACGCTGGAGGTCGACGGCGTTACCCGTGACTACCTTTACATCAAGTATGCCGGGGAGGATAAGCTTTACCTGCCGGTGGAGCAGATCGACGCCCTGCAGAGATACGTGGGTGGAGAAAAGAACGCTCCCCGGGTCTACTCGCTGGGAAGCCAGGAGTGGACCAGGGTCAAAAATCGCGTCAAGGCTTCCGTCCAGGAACTGGCCCGGGAGCTGCTCTCGTTGTACGCTGCCCGGGAAGCAGCCGGCGGATATGCCTTCTCTCCCGACCACGACTGGCAGGGGGATTTTGAAGACCGCTTCCCCTACGAGGAGACGCCGGACCAGCTCCGGACTATCCAGGAAGTGAAGGCGGACATGGAAAAGAGGATCCCCATGGACCGCCTTGTCTGCGGAGACGTCGGCTATGGAAAGACGGAGGTTGCCTTAAGGGCGGCTTTTAAAGCGGTTATGGACGGCAAGCAGGTTGCCTTTTTGGTGCCCACTACCATCCTCGCCCAGCAGCACTACAATACTTTCCAGGAACGTTTCAAGGGCTTCCCGGTACAGGTTAAACTGCTGAGCCGTTTTCTAAGCACGAAGGAGCAAAGAGCGGTTATTAAAGGCATCAAGGCCGGGGTTGTCGACGTAGTGATCGGCACGCACCGCCTTCTTTCCAAGGATGTCAGCTTCAAGGACGTCGGCCTTGTGATCATAGACGAGGAGCACCGCTTTGGCGTCCGCCACAAGGAGAAGCTTAAGCTTCTCCGCCGCGAGGTCGACGTGCAGAGCATGACCGCCACCCCCATTCCCAGGACCATGCACATGGCCCTGTCGGGGGCCAGGGACTTGAGCGTTATTGATACCCCGCCCGAGAACCGCTACCCGGTGCAGACTTACGTGGTCGAATACGGTGACAACCTGGTGCGGGAAGCCATCCAGAGGGAGCTCAATCGCGGCGGGCAGGTCTACTATGTCTACAACCGCGTCCAGACCATTGAGAAGTGGGCCGCCAGGCTAAAGAAGCTTGTCCCCGAGGCCAGGGTCGTCGTTGCGCACGGCCAGATGCCGGAACAGAAGCTGGAAAAAGTAATGGGCGACTTCCTGAAGGGAGAATACGATGTCCTGGTGAGCACCACCATTGTGGAAGCGGGGCTCGATATTCCCAATGTCAATACCATGATCGTCTATGATGCCGATCATTTCGGGCTGGCCCAGCTTTACCAGCTCCGGGGCCGCGTGGGCCGGTCCAACCGCCTCGCTTACTGCTACCTCACTTACCGCCGCGATAAATTGATGTCCGAAGATGCCATTAAGAGACTGCAGGCGGTGAAGGAATTTACAGAGCTGGGCTCCGGTTTCAAGATTGCCCTCGGGGACCTGGAAATCAGGGGGGCCGGCAATATCCTGGGGCCGGAACAGCACGGCTTCATGATGGCCGTTGGCTACGACCTCTACTGCCGCCTGCTGGAGCAGGCCGTTGATACCATGAAAGGAAAACAGGAAGAGCCCGCAAAGGAGATCGAGCCGAAGATAGACCTGGGCGTCAACGCCTACCTGCCCTCCTCCTATGTAGCCAACCAGCAGCAGAAGATTGAGCTGTACCGGCGCGTTGCCACGCTCGAGAACAAGGAAGAGATCCGCGACATGGCCGCTGAGCTCAAGGACCGCTACGGGCGCCTGCAGCCGCCGGTGGAAAACCTGCTCCTGGTGGTGCGCCTGCGGCAGCTGGCCCGTCAGAAAAAAGTAGAGAGCATCGAACGGAAAAAAGAGCACACCGTTATCCGCTTTGAGAAGGACGAGGCCTTTCGCGGTGACCTGCTGTGGCAGCTTGTAAAACGCTACCGCCGCGAGCTGTCCATTTACGCCGGGAAAGGGGCCTCCTATTTGAAAATAAAGCACTCCCAGAAGGAAGAGGGCCAGTACCTGCGCTTTCTTATCCGCATCCTCGAGGAGCTCCCCCTCTAACTGAAGCATGGGGACAGTTCCCCTGAGACCCGTCCCCGGGTGACAGGGGTGGTGACAGGGGGACGGGGTACTTGTCAACTTTGGGGTGACAGGGGGACGGGGTACCTGTCAACTTCAAAATGGCCCATTGGTGACAGGGGGACGGGGTACCTGTCAACTTTCAATGGGTGACAGATGAAGCAGGAGAACCGTCCCCCTGCTTCATTCGGGTAAAAGAAAGTTTTTCACACCACAGTTTGTTGTCCCCGTGCTTCTTTTTACGTGGCACCGGCGCCTTTAAGGGCGCTTTTTTCTACTGCAATGGTATCGTCCAGGCTCTGGAAGAGGCGGTAATCGAAGCCGGGGAATAAATTATCCGTTGCTTCCAGGTCGCGCAGCCAGGAAACGTCTATGCCGTTCTGGCGCACCTGTCTTTCCAGTTTAAGAAACCGCTCCAGGTGGCTGACAGCCTTGCTGCGGGCATAGTTATCCATTGTCCCGGCGGTCATGATAAAGGGCCAGTCGCTGGCTTGGGCCAGCAGCAGCTCCCTGGCCGCCTGGTTGAGGGCTTCCTTCAGTGTCCCCGAAGCGGCGGGGTAATCCGCTGCCAGGCTGATCATCTTTTCGGCGCAGGTGTGCAGGTGCCGGTAGAGCCAGTCATTATCGCCGTTCAGCCACACCTCATGATAGCCCTTGTCTCCCCAGCTGGAAGCATTGGGAGTGCATAGCTGCAGGGGATATCCCTTCTGCAGGTACTCCTCCGGGGTGACCATCTCCACGTTGTGCCTGTTTTCTCCCATCATTCGGCACAGGTTATCAATCCACTGCGGGCCCTCGAACCACCAGTGGCCGAAAAGCTCGGCATCGTAAGGGGCCACTATCAGGGGCGGGCGGTCCATCAGCCCCCCGTAATATTCAACCTGTTTCCCCCGGTTGAACATAAAGTTGCCGGCGTGCCGCTGCGCCGTATGGAGCGCAGCCTGCCGGTCGTACGGTTCCTTGTAGTCGACGGGGCCGGTGATACGGTAGTATTTAAACCCCGTGTTGCCCCTCAGGCCTGCCGGATGCAGGAAATCGGCGATGTAGTCCATCTCCAGGTCATAGCCGATATCGCGGTAAAATTCGCGGTAGCTGTAGTCTCCGGGATAGCCCTCGTTTGCGCTCCATACCTGGTGCGAGGTTTCCGGATCGCGGCCGAATGCGGCCAGACCCCCCGGGGTCAGCAGGGGGCTGTAGACCCCGTACTTGGGCCGCGGGGAGGCGTAGAGCACCCCGTGCGTGGCGGTAATAAAATAGTGCAGCCCGAGCTCGCCGAGGATTTCTTCCAGACCCGGCTCGTAGGCGCATTCGGGGAGCCAGATGCCCCGCGGCGGGGCGCCGAAGAGCTGCTCGTAATAGTCTATGCCGGCAGCCAGCTGGGCATAAACGGCCTCTTTTTGCAGCCCCAGCAGCGGCAGGTAGCCGTGGGTAGCCGCTGAAGTAATAATTTCCACATGCCCCGTTTTCTGCAGTTCCTTGAAAGCTTCCAGCAGCCGGCGTCCGTACCTTTCATTGTATATATGTGAGGCATGGTCCAGCCTTTCCCGGTACATCCGCGCCAGCGGGGAAAATACACTGTCTCCCTTTGTCCTCTGTTCCTCTTTGCGGGCCAGCTCCTGCAGACTGGCCAGGTAGTCCCCGTAGCGCTCCTGCAGGAAGCTATCCTCCATCATAGCCATCAGTGTCGGTGATAGTGAAAAAGTAACCCTGTAATAGATATCATCCCTTTCCAGTTCCTGAAAGACCCTCAGCAGCGGTATGTAGCACTCGGTGATCGCTTCGAAAAACCATTTTTCTTCCAGGGAGCGGGAGTGCTCCGGATGGCGCACGTAGGGAAGATGTGCGTGCAGTATCAGGGCCATGTATCCGTTGGGCATGGGCAAGTTCCTCCTTAAGAAAAGATTTTACCTGAGAAGGAGGCAGGAGGTACGACCCCATGCTTCCTTTGAAAATGAAAAAATGAAGCAGGGGAACCGTCCCCGTGCTTTTTTTATTTTCTTTTTTTATGTGGGCGGCCTGTGGCGGCGCCTTGTTTGGGGGGCCATCATCTCCAGGGAGCTGAGGCTGCTGCGGGAAATACGCCAGTAAAGCCGCCGGGACTGCCAGTCGGGCAGGCGCCAGTTCTCGTCGATGACATCGCTGAGGTCATCCCTGGGAGTGGTAACCGTGTTCGATGTTAAGATGGGCTTGAAAACATTTTCATGCGGGCGGCAGCCGAGCTGAAGGTAGTATTTCCGGTCCGGCACGCCGGCCTTTATGTACCAGTTGTCTGCTTCAGGTAACAGCTGGGTTTCGAAAAAGCTTTCCTCCATCCTTCCTTCGGCGTTGTAACGATAAACGCGCAGGACCGGGTTGAGGCGGTTCCAGGATGTTCCTTCTTCATGCTCAACCCTGTTCCTGGTCGGAGTGCTTATTTCCCAGTAGGCGAAAAGCCAGTAAGGGTCTCTCGGTAAAAGGACAAGGCGGTCGACGCCGTAGTAACGGGGAAGGCTTTCGCCGCTGTCCAGGCGTTCACTGCTTAAAGGATGCATGCTTATCACCTCTCTTTGACTATTATACCCCGGCGGTGAATTATTATTGCTCAAAGAGGCATATTGTATAAAAAGGAAGCTGCAGGGTAACCTAAATCTGTCCGGTCCAGCAATATAATTATAATAAAAAAATTAATATAAAGGGGTTATTGTATGCTAATTTGTATGGCAACTTTTGAGCACCTCCCAGTCAGGGTGGGAGGCCTGGCGGAAGCGGTAACTTCTCTCGGTGAAGCTCTCGGTAAAAAAGAAGATGTTATCATTTTCATGCCTGCCCACGGCCTTTTACAGAAGGAGGAGGGCGACCTACCTTTGCCGGTCCAAAAGTACTGTGATTTCCGCATCTATGTCGGCGAGAGGATTTACCCTGTTTCAGTATACTGTACTGAAAGGAAAGGGACACGGCTTTTCCTGCTAAGCAATGAAGTGCTCGATTTTCCGCAGGTTTATGCGCCCCGCGATATGTTCCTGCAGAAGATGGTCCATTTCAGCAAGGCGGTGCCGGGCTTGATTAATATTATGCTGAAAAAGGAACAGCGCAAGCCGGATGTAATCCACATCAATGACTGGCACTGTGTTTTTGCAGGGTCGCTGGCAAAGAAATACTTTAAAATACCGTTTGTCTTTACCATTCACCGTCTCTGCCACGAGCGCATATCTGTCCAGGAGCTGAACGAAGTAAACCTGAGCGAGCTCGTCGACAGCCGCTACCTGGAAGGAGACATGTTTAACATTGAAAAGTTCGGTGCCCATGTTTGCGACTTTCTTACCACGGTGAGCTATTCCTACCTTAACGAGGAGTGGCGCACTTTTTTCAGCACTTTTGAAGGGAAAACGACATATGTATGGAACGGTGCCGATCACGAGTTCTGGAACCCGGAGTCCTTGAAGCATGCCCATATGCCCAGGAAAGAGCGCCGGAAGCTACTCCTGGAGGAAAACGGACTCGAAGACGGGGTGCTGTTTTTCAATGTCGGCAGGCTTGATGCGGCGCAGAAGGGTATCGATATTCTGCTGCAGGCATTTGAGATGATAATGCGCGATGAAGTGTCCGGTGGAAGCGAGGTCAAGGAGAATTTGCGCTTAATTCTGCTGGGCTCCGGCGACCATTTCCTGGAGAACGAGGCCAGGCGCCTGCAGCATGAGTATGCACAAAACATGAGGGCGATCATCTCGTACCTGGGCAGAGAGGCTACCAGAGAATATTACGGTGCCGCCGATTTCTGCCTTATCCCCTCCAACTTTGAACCTTTCGGCCTTGTGCAGCTTGAAGCGATGTGCATGGGCTGTATACCGATTGGTTCCCGGGTGGGGGGAATAAACGATACCGTCCTCGACCTGCATGATTACCCCGAGAGGGGTACCGGCAGGCTTGTCCCCCCGCGGAATGCCAAGGCGCTGGCCAGGGCCATGGTCGAAATGGTGCAGATAGCCCTAAGAGACGATGCCGGGATGCTGGAAAAGATGAGGCGGGAAGGCCGCGAGCATGTTATCAATAAATTTAACTGGGATAAGGCAGCGGATAGGTATATTTTAGTTTACAAGAACAAGGCTACTATAAAGCTTCCCTTTGTCAACTATGCCGAGCCGTACTAGGCTTGCGGAGCCGGGGACCGTGGAAACCCCTGCCCCGGGGGCCTGTTTGCCCTGCAGTACGCTGCTCCCCGAGCGCTCCATACTATTAACGGGAGCAACGGCAGCAACGGCAGTAACGGCAGCAACGGCAGCAACGGCAGTAACGGCAGCAACGGCAGTAACGGCAGTAACTTCGGGCTTACTTTCAAAAAGAGGCAGGGAAGTTGAGTCCAGTGTGGAGTGAAACTGGGCAAGGGAAGGCGAAAAAGTTTCCCCGCCCTGCCGCCGGGTGCCCTGCCCTGCCCCGTTTTCCGCTGCTGCACTTCTGCACTTGATGGATGCAGCCCCACGCCCGCTGCCTGGAGATGGGGGCCTGGAGGCTATTATCATGCTAAGAGGGTGACATTATGCCTGTCCTGAGACAGGATTTGTTGACCGGCGAATGGGTTATTATCGCCACCGAACGGGCCCGGCGCCCGGAGACGTTTGCCGGTAAAAAGGAAGAAGAAAGAAGCATTCCTCCAGCCAGGGTGGCAAACTGCCCCTTTTGCCCCGGGAACGAGGATATGACCCCGCCGGCGGTCCTCGTTTACGACGAGAGGGCGACGCCCCCGGGAACCGGGGTCTCCGGCAAACATGGCGGAGAAGGCGGCACCGCCGCTGTCGCCGACGGCTGGACGGTGCGCGTTATACCGAACAAGTTCCCGGCCCTGGAAAGGGGTGTCCACGGTGAGGGGGCCGTGCTTGGTGACAGGTGCGGCGATCTTTTCCGCAGCTACCAGGGCTACGGCGTGCACGAGGTCATCATTGAGACTCCCGACCACAACCGCCACTTTGCCGACCTGGAAGAGCATGAACTGGGGCTTGTTTTAAAGTCCTTTGAAGACCGCATCGTTGCTCTTTCCAGGGACCAGAGGCTCAAGTATGTGCAGGTGTTCCGCAACCACCAGAGAGAAGCGGGTGCTTCCATCGAGCACCCGCACTGCCAGCTCATAGCGCTACCCTATATACCGCCGCTCCTGGAAAAGGAATATAGGCGCGCGCACGATTATTACCTCGCAGAGGGGCGCTGCCTGCTCTGCTCCCTTCTCGAAGAGGAGGAGCGGATCGGGGACCGCATTGTCCTGCAAAACGACTACTTCACTGCTTTTATCCCCTTTGCCGCCCCGCTGCCCTTCAGCGCCTGGATAGTCCCGCGGGAGCACTATTCTTCGCTGGAAGTGAGCGCGGAAGGATGGGAAAAAAAGCTGGCCCCGATCCTGGGAGGCTTCCTGGAGCGGCTCTCCAAGAAGCTGGGAGATCCCCCCTACAACATGTACCTGCACAGCTCCCCCCTGCGCAGCGAAGCAATGCCATACTTTCACTGGCACCTGGAGATAATACCAAAGCTTACCATTGTAGCCGGGTGGGAGCTGGCCACGGGCACGTATATAAACGTCTCTCTGCCGGAAGAGGCGGCCGGCTACTTGAAGGTGCCTGAAGGGGAAAAGGTGGAGACGCGAGTCTGAGCGCTGTCCTGGAGCGGCGTTCTTGAGACGTATCTGAGGCGTTTTATTACGGTGGGGCGGGGGACGGGTCGGAGCGGTTCTTAAGGCGGTCTTGAGCAGCGTGTCTTTGCGGCGTGCCGGAAGTGTGCCTTTGCGGAGGAGGGGGTGGAACGCCGGCTACTGGGGCGTTCCTGGGGCGGTTCCGGAGGCGGCGGTTCTTTTCGAGTCGAGCAATCGGAGTTGGCGGCGTCCCTGGGCGGTGTGTCCGTCGGGCCTGCCTCCATATTTGGATTTGGGTGCCCAAAGCATCGAATTAGAATATCGAATTGGAATTAAGTGGTTAAGCTTAAGTGGCGGGATACCGAAGAAGGAGGTTTTGGTGTATTGCCGGGGAAGGTCCTTTTCATTGCATTTGTGTGGAACCAGCATCAGCCCTATTACCTCGATGCCGGGCTGGGTAAGTTCATCATGCCCTGGGTAAGGCTTCACGGGAATAAGGATTACTACCAGATGGCCGCCATACTGGAGGATTATCCCGATATAAGGTTAACTTTCAGCCTCAGCCCTTCTCTGCTGGAGCAGCTGCAGGCCTATTTTGAGCAGGGCGTCGAGGATTACTACCTTATGGTTATGAAAAAGGCTGCGGAGCTGAACGAAGCGGAGAAAAAGTTTTTGCTGCTGCATTATTTTGACATCCACCGGGAGAAAGTTGTCTCCCGCTATCCTTTTTACCGCCAGCTCCTGGAACGCCGCGGGGCTACCCTGGGGCCCGACCCTGCTCCCGGTTCCGGACCGGGCCCTGCTTCTGCTCCGCTTGGGGAAGCCCTTAGGAAGTTTGCTACGCAGGATTTTCTTGACCTGCAGGTGTGGTTCAACCTGGTGTGGATAGACCCCGAAATACGCGAAAAGGACTCCTTTTTAAAAGGGCTGCAGGAAAAAGGGCGCAATTTTACAGAGGCGGAGAAGGAGATGCTGCTGAAAAAGCATTTTGAGGTAATGCACCAAATAATACCGCAGCACCGCAGGCTGCAGAAAAGCGGTCGTATAGAAATTGCTACCACCGCCTATTACCATCCCATCCTGCCCCTGCTTGTCGATAACCACAGTGCCCTGCGTTCCAGCCCCGGGCTTCCGCTACCCCGCCGTTTTTGTTACCAGGAGGATGCGCGGGCGCAAGTGGAGATGGCCGTGGAACAGTACGCCTTCCTTTTTGGAGAGCAGCCGCGGGGGTTCTGGCCCCCGGAACAGGCCGTCAGCCCGGAGCTTGTTCCCCTGCTGGTGGACAGTGGATACAAGTGGACCATATCTGATGAGCAGATACTGGCCCATTCCATGAATGCCGAGGTTTACAGGGACGGCTACGGGCACGTCCTTAACCCGGAAATGCTTTACATGCCTTATACGGCCTGTGGCGAAGGTGCCGAGATACCGATAGTCTTTCGTGACCATCACCTGTCCGACCGCATCGGGTTTGTCTACCAGCACATGAGCGGCAGGGTGGCCGCCGAAGACCTGGTGCACCGCTTTCACAAGATCAGGGAGAAACTGGGCAGAAGCCCGGGAGAGCACCTCGTAACCGTGGCCCTGGACTGTGAAAATGCCTGGGAGTGGTATGATGGCGACAAGGGCCCCTTTCTCCATCACCTCTACCGGCTTCTCGCGGCTGAACCGCACCTGGAAACGGTAACGGTAAGCGAGTTCCTGGAAGAAAACCCTCCTGTTAGGCGCATTGCGCACCTCTCTACCGGCTCCTGGGTCGACCACAGCCTGACCCGCTGGATCGGCACGGAACACAAGAACATGCTCTGGGACTATCTTCTCCAGGCCAGGGATACGGTAAAAAAATGCGCGGCAGCCCATTTTGAAGGCCGTAAAGTAAAAGAAGCCTTGCAGCACATCTACAAGGCCCAGGGGAGCGATTATGCCTGGTGGATAGACAGCATGCCCTATTACCTGGCCGCACCTTTTGAAGCCCTTTTCCGCAAGCACCTCTGCAATGCATACTGCAGCCTGGATATAGAACCGCCCGCCTACCTGCACGAGGCTGTCATAAAGCCGCCCCCCGGCGAGCAGAGCTGGGATGAGGATCCCCTTTTGGGTCCGGTGTGCATGGTCCCAGGGTCCAAAAGCGATCGTTAAGAGGACCGCTAAAGGGACCGGGAGGTGATGCCTCCGGGCAGGAGTATAACTTCATTCACAATAACA
>PWRZ01000120.1 GCA_003563385.1 Syntrophomonadaceae bacterium
AATATTTTTCTTGCCCCTCTTGAAAAAAACACCCACCGGTGCTAAAATGTACCTGCTGTGGCCGGGCGGTCAGGATGAGAACGCCCCGGTCAGAACGGGGACGGCCCCGGCCCCGGCCCCGGCCCCGGCACCCGTGCAACCGACTGGGTGCGAGGAGGCGGTAGCGTCCCGGCACCCCTGCAGCCAGGCAGACCGGCAGCGGTTTTTTCGCCGCTTCGGTGCTTTGGTGCTTCGATGCTTCGCCGCTTTGCCGCGGGCAGCACCGGCTCGGCGCGCTTTTGTTTCCCCGGGAGGGATGATGACTATGTCCAGGCGCCAGGAGAAAGAAGATGCCCTGCGCCGCAGCCTGCTGGCCGACGCGGCCAGGGAGCTTTTTCACGAGAAGACTTTCCACGGTACCACCGTGGAGGATATCGCCCGCCGGGCGGAGTTCGGCAAGGGCACCTTTTACAAGTACTTTGCGCAGAAAGAAGAGGTGGCCCTCTACCTGGCCGGGCAGGAAATGACCGGGCTGAACGGCGAACTGCGGGCGCTCCTGGAGGCCTCCGGGCGGGGGGAAGGATTTTTCACTCTGCTCTCCCGGCTGGTCCCGCTGCTCCTGGAGCACCACCGCCGGAATATGCGGCTCTTTTTTGTTGTACATAACCTTCTGTGCTTCGAGGGAGCCGGCGATGAAGGGATCTGCGGCGGTGTTGGAGTAAGCGGCAGCAGCGATGAAGCCTTTGGCAGCGGAGCAGTCTACGGCAGCGGCGGCGGTGAAAGCGGCGCAGTAGACGGTCTCTGCAGGAGCGTCAACCGGAGCGGCGGCGAAGGCGACCGCGTCGATGCCCTCTCCGATCCCGGCAAAGGAGATTTCCGGGAGCGCTGGAGGGAGAAGCTCTTCAAGTGTTTCAGGGAAAAGGATGCCCTGCTGGTGCAGCTGATGGATCAGGGCGTAAAAGAAGGCTGCCTGCGTCCCCTGGACCCGGCTCTGCTGGCCAAAGGGCTGGAGTGCCTCTCCATGGGCGCGGCCTTACCGCTTTTCATGGGCAGCGCCGGCGGCGGTGAGAGCGGCAGCAGCGGGGAGCAACTGCTGGAGATCTTTATCAGGGGCGCTTCGCTGTAGCTTCGGGAAAAGCGCCTCCATCTCCGGCATGGCCATACATAGATATGAATAGTATATAATCGGAAAATGCCCTGCCGGTAGGGGAGGCCGCCCCTCGAAGGCATTTGGCGGTTAAATCTCCCGCCGGCAAATAATAAGCAAATTTGCCCGCCCACTTAGTTTCTTATAATTCAGCGATTTCAGCGGGCGCAGCGGTTTTATAAGGAGGGAGCAGCAGCTTGAACTGGAAAAAGGCTTTGGCCGCACTTGTTTTGCCCCTGGTTTTGTTTGTCGTGCCGGGGTGCGAAACGGGGCCGCAAGAGACAGTCGAAGCGGAAGATGAATTCGTGGCCGTGGAGACCCGGCCGGTAGAAGAAAGGACGCTGGAAATAAGGCAGCGCTTCAGCGGGGAAGTCAACTCCGAGGGCAATGTTACCCTCAGCGCTGCCGTGGGCGGTGAGATAACGGGCATCCATGTAAGCACCGGGCAAAAGGTGCGCGAAGGACAGCTCCTGGTGGAGCTCAAAAACGACGAGCTGCGCACACAGGTACAGCGGGCCCAGGCCGCCCTGGAGCAGGCCGAGGCCGGCTATGTCTCCAGCAGGGATTACGGTATGCCGCAGAGGGAAAAAGAGCTGCAGTCGGCCCTGCAGCAGGCCGAAATAGAGCACCGCAGCGCCCGCGACCACTACGAGCGCATGCAGCGCCTCTACGAGGGAGATGCCGTCTCCCGGGTGGAGATGGAGCAGGCCCGCGACCGCTACGAGCAGGCCGAGAGCCGCTACCAGAACGCCGGCGAGCAGCTGGAGCTGCTTATAGCAGGCCAGGAAAAAGAGCTCCAGGCGCTAAGGGCGCAGCTGGCGCAGGCCCGGGCGGCCCTCGATTCGGCCCGCACGGCCCTGGACGAAACCAAAATTGAAGCTCCTTTTGACGGCACCGTCACGCTGATCGAGGCCAAACGCGGCACAAAGGTGCAGCCCGGCGCGGTGCTGCTGACCATGGTCGATTTTGAGCAGCTTTACGTGGCCCTGGAGATAACGGAGAAAAACCTCGCCCACATGGAGCAGGGCCAAAAGGTGCAGCTGGAAGTGCCCGCGGCGAACTTCCGCGGCGAGGGCGTGCTGCAGGATATCGCCTACAGCCCCCGGCCCGGCAGCAGGGCTTACCCGGTGAAAGTCTTCTTCACCGCCGATGCGCCTGTGCGGGTGGGGATGCAGGCCCAGGTAAGCCATTTCGTGGAGAGGGCCGAGGATGTCCTGGCCGTCCCCCGCCGGGCCGTCCTGGAAGAAGGGGACAGCTACTACTGCTTCGTGCTGGAAGAGGGCCGTGCCCGGCAGCGCCAGGTGCAGCTGGGGCTGGAGGTGGAGGACTACGTGGAGATACAGGAAGGCCTCAGCAGCGGCGAAGAGATAGTTGTGCAGGGCCAGCACTACCTGGAAGAGGGCACGGCGGTTGAAGTGGTGGCGGGGGGTGTTCGCTCTTGAGCCTGCCGCGCTTTTCCACCAGGCGGCCGGTGGCTATCCTTTCCGTCGTCTGCCTGGTGCTGATACTGGGCTTCATTTCCCTTACCAATATCCCGCTCGACCTCCTGCCCGATTTTGAATTCCCGGTGGCCGCCGTGATCACCTCCTACAGCGAGGCCGCCCCCGAAGAGGTCGAAAATCACGTCACCCGCCCCCTGGAAGAGTCCCTGGGGACGGTGGAAGGCGTCGAAAACATAAGCTCCATCTCCCGGTCGGGCAGCTCCATCGTAATGCTGGAATTTACCTGGGGCACTCCCCTCGATTTCGCCATGCTGGAGGTGCGCGAGAGCATCGACATGGTGCGGGGCGTGCTGCCCGACGACGCCGGAGAGCCGCGCTCTTTCAAGTTTGACCCGGCCCTTATGCCGATCATCAACACAGCCCTTTCCGGTGACCTGGAGGACTGGGAGCTGCGGCGGCTGGCGGAAGACGTCATCGAGCCCCGCCTGGAACGGGTGCCCGGCGTGGCCAACGTGGAGGTAGTCGGGGGGCGCCGCCAGGAGGTCCGCGTGGAAACTGACTCCGAGCGCCTGGCGCACTACGGCCTCAATCCGGACCAGGTTATCGGGGCGCTGCGGCGCGAGAACTACACCGTTTCCGTGGGCACCATCGCCGATGCCGGCACGGAGCGCCACCTGCGCGTCATCGGTGACTTTGAAAGCCTGGAGCAGATGGAGAGCCTGGTCCTTTCCGCCGGCGAAGGGGGCATGGTGCTCCTGGAGGACGTTGCCACCGTCAATATGCTGCTGCGCGACCCGGACACCATCAGCACCTTCAACGGCGAGACCAGCGTGGGGATAGATCTCTACAAGCAGGCCGATGCCAATACCGTGCGCGTCTCCCAGAGCGTCTGGAGCGCCATCGCCGAGCTGGAGGACGTTCTGCCCGCCGGGGTGCAGGTAGACAAGGTCATGGACTAGGCCGACTTCATCATGGAGTCGATCTGGAACGTCGTTGAAATAGGGGCTATCGGGGCCCTCCTGGCCATGATAGTGCTGCTGCTGTTCATGCGCAGCCTCCGCAACGCCCTTGTCATAGTGCTGGCCATCCCCCTTTCCCTCGTCGCCGCTTTTGTGCTGATGTACTTTACGGGGGTGACCCTTAATGTCATCTCCCTGGGAGGCCTGGCCCTGGGGATTGGTATCATGGTGGACAGCTCCATCGTGGTGCTGGAAAATATTTTTCGCATCAGGGAGGAAGGCCCCCCCACCATGGAAGCCGCCGTAAGCGGCACCAGCCAGGTGGCCGGGGCTATTACCGCCGCTACCCTCACCACGGTAGTCGTATTCTTGCCCATCGTCTTTGTTACCGGCTTTACCTCCGAGATCTTTAAATCGATGGCCATGGCGGTCAGCTTCTCCCTCTTTGCCGCCCTGCTGGTGGCCTTGACGGTTACGCCCCTGCTTTCCTCGCGGCTGCTGCTGGGGACCGCCCGCGGGGGGGGCGAAAATGCATCCCGGCCGGGCTTCTTGGGTCGCCTGAGCAGTCATTTCCACGGCTATTACCAGGGGGTGGAACGGTTTTACCGCCGGGTGCTGCCGTGGTCCCTGCGGCGCCGGGGCACAGTAATCGCCATTTTCCTGGGCTGTTTTGCGCTTGCCTTTGTCCTTATGCCCTTCATCGGGGCCGAGTTTCTACCCCCCATGGACCAGGGGCACCTGCGGGTAGATATAACTCTTCCGCGGGGGGCGACCCTGGAAGAGACCGAAGCGCTAGCCTCCCGGGCGCAGGAAGTCCTGGCGCAGATAGCGGAGGTTGAAAATATCAGCGTTATAGCCGGCAGCAGGGGGGCCATGGCCATGGGTATCGGCGGCCAGAGCCACGTGGCCTCCATGGAAGTGATGCTGGCGGATCTCGCCGAGCGCCGCCGCTCCGATGCCGAAATAGCGGAGCAGATGCGCCGCCAGCTGGCCCGCATAGCGGGGGCCGAGTTTTCCGTAGCCGCCCCGCAGGAAGCAGGCGGCGGTGCCATGGCCCAGGCGCCCCTGCGCGTGGCCGTGCGCGGCGATGACCTGCAGGAGCTGGAGAGGCTTATAGAGGAAATCGCCGCCGTCGTTGAAAATGTCCCCGGCACCAGGGAAATCAGCACCACCTTTGAAGAGCAGACCCCCGAGGTTAACGCCTACGTGGACAGGGAAAGGGCTGCCGACCACGGCCTCGCTTTCGGCCAGGTGGCCGAGGCGCTGCGCGTCTCCCTGGATGGGGTGGTGGCCACCCACTACCGTGAAGCCGGTGAAGAGTACGACGTGCGCGTGCAGTACGGGGGAGGCTCTTCCACCCTCGAAGACATCAGGGAGATAACCCTCTTTTCTCCCCTGGGGCACCGCGTGCCGCTGAAAGAGATCACCGATTTCCGGGAAGACATCAGCCCGCACACCATCGAGCGCTACAACCAGGTGCGCACGGCGGCGGTGGAGGCCGAAGT
>PWRZ01000106.1 GCA_003563385.1 Syntrophomonadaceae bacterium
GAATACAAGACACGATTGAGAAACTCCGAACAATCCCACCACAAGGTGATATTAAATCCCTCAAAGGATATAGCAATATTAAAAGATGCCGAGCCGGTAAATGGAGGATTATCTTTGAACAAAATATTGAAAAATTAGAGTTAATTATCTATAAAATTGATTCTCGAGGTCAAATATACAAAAAATAGGATCTTTTGGGTAGTAAAAAGTAGCAGTTCGGGAGCGCGCTCGGTTCAAGACCTAGAGGTCGCGGGTTCAAATCCCGCCGCTCCGACCAGGGATCAACTGATATGCTTGAAAAGAAACCATGTTGTGGATAACTAACGGGGGTCAATCACTCCCGTTAGTTTTATGTTGTGAAAAGCAAGCCCAGAAATGGATAACCCGTCTTCAACAACCTAAATATGACCAAATACAATATCGAAAGCCCGAATAAGGTTTTGTTGGTCTTATTTTATACAAAATAGTGCCTACTTTTGTTATAATATTTGTAGCAAAATTAGAAAAAGAATTGCAGCGAGAAAAGGATAATTTTTCAACACACCAGACTTCTGGTTTAAATCATTACAGAGGAGGATACTAAAATGGTAAAGGAAGCGAAAGACTACGTAAAAGTACCGGCCCCTGCGTTAAAGAAGATTGCCGCAGAACTCTTAGAGGAATATAATGTCCCTCCTTCCCATGCCCATATCGTAAGCGATGTGCTTGTTACCGCCGATCTGAGAGGGGTGGAATCCCACGGGATTGGTCGCCTTTTTCCTTATTACATCTCAAGATTGCAGCAAGGTTATATGAACCCCCAATCCAGCCCACATATCACCAGGAACTTTGGAGCCACTTTTAACATGGATGGTGAAAACGGTCTTGGACATGTTGCCTGCCATGCAGCCATGAGAAAATGCATAGACCTGGCCCGGGAATTTGGTATTGGCCTGGGGGGTATCAAAAACAGCAATCATTTTGGTATTGCCGGATATTACTCTATGATGGCCCTGCAGGAGGGAATGATCGGTATCTGCATCTCCAACTCTCAACCCCTGGCCCTACCCACATTTTCTAAAAAACGCCTTCTGGGGACAAACCCTTTCAGCATAGCAGTGCCGGCCGGGAAAGCGCAGCCTTTTGTGCTTGACATGGCGACCAGCGTAGTACCAATTGGCAAGATAGAGGTTTCCCGACGCAAAGGGATTAAAGTTCCCCCCGAGTGGGGTGCAGACAGCCGGGGCAGGGCAACGTCAGACCCCGCTCAAATCTTCGAAGGCGGAGGGCTCTTCCCCCTGGGCGGGCCCGAAGAAACTGCCGGCTATAAAGGATATGGTTTGTCTGCTGCCATTGATATCCTCTCGGGAGTGCTAACAGGTTCATCTTTCCTGGCAGGTGTTTTAAACGCAAGAGTTAGCCCTGAGCCGTGCGGAGTTGGCCACTTTGTTGCTGCTCTCCAGGTGGAAGCGTTTATGGATATGTCAGAATTTAAAGAGCGGATGAACCAGTTTATTGAAGAATTGAAGACCGCGCCTCTTGCTGATGGATGTGATAAAATCTATATTGCTGGCGAAAAAGAGTTTTCACAGTGGGAGCAAAACATGAAAGATGGAGTTCCCGTCCACAGAAAAGTATGGGAGGAATTGACTGCTTTATGCAGTAAACATAATATTAAGCTCCCTGAACCCTGCACTGATCAGCCTTGATGATGATGCGCGGCTCATTCTGTAACCTGCATGAGCCGCGCATTTCAAAGAAGACGATCAAAGCTGCCGGGGCTGCACCATCATTGGGATGACAATATTTTGACTGCAGTTGAGCCGCCAAAACCTCTCGCGAGGGAATCGGAGCGAAGCCGAAGCAGCAAAAGATTGTTTTCGGGATAGTATAAGAAAAACCTGCCCACTCACTCCTTGGGGTTGTTATCCGTTATGCCGGCCAGGCGCTTGGCGTTCTCCTTCTTTTCATCCAGGTTGACCTCCCTAAAAATAGTAACCCGGTGTGCCTCGGGTGAACCACCGCCATGGATGTCTGAGACGGTATCAGCGCTTTCTAAAGCAAGCTTCTCGGCCAGACGGAAAAGTTTGATGCGGTTTTCCACCTGATACCCATCAGCCCCCTTCATGTATTTCTTGACCAGATCTCCGATTTCGGGGTTTTCGAAATCCCGATCCGAGGGCAGGTCTGCCACATAGCCTCCGCATATATCTACCATCATGCGGGTAGCCTCGGCCATTTCCTTGCCTTCATGAATTTTGGAGGCGTTGGCGAGTACGGTGTCAATGAAATAGGTCCCGGAAGCCTCCTGCTTTCCTTCATAGGAAGAAGCCAAACAGCACCCGTAAAAGGTCTCGGCCCGGTGGACCATATCAATCACCTTCTGTTTTAAGTGGCTGGCTTTGGCAGTGCCATTATAATCCATCATGGTCAGGGCCGTCCCCACCATACAGTCGATTTTTCCGGCTTTACAACCCCCGTGGCTCTGGCGGTGGAAAGAGGAGAAGCGCAGGACCATCTCGGCAGCAAATTCAGTCTCACCGCACATGAATACCCTCTCCCAGGGCACGAACACGTCATTGAAGATGAGTGTGGGGCAGTACTTGGAATAACGGAGATTACCGATATCACAGCCTTCCAATTCCCGCTTATCCAGGGTGGAACGCCCTACCACGTGGATGAGGCCCGGAGTGTCAGCGGGCACAGCGAAGGCGACGGAGTAATCTTCATCCCCCTGGCGGAGCGCACGGGTGGGCAATACAACAATCTCGTGGGAGGAAAGAGAGCCGGTCTGATGGGCCTTAGCGCCCCTTACTACAATACCATCCTGGCGGCGCTCCACCACGTGCAGATACATGTCCTTGTCCTCCTGGGCGTTGGGGCCTTTGGAGCGGTCCCCCTTGACATCGGTGACACCTGCATTGCAGGTAAGGTCGTTTTTCTGAACGTGCTTCAAAAACTCGAGAAAGTTTTTCTGGTAAGTGGTCCCGTACTTCTGGTCAATGTCATAAGTGACTATAGAGAGGGTGGAGAGGCAGTCCAGCCCCGTGCAGCGCTGATGGCAGGTTCCAACCCACCCGCCCAGTTTGCGGTTCAGTTTGACCCTGGCTACCAGGTCCTCAATTGAAGACGGGGGTAAGGTGAAACGGTTGACCGGCTCATCGATTAGAGGGCTTCGGGTAACTACCAGATCCCTGATTTCCTCCATCTGAGCAATTTCATAGGTTGCTCCGGTTGCCTCTATGCCCGCCCGCAATCTAGGGTTGTCCACCACATTGGTGATCCTCTCGCCAAACATGTAGGCGGTGGGCTTCATCTCGCGCAAAGACTCAATATACTCTTCCTTTGTTTTCAAAGCCATATTTCTTCCTCCTAATCACTTTTTTTATAAAGACGAGATTTTTCTCGTGTCTCCCTTCTACAAGCATTCCTTTATCAAGCGGGTAACGTCACTTGGTTTTAAAGCAACCATGGCACCTGCTTTTTCAAAAGCGTTTATCTTGCTTTCCACCGTCCCCTGTCCTTTTTTACTGATAATTGCTCCAGCATGGCCCATCCTGCGCCCTGAAGGGGCTGTGCGCCCGGCAATATAAGCAATAACCGGTTTCTTCATTTCCTTAATAAATTCGGCCGCTTCCTCCTCCGAACTTCCCCCGATTTCGCCCACAATAATCACCATCTCCGTCCCGGGATCCGACTCAAATTGTTGCAAGATTTTAACCATCCTCGAACCTACCACAGGATCGCCTCCCACGCCTACCATGGTACTCTGACCAAGTCCAACTTCCTTTAAAAGCCCGGCCATCTCGTAGGAAAGAGTGCCGCTGCGGGAGATTATGCCTATTTCTCCTTCAGAAAACATATTTCCAGGCATAATCCCCAGCTTTCCAATGCCGGGGCTTATAATGCCTGGAGTATTAGGTCCCAAAAGCCAAATTCCATTTTTTTCGGCTGCATCTTTCATTTGCAGCACATCATGGAGGGGAACATGCTCAGGAACAGCAACCACCAGCTTCAGGCCAGCATCTATAGCCTCCAGGACAGCATTCCTTATAAAAGGAGCGGGAACAAAAAGAACAGTAGCATTAGCTCCATGTTTTTCCACTGTTTCGTAAACATCATCATAAACAGGCAAGCCATGCACTGTCTCACCGCCTCTGCCGGGAGTTACTCCAGCAACGAGCCTGGTTCCATATTCCAGCATCCAGCCGGTCTGGGTACTTCCAATACGACCTGTAATTCCTTGCACAACGGCTCTGGTTTCGCTATCAAGTAAGATGCTCACCTACATCACCTCTTTAAGCTTAATTTTTTGGTTTTTTCGTTGTCGGAGTTTATCAAATCTATGATGGTTTCCACCGCGTCTTCAGTTTTCACAGAAGTGACAACGGTAACACCGCCTTCTTTGAGGATTTCCCAGCACTCTTCCTGCTTATTGCCCAGGGCTTTCACCACAATGGCAGGAGGAGACTTCATCTCCCGCACGAAACGCACAATACCTTTCGCTCCTTTTTCAATGGGATTTACTCCCCCGTAAATGTTGATAACCACACCAACCACTTTGCTATTTTTACAAACAAGCTTCAGGGAATTGTACATCAGATCTTCCGTAATGCCTCCACCTGTCTCTAAAAAATTTGCCGGAGGATATCCCTTTTCCTCTAGCATGTCCATAGTTGTCATAGCCAGACCCGCTCCGCTGCCTATAACACCAATAGAACCATTTAGTTTTATATAAGTTACATTAATATCGCGAGCTTTCTGCTCCAGGGGATCACGCTCTTCCCAGAATTTCTTTTCGAATTCCTGACGGAAAAGAGCGTTATCATCTACCTCTACCTTGGCATCTAAAGCCACCATACGATGGTCTGGAAGAATTACAAGGGGATTTATTTCCGCAATCAGCAGTTCATTGTCAAAAAAGAGATGCAGAAGTTTAGCTAAAATTTTTGTAAGCTCCTCCAAAATATTGCCCCGGAAACCACCCTGGCGGATAAAAGGCCTTAACCGGTAAAGAGGAGGGGGAGCCAGGGGATTCACAAGCATACGGAA
>PWRZ01000171.1 GCA_003563385.1 Syntrophomonadaceae bacterium
ACGAATTTACGGTCCCTCACATCAAACTTATTTAAGCCGTCATGGGATGGAAACTCAACATAGGAGGCCCCGTTTCTAGTAATGGGCACCCGATCGCTGTCAGGCCCTATAGCGCTCACGAGAATGGACCGACCTGTGCTCATTTAAATGGATCAATCCGTTGAGTAGATGTCTGGCAGCATTTCTTCTTTCCGAGTAGGGGATCTTTTCCGAGTAGGGCCGTCAACAGTGAAGGCGATGCGGTTGGGAGCGTTGTCTCAAGCGCTTATGGATTGGCCGTAAGCGCGTCGTTCCAGTCGTGCTTTGCTGGGCGGAGTCGCTGGATGACTGGATATTGTTCGATCATGGCGTCGGCCATGGCGTTGCCGGTGGGGTCGTTATCGAAGCCGCAGTAGACTGGGATGTTCGATTCAAGGATTTGCGGCAGCCACGAGGGATTTACTCTTGCGCCCGCGGTTGAGATGCATCGGCATTGCGGACGGATAGTGTGGCAACTGATGGCATCGATGGCGGACTCGCACAAGACGAAGGCGTTTGGTCGTCGTGGACCGATGGCGAAGCATCCGTGATTTTTGTTCGATCCTGCGGCCATGCCACGCCATGGGATTGTTCCTGTTCCTCGCAACTCCGCGCCTACGGGCGCCCGGACGCGGTTTCGCATTACGAAGACGGCATTGAGTTTTCGGTCGGCATACAGGTCGCCGGATGCGGCCAGTTCGAGCAGCGCCTGTTTTGGCAGACGGCGCTGTTGTTCAAGGTAGCGCAGAACTGTAGGCAGCGGAGGCGTCAACGGCAGGGGCAGGCGTAGCGTTCGCCCGACATGCGCCGTTATAGATGAGATTGTCGTTGGTTGGTTTATGCAATGTTCTTTGAGCCATTCGACGGCCTGTTTGAAAGGGATGGATTTCAGATGCATGGCCAGGTCGATGGCGCCTCCCCCGCCGGCATTTTCATTCCAGTTGAAGAACTTCGCGCCGTTGATTGTGAGTACACCGCGTTCGGTACGCCACTTGGCGGAGTCATGCGGGTCGGGTTTGGCGCCGACGGCGCGCAGGATCTGTTGCGGTTCGATATTGCGCAGTGATTCTAGCTGTTCTCCTCGGGCTGACCTGTTCATTGCATGGGCACGGGATCGGGTCGCAGTCCGCGGCATTTGTTCATGTTGATAACATAACTGTTGGATGTCAGTCGATCTATCAGGGCAGCGGCGAGGTGGTCGTTCTTTAAAAAGGCACGCCAGTCATCGAAGCCGAGGTTGGAGGTGATCAGGGTGGGACGATTGCGGTAGCGGCGCTGCAAGAGTGAAAAGAACAAACCGATCTGGGGCGGATCGATTTCGATGTAACCGAGTTCATCAATGAGCAGGCAGTCACATGCCAGATAGGGTTTAACTACGCGGGCCTCGGAATAATCGGCGCCGGCTGCGCGCAGAGCCTCAGTCAGTTCGGCGAAGGTGACGAACCGTCCGGTGTATCCGCGGTTGATTGCGTCGATCAGAAAGGCGGTGGCCAGTCCGGTTTTGCCGCAACCGGTGGGTCCGATCCATATGATGTTCTGGGCATTGGGCATGTAGTCGAAGGCATCATAGATCGTGAGGAGGCGCTTGCGATTGAGTTTTGGCTGTCGATTGAACGGGAAGGTCTCCATCAGCAGCATTTCGGGGATATGGGCGCGCTTCAATCGATTCTGGTGGGCATGTTCGCGCTTGATCGCATACTCCTGATCGATCACGTAGTCGAGCAACCGGGCATGGGAGAAGCGTCCCTTGGCGGCCGTTGCCAGAATTTGGTCCCAATTGGCCAGCAGACCGCCCATGCGCAGATATTTGAGTTTTACATCGCGTTGGTCATTCATCGTCGTTATGTTCCTCCAGGATTTGGTTGTAGCGGGTGAAGTCGGGCGTGTCACTCAGGCGGCCCTCCAGATAGCTTTCACGTGTGCGGTAGTTTTGGTCGATGTCAAAATCAGGCATTGGACGATCGCAACCATCCAGGTACAACAGCGCAATACGTTGTAGCGTCTCGATTGAGACGATCCGGTAGTTCAGAGCGCGCTCGACGGTGCGAATGAATACCGCGGCGCTGATTTGACGACTGAGCGCAAATAGCCGCCGCAGGAACCGATGACGTTCAATGCCCTTGGGCTTGAGCGCTAAGTCCAGGTAGCGGCCTACAGACTCGTGGATGGCCCGCAGGCGCTTCTCTTCTTCCTCAGTCGGGCGGCGGCGGTCGGAAGGGTTGTAGCGGGGCTGGGGTTGTCCGGGTGGCGCAAATTTGGTGTTTTTGATCCCATCGGCCGGCAAGGGATATTCGGCAAGGCACTCCCGCGCCCGGTATAGCTTCAGCGTCCGGTCATACTGCAGGAGCTTGATTGTGTCGCGTTTCACGCCCGGCACCCAGTAGTAGTTGGCATTAAAGGCGACATATCCATATTGATCCGTCCTGCGCTCATGGATCTGATAAGGCGCCGGCAGGTGTTCCGACAGCTTGACCAGATAAGCGTATTCGTGTTCAAAGGCTTTGGCCGGAATCAGCTTGGTTTTATTTTGCGGGCGATGCTCCATTCGCACCGTGGCCCATTGGAAAGCTTGCTCATTGATGTTTTCCAGGTCCAGGAAGGTACGTCCAGACAGGAAGTTGGTTACCACAGTGTGAAAGCTGCGTTCCTCGCCGGCTTTGCGGTTGGCATGCCCTATCTCGTGGCACACGAATCGAAAGCCGTGGGACGCTCCGAAGCGCTCCATTTCCGGAACGATAACCGCATTGGCGCCCGTTCCACGCAGCCGCGCCAAATTCGTGTTGTCTATGATGCACTCGGGCGCGGCGTAACCCCAGAAGCTCAGAGCTTCATGCAGAAAGCATTTCATATTAAAACGGTTGAAGGAACGGTAGAAGCGCAGGTACCGCCGTTTGCTGTAGCGCAGGTACAGCATGCTGGCCACCAGACGCACGGGCTTCCCGCCCAGCAAGATGGTATTATATACGGTCGTATCGTGCTGCATTTCGGCGCCCGGTTTGTCGGGTACCTGGCCACAGCGGCTCTTCGCCGGCGTGCTGATCTCCAGTTCGCGCAACCGCCGGGTCAGTGTCGGATAAGGCACTTCGATTCCGTGTTCCTCCACGAGTTTTTCATGCACCCGCTGAACACGCCCATCGCATTCATTATAGAGCTTTTGCAGCCGTTCGGGATCTATCCAGACCTTCACACCGCGGATCGGGTCAGGAAGGCGTCCCTGCCGACGGATGATGCGCCGCACCGTATTGCGCCCCAGATGCAGGTTCCGGGATATATCGCGCAGCCCCATGCCTTTTTCATTCAATGCCATAACCGCTTTACAAGTGTCCGCATCTATCATAAAGTTGCCTCACTCCTTGAAAAAACACATCCGCATGACTGAGCAAACCGGAAAGCAGCAGCTGCGCCTCGGCGCGGAAGACCGCACTTTCCAGTCGTATGTCTGCGCTCTTGGCGCTGACCCGTTGCATGTATTTGCGGGCCATCTCGAGATCCTTGAGCATAGTCTGCTCCAAAGGCGTGCATTGCTCGTCGCGCGACATCGAATGATTTAAGCGCTTCAGCGGTAGCGCCACGTTGCCGGAGCGGATCTGCTCCCGCAGTTCTTCGGAACCGTGAAAGTACCCTCGCGCCAACATTTCGATTTCACGCACACTCAACCCCTTGCCGCTGAGTGCCGTAACGAGCTGATCAACCGATTCGCTTCCGTTCATGCGTATGAACTGACGGATGCCGTACATGTAGGCATACACCGGAAAAGCACCGCTGAAGAGCTTCTTGCGCACGGATGGCGACATTTCCGACAGCAGGCCAAGCCGCATGCTGACCCAGCCTTTGCTGTGCGAGAGAACCTCGGCAATCTGAGCCACATTCATTCCATGCGTCTCCTTGAGCTCAGCCACAAAGCCGGCCTGCTCCATAATCGACAGCGCGCGGTCGTTGGAAGCGCGAAGCAAGGCCACGATCCCCATTGCGGCGTCTTCGCACAACGCAACGTATGGCACGGTGCCCATACCCAATCGCCGCGCGCAACGCAACCGCTTGAACCCATTGAGCAGCACATGACCTGCATCGACCGGCACGCCTTCCAAGGGCTCCTGGATGCCACGCTCGCAAATAGAGGCAAGCAGGCGCGCTTCACGCGCACGATCCTTCATCCGATAGCTCTCATAGCGTAAATCCAGACTCGACAATTCGATTTCCTCCATCATTACCGTCTCCTACGAACCTCTTCCGTTAACTCGCCGACCATTATACGGCTCGCGTTGCGACTTGACCATGCGGTGTTGTCTCCATTTTTTTCGCAGCATCATCACAATCTCATCTGTCCCGACGCGACGACCCTCGATCAGGCTGACCAGCACGCAAATGGAAAGCACGACAGGCAAAGGGAAGATGCATGTCGAAGTGACGGCAACAGGCCCCTCCGTGGCGACGGGTACAGGCGCATTCGAACTTGCGACAGCAGGTTTGACAGTGCCGACGGCATAGCGTTTGCGATTCTGATGCCGCTTCTTTTCAGGCTTATCGCGGTAATAGGATGCGCTACGATCAGCGCTGCTCAACTTCCGGTGAGACTCCCGACAACCAAAACCGCACCGCAAGTCATCGCGACAGGCGTTGCGTGGATGCGTGAAAAACAGAATCCCGCAATGACGGCAACGCTTCAAGTACGGCTGCAGTTCAGGGCGATCGGCTAGCAAGGACCGGATTTGGACTTCATACTCGCGCACCAAATCGCGCACCGCCACAGTGCAGCGGTGCCAATCCGGACGATATTCAAAGTGACTCGCGATTTGGCTTGCTAAAAACCCAGGCTTTGACCTATACTACTAATCGTTATTTGCATGTCCTCGTCTTACCCAATACGCGGGTGCGTGTAAAGCGGTAAGACGAGGACCCTTCCCGAAACTACGCTAACCGGGCCGGACGAATCAAACCAGATCTCGGCGGGTCTATTCCCGTG
>PWRZ01000176.1 GCA_003563385.1 Syntrophomonadaceae bacterium
AGCTACATCGCTAGCCACAGGGGACGGTTCCATCGTCTTCCCTTCGGACCTCCGCTTCGCTACGGTGACGCTCGAACCGTCCCCGTGGCAACGCTCAGTGCAAGTTTCGCTGTAGACCTAAAATAATGTAAATAAGTATATGGCCACCAGGTGAAAAACAGTGATAATTACGGAAGCGATCGGGAGCAGGAGGCGCGGCAAGATGCGCGTGATCAGCAGTAGTATCAGGATAAAAGGCGCGTAAGCTTCAATGGACCTTAAATGATATGCGTACGAGGAGGGCAGCAGTGAATATAGCACCTTGGACCCGTCCAGTGGAGGCAGGGGCACAAAGTTAAAAATAGCCAGGTAGATATTAATCAGTATTATCCATATCATTGTGCCTTCAAATATGCTCGGCGCTGCCGCACGGTAAAAAGGCAGCCCCCCGGTAGAAAAAACCAGTATAATTGTTGCCGCCAGGGCCAGCAGTAAATTTGCCCCCGGCCCGGCTACAGCCACCCACAGCATCCCCCGGCGGCGGTCAGTGAAGTTATACGGATTCACCGGTACCGGCCGGGCCCAGCCGAAACCGACCAGCATCACCATCAGCGCTCCGAGAGGGTCCAGGTGTGAGATGGGGTTAAGCGTCATGCGCCCCTCATGCCTGGCCGTAGAGTCGCCCCAGGCATAAGCCATCCGCGCATGGGCATACTCGTGGAAAGTAATGGCAATCAGCAGGGCTGGTATGCGGAACAACAGGTCAGTTACATCACCAAAGAATGCCATTGCTATTCTCCTTCCCTTTCAGTATCCAGTAACTTCTTGTCCTGGAGCAGTCCCCTGACATATTGATATTCTTCCTCTTCTCCCTTCACTTTTCCATCAAGAACAGCCTCATGGAGTGTTTCCAGGACCTGCTTTATTTCGGGGCCCGGTTTCATTCCCATATCGAGGAGGTTTTTGCCGCTCAGCGAAGGGCCCATGGTCCTCAGTTTTTCATAATAGTAGCCGACCCGTTCTTCCACCACCCGGTCAGAGCTGAGGGCCAGCATTAACAGCATTCCCTCTTCCGGCATTCCTTTAAAGAGGTGATAGATACGCGAAGGGCTTATCTCTTTGGCCTTGATCCGCTCCAGTGCCAAAGGAACTCTTTCCAGCAGGGCTACCAGCGCCAGCCGCTCTTTTTTTTTCAAGCGAAAGCGGTAGGAAAGATATTTGACATCGTGCCAGGAAAGCCCGTATATAATTGCAGCCAGGTAAAGCAGGAAGAGATTTTTCCCCGTCAGTAAACTCTTTTGGGAATGCTCTTCCACAACCCGCTGCAATTTTGCAAGCCTCTCTTCAAGTTCCCGGTCAAGCTCAACCCTGGGAAAGAGCATGTTAAAAAAGCCCATTTCTTTGATGCGCAGAAGGATATTTAACGGGGAAGGTTCTTTGAAAATAAACCTGACTTCGTTATATAACCTCTCTTTGCTTACTTTTTCCAGCAGCCGGCATGACACTGCCGAGCTGAGCAGCTGTAAGGTTTCATTTTCTAAAGAAAAGTTAAACCTTTGCTCAAAGCGGAGGGCACGGATAATGCGCAGGGGATCATCCACAAAGCTCAGCCTGTACAGCACCCTTATCAAACCTTCTTCAAGGTCACTTTTCCCGCCGAAGTAGTCATACAGCCGGCCGAACTTTTCGGGGTTGAGGTCACAGGCCATTGTGTTTATGGTAAAATCCCTCCTGTAAAGGTCATTCCGCAGGGTTGACTTTTCTATATCGGGAAGTGCTCCCGGGTATGCATAAAATTCCCTCCTGGCCGTAACCATATCAAAGATAATTCCCTTTGGCAACAGGAGGGTCGCAGTGCCGAACTTCTCGTAGCTCTTCAACCGGCCCGGCATAATTTGCACCAGGCTCTGAGCAAATTCAATTGCAGAGCCGTCCACTACCATGTCAATATCGCGGTTTTCCGCTCCCAGGAGCAGATCGCGCACAAAGCCTCCTACAGCGTAAACCCTGAATGAACGTTTATGGGCCCAGTAGCCGACATGATAAACGAGAGCCTGCATTTCCCGGGAAAGTGCTTTAAAAATATTGTTACTACCGATAGCGGACATTATTGTGCAATCCTTCAGAATAATCTTATTATATATTCCAATACTACACTCGATTATACCATATAGTAACAGCGCTTAAAACAAACTTTGACATACTCCCACAACTTAAGTCGTGGGCTTTCTGCTAGTTTGATCGTAATTTTTTTGCATCCCCATCTTTTTTTTACTTTTCCCCTGGCGGTGCCGTGTCAGAATCCATTGTCTTTAAAAAAGCAGGCCGGTATCCTTAAATCCAGGCCGATATTGGCAAAGAGGAATTGTATAAACAGGGGTGCGTTTGACGGCTCCTGGGGTCCTATAAAGGCCAGCCATTCCGGCAGCACAGCCGGGTTTTGGGCTACCAGCAGCCAGATAGGGACCAGCAAGACAGAGTTTAAGATCCCCAGCAAGCGTACCCAGCGTATATAGACACCGACGATGGGGTTGTGCCTGAACTCTTCGGCATGCTGGACATGGTGGAAAAAAGTGACCGGGGCGATTATAAAGGAGGGGGAGGTGTCCACCACTATACAAACATGTCCCTCCAGGATGTGCACTGCTGCCACGTCCGGACTTTCAGTGTAGCGCACTTCCGGGAAAGGATTCCAGAAGCTGGGAGTAATAAGCTCCTCCACTGATTTCTCGGCCATGGGCAGCCCGTCAACGTCAATTTTTTGCAGCCTGCTTCTTACCCGCTCCAGGGTATAAGGATTGACAATATCTTTTATATATATGAGCGATATCGACGACAACGGCCTTCCGTTCACCCTGGATTCGGTTTTTTTTGGTGCGGCAATATTAAACCCCTATCCTGTGTTATTTTTTTAGCTCCCGGTCTTTAGCCTCTCGGTTTGAAAATAAGGGCCATAAAAAATCCAAAGATTATGGCGGCCGTAATCCCGGTGGATGTCAGCTCAAACATGCCCGTAAGCACACCTAATATTCCGGTGCGTGCCGCTTCAGACATGGCCCCTTTTACCAGCGCATTGCCAAAGCTGGATATGGGCAGAAGAGCACCGGCACCGGCGAACTCTATCAGGCCGTCGTAAACGCCAAATGCCCCTAAAACGCCCCCTCCAACGGTAAAAGCGGATAATATATGTCCAGGGGTTAACGGTGTCAGGTCAAAAAGCAACTGGCCCAGGACGCAAATGAGGCCGCCGACCAGGAATGCAGTAAAAATGTTGCCCAATAAACAACACCACCTGATTAGATCTCCAGGGATACGGCATGGGCGACAGCGGGTATGCTTTCTCCCTGCATTACAGAGGTGGGGCTGTGCAGGGCACCGGTGGCAACGAGAAGAACCCTGCGCAGCTCCCTGTCAAGCATCTTTTTATAAAAATAACCCAAAAAAACCAGCGCCGAACAGGCACAGCCGCTTCCACCGGCGTTTACTTTCTGGTGCGGGTAGTAAATCATTACCCCGCAGTCAGTATAAAGTGGTGCAATATTAAAGCCGTTGCGGGCAAGGATATCTTCATTTAACTTTTTGCCCATAGCACCGAGGTCCCCGGTAACAATTAGATTGTAATACGAAGGATCCCTTTCCAGGTCAACAAAATGATTGTAGATGGTATCGGCGGCGGCAGGAGCCATGGCCGTCCCCAGGGCAAAGGGATCCTTTATCTCGGCATCGACGACCTTCCCCGTTGTGATGGACTCAACGCGCGGGCCATCACCGGCAGCTCCCAGTAGCAGTGCCCCGGCACCGGTAACCGTCCACTGGGAATACCCCGGATTTTGATGGCCGTATTCAGTCGGGTAACGGTACTGTCTTTCTGCGCTGCAGTTATGACTTGAAGTGGCCACCAGTATATGTCGCGCGAATCCCCCTTCGATCATCTTTGAACCCAGGGCCATGCTTTCGGTCAGCGTGGAGCAAGCCCCATATATCCCGTAATAAGGTATTGACAGCCTGCGCGAGCAGTAAGAAGCCGATATAATCTGGTTTAAAAGATCGCCGGCAATAAAATAATCGACCTCTTCCGGTGTAAGGCCGGCCTTGCTCAAGGAGAGGTGACATGCCTCCTCCATCATATGGCATTCGGCCTTTTCAAAGCTCTTTTCGTTCATGATATTGTCCTTGCAGTGACGGTCAAAAAAGGTGGACAGGGGCCCCAGGCTCTCCTTGGGACCGGCGACTGTTGCCGGGTAAAGCAGGGCCGTGCCTTTATCCATTATGACGCTCTGTCTGCCTGCTCTTTTCGTGGTTGCCAGCTTCTGCAATTATTTAGCTCCTACTTTACAATATAGCCGAGATAATCCCTATCACAAACGCCGTCACCACCCCAAAAACGATCACTGGCCCGGCCAGGGCAAACATTTTTGAAGCGGTCCCCTGCACCAGTCCTTCTCTCCTGAATTCAATGGCCATGGCGGTAACGGAATTGGCAAACCCGGTTACCGGTATGGCAACCCCGGCCCCCGCCACCTGTGCAATGCTATCAAAAACCCCCAGCCCTGTCAGTAAAGCGGCGGCAAAAATAAATATTGCCACGGTGGGGTTTCCGGCCTGCTGCTGCGGCATCCCGAGGGAAAGAAACAGCTCGAGGACCAGCTGCCCCAGCAGGCAGACCAGGCCTCCAAACAAGAAGGCGCTGACAGCATTTTTAAAAACGGGAGGCCGGGGATGTTTGAAGCCGGTCCACTCGCTTACCCATCTTCGGTCTACCAGGAAATGAGCGCCTTTATCCGGGCTGCTGTAGATCAATTAACACACCACCTGAAAAGTTGATGACTAGCGGCCTTGAACACCGAAGGCAAGCTTGACGTTGGCCTTATAATCCACTATCTCACCGTTTTCCACGTTGGCGGTCAGGTTGATAACTTCGACAGCCTTGATACCGTCTACCGTTTGGGAAGCCTTCACTACGGCATCCTTTATCGCTTCCTCAAAACCGACGTTGGACTCGCCAATGAGCTCGATCACTTTGGCTACGGTCATTTCAGTCCCTCCTTTCCGTTTCTGTCTGCAGTTCCATTTCCAACACAACCGCCCTGGAACGGCGTGGTGCCTGTTCCTCTCTTGGCACAAGCGATTGCGAAAGCAAAAAAACAAAAATTGACACCAGTGCTATAACGACCATTGTAAACAATAAGAAATAGCGTGTATCTTTAATGAACACAACTTTCCTCCCGGTCTAACTGCTTTTAATATTATCTCACCGAAAAAAAATATTATCATAAAAAAAGGGCCTTTACAGGCCCGCCTTTTTTTAAAGCTGTTCTTTTAGCTTTTTTAAGAGCGCTCTTTCCAGGCGCGATACGTGTGCCTGGGAAATATTTAATACCCGCGCAGCCTCCTGCTGGCTTTTTGCCAAAAAATATCTCAAAATAACAATCTGCCTTTCACGCGGGGGAAGGCTGTTTATGCTCTGCTTTAATAAAAAAGGCGTATCAGCCTGCTCCGAAAAAGAACCAGCAGCATTTTCCGGCGTCGAAAGGACGGCATGCTGTAATTCCAACAGGGAGACTATTTCCTCTTTTGATAAGCCGGAGCTTTCGGCAATCTCCTCAACGCGGGGGCTCCGCCCCAGTTTTTGTTCCAGTTCTTTTATATTTCTCAGCAGCTGCCTGTAATGTTCATAATCGGACCGGGAAACTTTAAGAAGGTGGCCGTTATGGCGCAGGAAAGCGCGTATTTCTCCCAGTATATAGGGCACTGCATATGTAGAAAATTTTGTTCCTTTCCAGGGGTCATATTTATGGAGGGCCTTTATTAAACCGATACAGCCCTCCTGTACTATGTCGTCAAATTCGGTTCTGTCAGCAGGAAACCTCCTCGCAAGCGCGTAAACAAGGGGCAGGTTTATCGAAACCAGCCTGTTCCTCGCCTCCGGGTCTCCGCGGTAGTTTTTTTGGTAAAGCTTTTTCAGTTCCTTTTCGTCAATCCTCTCCATGCCCGGCCAGCTCCTTAATGACTGTTTTTATTAACCGTCCCGGAAAACAACTTGGACATTTTAATTACCGTTCCCCGGCCCGGCGATGAGTGGACCGAAACTTCATCCATAAAGTTCTCCATAATGGTAAAGCCCATCCCTGACCTCTCCAGTTCCGGTTTGTCCGTATAAAGCGGCTCGCGCGCCCTGGCAATGTCTTCTATACCTTTTCCCTCGTCGTGTATCTCTACTACCATTTTTTTATCTTCCACAACCGCCCTTATCCTTACAACCCCTTCACCGTCACTGTGGTAAGCGTGCAAAATGCAGTTTGTAACCGCTTCCGATACGGCGGTTTTTAATTCATTCAGCTCCTCCAGCGTCGGATCAAGACGTGCGGCAAAAGCAGCGACGGTAACCCTTGCAAAACTCTCGTTTTCAGACCTGGCCGGTATTTCAAGAACCATGTAATTCATCAACATGCCGGCCTGCAGCAGCTGGCAGCAGCCTGCAACCCGGCTTACACCTCCTGCCCGTTAAATAGTGATCATGATTTAGACATAATTTCGGCAACGGCACTGGACTCGTCACTGTAAACAGGTATTATCTTCAGCAGTCCTCCCAGTTGCAGCAGCTTTTTTACATGTTTGCTGCAGCCGCAAATAACAACCCTGCCCCCTTTTTCCTTGACCCGATTGTAGCGGCCCAGGATAGCTCCTATACCGGAGCTGTCCATGAAAGTTAAGTTTTGCAAATTCAAAACAAGATTTTGAACGCTCTCTTTTTTCAGTTCCCTGTCAACGGCTTCACGAAATAATGCCGCTGTATGATGATCCAGCTCACCTTTTAAGCGGGCTATTAGGCTGTTTTTTTTTCTAACCACCTGAACGCGCATTTAAAGCTACCTCCCTTGAACAGGCACCTCATTGGAAAATAATTCTGCGCCTATCATAAATTTCCTGCAATAAAAAAAGCCCTTTCAGGGCTTTTTAAAAACTTTTTTGAGTCTAGCGGCCAAAACGGAGCCACATATCCAGGTAACTGCTGAAAAGACCGAAAAAAGATGCTCTTTCAGCGTGCTGGGTGACCTCCAGGGGGGCTCTTTTAAGCACTCTATCCCCTTCCAGTACCTTAATCTCCCCAACCACATCTCCTTTTGAAAGAGGGGGGTGCAGTTTTTTGGGCAGCTCTATTTCCGTCCTGTAATGCAGCTCATGCCCCTTTTTTACCAGCAAAGAGAGGCCTTCCGCGGTGACAACATCCATTTCACTGACAGTGCCCTTCTCCACGGGAAGCCGGGCTACATTTTCTTTATTATCCTTTATCGTAATACTGTAGTAGTTGGCAAAGCCGTAATTAAGAAGGCTTTTGGCTTCCTCGTATCGAATATCGCTCGTCGGGGCGTTGAGCACCACCGCTATAAAACTGTTTCCATTTCTGACAGCAGAAGCGGCAATGCTGTGGCCCGACTCCCTGGTAAAGCCGGTCTTAATCCCGTTACAGCCGCTGTAATAGCGAACCAGGCGGTTCGTATTGCTGAGATATACCTTTCCGCTCTTAATCTTACCTTCCAGGAAATTTTCGTCCATCCAAATTATACTCCAGCGTGTAAAAAGGGGGTAAGTGAGCAGTTCTCTTCCCATCAGGGCAACATCGTAAGCAGTGGAATAGTGCCTGTCGTCATGCAGGCCGGTGGAATTGGTGAAATTTGTATTTTTCATGCCGAGCTCTTCTGCACGCTTGTTCATCCGCTCCACGAAAGCCTCTTCACCACCGGCAATGTATTCCGCTACCGCCACGGCGGCATCATTTCCAGATCCTACCGCTATGCCGACCAGGAGAGATTCCATATCGACCACATCACCGGCACTTAAAAAAAGCTGGGACCCGCCCATGGAAGCAGCCCTTTCGGTTACAGGAACTTCATCGGTCAAGGAAATGTCACCCTCGCTAATCGCTTCCAGGGCCAGCAGCAGGGTCATTATTTTAGTCAGGCTTGCCGGGTAAAGGTGTTCATGTTCGTTGACAGCGTATACTATTTCCCCGCTGTGAAACTCCATCAAAAGAGCAGCCCTGGAGGCCAGCTCCAACTCGAATGCCTCGCTTACTGAAGGAGAAAACAACAGTGCCAGCATAACTGCGGCGATAAGAAACAATGCTGCTATTTTGGGGAACCGTTTTAACATCTCCATCCCTCCTGCTGCTATTATTCCCGGCCGCACCGCCACTTATGCCGGCACCATTTCATACAAGTGCGGGGCCGTCCCAAATTGACCCCGGGCAGCCCCGCAGCAGCATTTCCATATTATATATTATATAGTTATGATTGTCTAAATTATCAGCTATTAGCAGGGGAAGGGAGGCACAACTCCATAGACCAGGGGAGAGGGCTCCACCTGTTCATCTCCAACTGTAAAAGCGTGTACCAAATCTTTATGGGCAACACCCACAATTTTTTCGTCGTTCCCGTGTATGCAGGCCAGCGTATCGCCCTGTTTGACCTTGTCCCCAACCTTGTGTTTTAATACCACCCCTACAGAGGGATCGATCTCATCCCCCTTGTAATACCTTCCTCCACCCAGTAAAACGGCCACCTTCCCAAACCTCATGGCATCTATTTCCCGAAGATAGCCCTCCCGGGGCGCATGGACCTCTACCAGGAATTTAGCACGTGGAAACAGGGAGGGATCTTCCAGGTAGTCGATGTTCCCACCCTGAGAAGCAACCATCTGCTTAAATTTCTGCAGGCCCACACCTTTTTTAAGCAGCTTGAGCAGCTCTTCCTGTCCTTCTTCCGCGTTCCTGACCTTGCCGGCAAGGGCCAGCATGTAGCCTCCCAGTATAATGGAAAGCCTTTCCACGTCGGCAGGGCCTTCTCCACTTAATGTCTCTACCGCCTCTTTTATTTCAAGGGCATTGCCGACGGCATACCCAAGCGGCTGGTTCATGTCCGTCACAACCGATACTATGCGCCTTCCCATATCTTTCCCGATACGAACCATTATTTCAGCCAGGTTCAGGGCGTCCTCCTTGCTCTGCATAAAGGCCCCCCGCCCCGTTTTTACGTCCAGCAGTATGGCATTCGCTCCGGCAGCTATCTTTTTGCACATTATCGATGCCGCTATCAGGGAAATGTTTTCCACCGTTCCGGTGACATCTCTTAAAGTATAGAGCTTTCCGTCTGCCGGGGTGAGCCTTTCCGTCTGGGCCATTATGGCAATATCGTTTTCTTTCACCAGGGCCATGAACTGCTCTACAGACAATTCGGCGCTGAACCCGGGGATACTTTCCAATTTATCGATCGTCCCCCCGGTAAAGCCGAGGCCCCTGCCCGAAATCTTGGCTACAGGCACTCCCGCCGCCGCTACCAGCGGCGCCATGACCAGGGTAATTTTATCGCCCACCCCCCCGCTGCTGTGCTTGTCTGAAACAATTTTTTCCAGGGAGGTAAAATCTAAAACTTCCCCCGATTCCGCCAGGGCTGCTGTTAAGGCATTGGTTTCACTGGCATTGAGACCCTGAAAATAAACAGCCATCAAAAGAGCAGCCATCTGGTAATCCGGTATTAAACCACGGTTGTAGCTGTTGATGAGGTAGTTTATTTCTTCCGGTGAAAGGCTTTCGCCGTCTCTTTTTTTTATGATAAGATCCAGTGCTCTCATTTGCGCTCAACTCCTTCTTTAAACAAATCCGCGGCAAAACTGTTACCATCCCTCGTAGGAGCGCATCCCAAAACCCGTGTCACCGTGGCACCCATATCGGCAAAGCTCCTCCTGGTACCGATATTAACAGCGGTTACTTTCTTTCCATACATAAGCAGGGGCACATATTCCCTGGTATGATCTGTCCCTTCCAGGGTGGGGTCACAACCGTGATCAGCAGTTAAAACCAGTATATCATCGGGGCCCAATTTTGGCACCAGGGTACCCAAAAAAACATCAAATTCCTCCAGTGCCTGTGCAAATCCTTCAACATTATTGCGGTGGCCGTAAAGCATATCCAGGTCGACCAGCGTAGCCCACATAATGCCGCTAAAGCTGCTTCGAACCGATTCTTCAACAGCTTCCATTATGGCCCGGTTGCCTGCAGCCGGAAGGTGGCGGGTAACCCCCCTTCCGGCAAATATATCTTTTACCTTTCCGACCACCCAAACGGCAAGCCCTTTTTCCTTGACCAGGTCAGTCAATACTGGAGCGGGAGGCTCGAGAGAATAATCGACCCGTCCAGCCGTTCTCCAAAAAGAACCGGGGACTCCCTTGAAAGGACGGGCGATGACCCTGCCGACGGCATGCTTGCCTGTAAGTATTTCCCGGCGCGCTGTCCGACACCACTGGTACAGAAGCTGCACCGGGACAATGTCTTCATGCGCGGCCACCTGGAATACACTGTCTGCAGAAGTATAAACTATCGGGAAACCGGTTTGGATGTGCTTTCCCCCGAGTTCTTCGATTATTTCGGTGCCGGATGCGGCGATGTTCCCGAGCACCTTTCTCCCGATGGCATTTTCAAAGGCATTGATTACTTCTCCGGGAAATCCTTCCGGGTAAAGCGGAAAGGGCTCCTTAAGAACCAGGCCCGCCAGCTCCCAGTGCCCTGTGGTTGTATCTTTACCGGGAGAAAGCGGCGCCATTTTACCATAAGCTGCAGCCGGGAATTGCATTTTTTGGGTACTGCCGATGGAAACGATCCTGCCCAGGCCGAGGGCGTCAAGGTTGGGGATAGAAAGCTTTTCCCTTTTAAGAGCAATGTGGCCCAGGGTATTGCTTCCGCGATCCGGCTCACCGGCGTCTGGGGTGGAACCTACTCCGGCGCCATCGAGGACAATAATAAAAACCCTGTTGATTTTAATATATTTTCCCCCTTTTATGCCCGAGGATGTGTCTGATTGTATATTTCCCTGATTTTTTTCCTGGTAACCTGCGTATATACCTGCGTTGTCGAGATATCAGCATGGCCGAGCATTTCCTGCACAGAGCGCAGATCCGCACCATTTTCGAGCAGGTGGGTTGCAAAAGAATGGCGCAGAGTATGGGGGGTAATCTCCGCGCTGATGCCCGCTTTTATAGCATATTTTTTTAAAATCTTCCAGAATCCCTGGCGGGTAAGCCTTTTACCGTGCTGGTTTATAAAAAGAGCTTTTTCGTCTTTTTGCTTGATTAGCTTTTGCCTGCCATTTTTGAGGTATTCCTGGACGCTTCTTATGGCCAAGGAACCCAGCGGGATCATTCTTTCTTTGTTGCCTTTACCATCGCACCTTAAAAACCCTGTTTTGGCATTGATATTGTTTATGTTCAAGGAGACAAGCTCCGACACCCTTATTCCGGTGGCATAGAGCAGCTCCAGCATGGCCTTGTCCCTGATGCCGATAACATCTCCCACCGGCGGTTGTTCGAGCAAAATTTCAATATCACTGAAAGAAATAACGCGGGGCAGTTTTTTTTCTGATTTTGGCGATTCCAGTTCTACAGTGGGGTTTTCGGCAATAAAGCGTTCTTTTTGCAGGAAATTAAAAAAGGACCTGATGGAAGCGAGGTTCCTTGTAACAGTTGAAGCAACAAGACCCTTTTCTCTTTCTTCCATTAAAAAATCGGTAATATGTTTTCGGGATACCTCGCTAATATCCAGAATGCCGTTTTTCTGCAAAAAAGATAAGAATTTCTTTAAATCTCTCTGGTAAGATTCCAGTGTGTTGGTGGCAAGTCCTTTTTCAACAGAAAGATAATAGATAAAATCATTCAGGACCTTCTCCATCCAGGCTGCTCTCCCCTATCCAAATTCGGGCAATTTAAATAAGATATTCCACGCCGGGAGCTAAATTCCTTTCAAAAAACAAAAATAAACATATGTTAAACAGATGTTATAGTACAGAAACAACCATTTTAATAAATACAGGGGTAATATAAGCCTCGACCAGCGCGCCTATGAGTACAAGGACGAGCATGAAAAACATCAGGTGACAGTACTGGCGGAAGTAGCAGCGCGTATTAACATTTTTCTTGAAAAAACGTTTTTTAAATTTTAAAACAGAATGCGTCATTGACAGGGCCGCAGCGAATATGTACGCCGGGACAAGCAGAAAATTGTGCGGCATAACAGCACCTATACAGAAGAGCATTCCTTTTAACGAAAAGAGCGATATAATAAATGCCACCGTAAAACCAATCGTAAAACCTTTCCAGGCAAGAAGCAGCAGAACAAAAGGTGCTCCCATCCATACTAAACCGAGCAGCCAGGATATCAGCAAAAAAAGGACGTTTTTCCGCAATGAAACAACCAGCACTTCAACCGGCCTGAGCAAACTGGAGGTATCGCTTTTGTAACTATCGATAAGGTACGTGAGGGCATAATTTAATTCTATTATCTGCCCTTCCTCCAGGTATTTGACCATCAATGCCCCAACAGCTATCCCGGTTAAAAAAAAGGAAGACGTAAAAATATATATGGCCATGTTTTCCCTTACATATTCGAGAATCTCTTTTTGAAAGCCAGCAAGCATGCTTACCTCTTCAGGTTGTCCTTTTTAATATAAATATGTACCCTGAAGGGTAAATATGTTATTAGACTTTCAGTAGCCTGCAGGCCATCACGATGCCGGTTATTGTCTTCCCGTCTTCCAGCATGTTGTTACCAATATTATCGATCACCTCTTTGAGATGGATTACCTCAATATTTAAAAATTCGTCATCCGGCTGCTTGAGCGAATCTTTTACAAGGCCCTGTGCCAGAAAAAGGTGCAGTCTCTCGCTAGAAAAGCCGGGAGAAGTATAAAATGAGGCCAGCTTAATCAGGCTCTGCCCCCGGTAACCTATTTCCTCTTTCAACTCCCGCTGCGCACATTCCTCAGGGCTTTCTCCTGGTTCCAGTATGCCCGCCGGTATTTCCAGGAGTACTTTCTCAGCCGCTTTGCGGAACTGTTTGACAAAGATTACCTCCTTTTTATCATTGACCGGCACAACTGCCACTGCCCCGGGATGCTCCACTATTTCACGCTTCCCTTTTGCTCCGTCAGGTAAAATAACATCGTCAACCCTTACCTTAACAATCCTGCCGCTGTAAAAATATTCTGTTTTGAAGGTCTTCTCTTCCAGGTTCTTATGCAAAACTGTCACTCCCGGTTAAATAATTTACAAAGACAGCTCTCTGCAGGCTTCACTTTATATATTTCTCCAGGATCAGGTAAAACCCTCCCCGTTAAGGATAATATGACCGGCACAGCATTTTTTCTGTAAAATACGCCGCCGAGGCGACAGCTGAAAAGAAAGCGGGCTCCTCTTTTACCCCGCGACCCATAGTCAGAAACTGGTGGCAAAAGCACTGCAGTCCCTTGAAAATATTTTTTCTTTTTATAACAACCACCCTATGTTTTTCCAAAAGACGGGCTTCTTTCATTTGCTTCCAAACAAGGAGCATCTTTTTTCTATCCAGTGAGGGCAGTGGTAGATAGGCCGGCATAGCGGCTATTTCCCCCAGTGTAGTCAATGTATGGTGGCTTAAACCATAATGCCTGGGCCTGCCGTCAAAAAACCCCAGCCTCGGGATAACGACAGGTGTACCTTTCATCTTGCGCACCCTGTCAATGTTGTCACCGAGCTCGATACTGCTGAAACCATAGCGGGTAGCGGTGCCTACCACCCCCGGTCCGGGGGTTACAACTATAACCTCCGCTTTTAATTTTTCCCTGGCCGCTATCAAAGCAGTATAAATATTGACTGTTTCCAGGTCTCCGCCGAAGGCATGGCCGCAGCTTAGGGCCCCTTCGAGCAGCTTTTCCTCCTTGAGTCTGTGTACAGTTTCACTAAGCTGCAGGGGGAGTGAAGCACTGTCAGTCATAATGTAGGCTATCTTGCGGGAGGGGTTAAGATGTTTAACCACGCGTATAAACGGTTCCAGCATGCTGTGCAGCTCGCCCAAAATAACCGGTGCCCGCTGCAAACCGGGATATTTTTCAAAGGAAAGAGCTCTTTTACCGCTGCCGAGCATCTCCTCGTAGGTCTTCACCTTTAGCTGCTGGGGCGTGTAGCGGAGCTTTAAAATATGCCCTTCACACCCGGGCAGCAGGCAGTCCCTGGAATGGTTATAGATGACAAAGTGATAGCCGCCGCTGCCCAGGCCCAGCCGGACGGCAGTCGTATTCAGCGCCACACGGTGGCCGGGCAAAGCCGTCCCTGCCAGCGAGGGGTAGTTTAAAGCCCTTTCAATCTTGTCTCCCAGGCTTACTTCCAGGCACTGCAGGCCGGGACGGGACCAGGATATTTTTTTGACGATAGCGGTTTCCATGCTCAACATGTCAGTTTCTCCTGCCCAATCGGTCCAGGCTGCACAGTATTCTCCTTCTTTCAATGAAGCTGTTGAGGGAGTAGCGCTCACAATACCAGTGAAAGAAGAGCATAACAACGACAAGAGCGGCGATAAGAGGCAGGTCCAATACCAGGATACCCAGGTAGCCCAGCATTGCCCCGAGCAGGTAGGCACCGGCATCACCAAGCATGATACGGGCCTGCAGCTCCCAAAACAGGTACATGTACAGGGCGCTCCATATGGGAATGATAACGATAAGCACCTGCTCCCTGTACAGCAGCAAGTAAACGAATGAAACAAGTAAAAAAACCTTTGCTGCCCTGGCGGGTCTTGTATCCAGAAAGTTAAACATGTTTGAAATAAGGGCCAGGAAAATACCTTTAAGCAGCAGTTCCCCCCAGCCGTCCACGCCTTCAAGCAGGGCAACAGTCAACCCCAGCACAAAACCGCCCGCCGCTTTTAAAACCCCCGTGGAAACGCCTTTCCTTTCCCACAGTTTTTTAAGATGTCCCCTGAAGCCCTTGCATTGTTTATCCCCCCAGATATCGTCTACCGCCCCCAACAGGACAACGCCGGCCAGGTAGAAAATGGCGATGGCCCCGGGCAGCCAGTTCTGGTAAACAAAAACAGAAATGGCACCCGAAAACAGAGCCGCATATAAAATAAGCCCTCCTGAAGTAACGACTTCTTTACCCTGGTAATTCTTTTCTGTATAGTTATTTCTCTTCATCACGTGAATATATAACGGGCACAGCAGGTATGCAGCGAGCAGGGGGACGAGGATAATATAATAGCAGGCAGCCGTCTCTTCAAACATTTTTTCTACTCCCGGCCAGTAGAGAATGTCCCTGCATTAATGTCTTTAAGACGGCAAAAAACTGCTGCCCGCGGTGATAAAAACCTTCCCGGTCATTACCGGTAAATCGATGGCTCATATTAACCGGTACTTCTTTAACCCGGTAACCCCGTCTTACGCTCTCAATGGTAAGCGCCACTTCGGCAGCGTAACCTTCCACGGGAAAATTGAGGGAATCCCATACTTTTCTTTTTAATACGCGCTGTCCCGAAAGCGGGGAAAGCATCTTTTCACCGGTGTAAATATAGATGCCCCAGTAGGCCAGGAGCTTGACCAGACCCAGCCCGGATGGACTTTCTGCTTTGTCCTTTGTTTTAAAATGGGCAATCACCATATCGGCCTCTTCCAGTTGAATGGCCCGGATAAGCTTCTTTATCTCACGGGCAGTTTCCCTCAAATCGGCATCCACGAAGGCCACTATATCACCGCTGGACAGCTCCACTCCTTTGCGCATGGCACTGCTCTTGCCCTGGTTTTTTTCAAACCTGAACACAGCCGCCCCGGCCTCCCTGGCCTCCCGGTATGTATTATCAACGGAGCCGTCATCGACCACGATCACTTCGCCAACCTCGGGGACCGACCATAAAGCCGCTGCTGTCCTTCCCACCCACCCTTCTTCATTGTAAGCAGGTATAACGGCGGAAACACTCACCTCATCACCTCATCAACCCGGCGCCGCCCCGGCGCCATGTCAACAAAAAAACCATCAATAGTTGGTATAATCCTGTGGCAGCTATTACAGTTACTTAAACTATGCTGCATATATTTATCGGTAAGTAATCCAGGAACAAAGCTGCCCGGGCAGACTAATTTGCCGCCCCCGTTTGCCCCATAGTCCTGCCTAAGTGGATAAACTTAATTCGCCCGTAAAAGCTGTCCAAACCTTCAATAATATCCTCTCCCTGGTAACCGGCCGGCCCGGCATCGATACTGTGATCCGCATATGAAATATGCACTGCACGGCCCCCCTCTTTTTGAATACGTTCTGCAATGTATCTGAGCGGCTCATCCAGCTCTCCGGCAGTAACGTACAGTACTTTAGCCGGTTCTTTTTGCGGATCTCTTATGTCTGCAGGCGTACTGTCCCCGGGGCGGTCTTCTTCAACCCCCTGCCGTTTTATTTCCAGCAAGCTCCATTTTGCAAGTGCACTTAACAGCCTGCCGTCCAAGTCGCCCCCCTCTTTTAAAAACCCTGCCAGGGCATCCAACAAAATATTATCCCCAACGGCCTCCGTCCCCGGCTCCAGCTCATCTTTCAATGCTTCTATCAACGCCGGGTCCTGCCATTTCCCCGGTTCCGGGATTATGTATATTTCATAGAAACAGCCACTTAACTTAAAAAATTCCTCTACCTGCTCAGGCAGTTCCTGCTGGGTTAGCACCTTTACCGCTGTATCTCTCATGCTGTCTTTCAGCAGCATATCGTTAAGATACTCCCTTTCAAGATACTCCCACCTGGCCAGGTCTTCCTGGAGCTGGACCATGCGGAATACATATTCGTCCAGGACTTTATTTTGATCAAGTACCTCTTTGCGCAGCTCCTCGATAACTGCAATCTGGTTTTCGACAAGGGTGCTCTCGCCCATTGAGGCTCCCATCAGTATACCAATACCGAGTGCCAAAAATACTGCTATAAGCGAAATGAAGTTGTTTTGCTGGTCCAACTTTTTACCTCCAACATACACCCTGTATACTAACTGCCTGGGCTGTGTGGCGTGCTGCTGTTCGCTGAATTTGTTAAGCGCAGCTAAAGGTTCAGCGAAGCGAAAGCATACCGTCTCTATTAGCTTAAGGCCTGTGCTCGCCGGGCCGGTAAGCGTTGGCTAACACAGCGCAGCACCCCGGCGAGCACAGGCAGGCAGGCCGCCGGTGCCTTGAGCTGAGCTGTTAAACCTTTCTGCGCGAACACTGAAGCGAAATGCAGCATGCCACCCTTCTTTTAAGCCCTCTCCCCTAACCGGGGAACTGGTGCATAGTCCGGCGACATTGCTGCCTGTGGCTTAATGCGCCCGGCGAGCGAAGGCCCACGGGCAGGCCGGCCGGCATGGAGGCCGGGCGCCGGCCCGCACCCGCGCCCGCCTCTGAAATTTCATCCACACTTTCAGCTTACTGCAAATGTTTGTAAGCTTTTGGTTCTAAAAACAGGGTACCGTTTGTGTATACTCACTGCTCTGGTGGTGGTGGCGTGCTGCTGTTCGCTGAATTTGTTAAGCACAGCTAAAAGGTTCAGCGAAGCGAAAGCACAGAGGTGGTCTGTGCTGCAGGATGCAGCACACCGGCTTACGCCCATGGAAGGGCGTTTAGCCGGGCAGGCCGCCGGTGCCTTGAGCTGAGCTGTTAAACCTTTCTGCGCGAACACTGAAGCGAAATGCAGCACGCCACC
>PWRZ01000124.1 GCA_003563385.1 Syntrophomonadaceae bacterium
CATCGCATCCGGCCAGCATTTCTGCGGGCAGAAAGTCCAGCTCCGGCTGCTCGTTTATAAACACGAGTACCGTCTCGGCGGGGATGAACTCTTCTTCTCCCAGCATGCCGCGGGCGTAGATCCCTTCGGCGGTTGCTTCTTTAATGAAAAGGGGGTAGCGGAACTGCACGCCCCTGCTTTCCAGCTCGCGCCGCGCCTGCGGGGCAGCGGAGGGCTTTTTGACGTCGATGACCGTTATGCAAGTGGGCTCGACTCCAATATTAATAAGGGCTTCTATGCCGTCAACAGCAGAGTCCCCGCCGCCAATGATTGCTGCCCTGGCCCCCGGCTTTGGCGGCGGCCTGCCTTTTATAAGGTCGCTGTTGTATTCCTTCAGGAAGTCCAGTCCCGCCTTCAGGTAGCGCTGTCCCTTTGCCGGGGGCAGGACCGCTTTTTGGGCTCCGACGGCTACCACAACATGGTCGAACTGCTGCAGTATCTCCCTGAACCTGCCTGCGTCTACCCTCGTGTTGAGCACAAAGCGCACGCCCAGCTTTTCGATCCTCTCCATGTCATACTGGAGATCATCGATGGGCAGCCGTTCCCTGGAGATGACCTGGTAGAGCTTGCCCCCGGGCCTGTCTCCCTCGTCGAAAACCGTCACGCCGTAGCCGCGGCGGGCAAGTTGGTAGGCGGCGCTCAGGCCGGCCGGGCCGGCCCCGATGACGGCGATTTCCCCGTCTCTTTTCTCCTGTATGAGCCCCGGTTTTGCCTCTGGGGCGCTTTTAAAGCGCCGGGCCAGAGCGGCGGTGCGCACGGGAAAGTCGACCCGGCCGCGCGTGCATGCTTCCATGCACAGGTGGGGGCAGATGAACCCGCAGCAGCTGTAGCGCAGGGGTGTATACTCATCCAGGAGCTCCAGAGCCCTTTCAACCTCGCCCAGCCGCAGGTGCCTCAGGAAACGGCCCGTGGGCACGCCCGCCGGACAGGCCGCCTCGCACGGGGAAACGCCTTCAGCGTGTTCCGGTGCAAACCCGGTATTGACGGGGTAGGCGGGGTAGTAAAACCTGGCAAAAGGACGGCTGCCCTGCGGTGTTATTTTGACCAGCTCGCGTTCCAGTAGCGGGTCCGCTTCCAGGCCGAAGTGGCCGCAGAACTGGCGCACGAAGGGCTCCACATTTTTGCGGTCGGCCTTTCCGGCCGCCGAAATGCCCGCCCCTATACCCAGAAGATAGTCGGGGATTTCGTATCCGAAAATATAGATCTCCCCGCCGTGGATGCCGGTAGCGAGCGTTTTGTCGGAGCTGCCGGCGACCATTTCCGGTGCGTTTTCGCGGTTTAACAAGATGATAGTGCCCCCGGCCATGTACTCACCGAGGTAATCGCCACTTGTTCCGCCGATGACCAGGAGCGGTTTTTTGCCGCGGTACTCTTTCATGTGTATGCCCACCCGGTAGCCGACGTCGTCGCGGATGAAGAGGCTGCCGCCGCGCATGCCGTAAGCGAGCGCATCGCCGCCCATGCCGTGGACGATAATGGTGCCGCTGTCCATGGTGTTGGCGATGGCGTTTTGCCCGTGCCCGAATAGTTCCACCGTCGGGCCGTTCAGGTTGAAGCCCATGTCCTCCCCGGCCACCCCGTAAAGCTGCAGTAAAAGGTCCGAAAAGTCCAGGCCGGCCCCGAGGTAACGCTGCCCCCGGAGCCCTCTTACCCGGATGTAACGCTCCCCGGCGCGGGCCAGCTCCCGGATGCGCTCGTTCAGCTCGCGGTAGTGGACTCCACCGGCATCGATAACCGGCGGATTGAAAGTGTTTGCCGTCTTACTCTCCGGCGTGATTGATGCCCAGGATTGATAGCTCCCGGTCATTTAAACCCACCCCCCTTAATATCAACCTGTTACCGCGGAAAGAGCCGATATCGTAGATGCCGTTTAAGCCCATTATCTCCTGCATCTCGTGGTGCCAGCCGCTGACCAGGTTGCCGATGCGCTCCTCGGCCCAGTCCACGTCCAGCCGCCCGGCCAGCTCCGGGTCGTTTGTAGTAATACCCCAGGGGCATTTGCCGCTGTTGCAGCGCTGGCAGCCATGGCACCCGCAGGCCATCAGGGCTGCCGTCCCGATGGCCACGGCATCCGCACCCAGGGCGATGGCCTTCATCACGTCGGCGCTGCTGCGGATTCCGCCGGCGGCCACGATAGAGGCCCGGTGCCTGATATTTTCATCGCGCAGGCGCTGGTCTACGGCGGCCAGGGCCAGCTCGAGCGGTATGCCCACGTGGTCGCGCACGATGGCCGGGGTTGCTCCCGTGCCGCCGCGGTAGCCGTCCAGGTAGAGCATGTCGGCACCGGCGCGCACGATGCCGCTGGCGATGGCGGCGGCGTTGTGCACGGCCGCTATTTTCACGCACACCGGCTTGTAGCCGCTGGCTTCCTTGATGGCGTAGATGAGGAGCCGCAGGTCTTCAATGGAGTAGATGTCGTGCTGGGGGGCCGGCGAGATGGCGTCGCTGCCCGGTGGTATCATGCGCGTCTCCGAGATGCCCTCCAGGACCTTTTCCCCGGGCAGGTGACCGCCTATGCCCGGCTTGGCCCCCTGGCCGATCTTGATCTGGTAAGCGCGGCCGGCGTTCAGGTATTCCGGGCTGACGCCGAAACGCCCCGAGGCTACCTGCAGGACGGCAAAATCGCCGTAGGGGTAAAGCTCCCGGTGAAGGCCCCCTTCTCCCGAGTACCAGAGCATCCCCTTTTTACGGGATACGCGGGCCAGGGCCAGCTGCAGGTTTAAGTTGATGCTCCCGTAGGACATGGGGGCAAAAACCAGGGGGATGTTCAGCTTTATCAAGGAATTACGGAAGCGGCCCGGCTCGGGCACCTCTTTTATGGAGTGAACCTTCCGGCCCAGGTATGTTACCGTTTCCATGGGCTCCCTCTGCGGGTCTATGGAAGGGTTTGTCACCTGGCAGGCGTTAAAGAGGATGCTGTCCCAGTAAATAGGCCCCCCCATTTCCCCGCCCATGCCTGTAAGCGCCACCGAGCCGGAGGCGGCCTGCAGGTGTATGCGGTGCACTGTATCGCTCTGCCACAGAGCGTGCGGGCGCATGGCCATCTTGTTTTCGACTATGCTGATCGCCCCGCGAGGGCAGGTGTATTCACAACGGTGGCAGGCGCCGCAGGAGCGGCAGTTGGCCGCCGGCACCCTGTGCCCGCCCCTTGTTTCCATGCGGATCTCGTTAAAAGAGCACTCTCCGGCGCATATCCCGCACCCGTCGCACCGTTCCATGTCAAAGATAGGGCGGAACAGCGGGCGCAGTCCCGGCAAGGAAGGCGGCAGCGCTGCGGGTGTTGAGGTTTTTGCCGGCGTTTTACTCGAAAAAGCTTCAACTGGAGTCATCTCGTGCTCCCCCTTTCGGCGTTTCTACTTTTAGCCCTCTTATTTATGATCCCCTTATTTATAATCCCTTTGCCGGGTCCGCCTGTGCGGCCACGCGGCAGGGCTCTTCCCGCTCCAGCTCGACTACGCAGGGCTGCCCGGCCCGGGGGGTAAACACTGTATTGAGATCCTCTTCCATTTCATAGAGGGCCGATACTTCACTGGCAAAGTAGGAGTATCCCTCTGCCTGGCCCACGGTCATGGGCCTGAGCTTGGTGTTGTCGGTCAGGCTGAACATTACATCGCCGGAAGCGGCCAGGATGGCAAAGGGGCCATTGAGCATGGCCGATTCGTAGATGACCTTCAGGGCTACCAGGCGGTCACGAAGCTCTTCGTCCGCCACGCGGTCGGTGTAGGCCCAGTAAGGCGGGGCCAGCACCGTGGCGGCATCGAGTATGGGAAGCCCGTGCCGCCTGATGAGCAGGTCCAGGAGGTATGCTGCAACCTCGCTGTCCGTCTGCATCCTGCATACGTAGCCGTGGCTCTCCAGGTAGCGACGGTTGATGCCGTAAGAGGAAATCTCCCCGTTGTGCACGATGGACCAACCCAGCAGGTTAAAGGGGTGGGCTCCGCCCCACCAGCCCGGGGTGTTTGTAGGGAAGCGGTTGTGGGCCAGCCAGATATAACCCTCGTAATCGTCGAGGACAAAGAAATCATATATGTCCGCAGGGGTCCCTACGCCCTTGAAAACCCCCATGTTTTTGCCGCTGGAAAAGACAAAAGCCCTGTTGAATGTATCGTTCAGGAACATCACTTTTTCGATGGTGTAGTCATCGTCACTGATGGGTAGGTCTGCAGGTGAATCTTTTTTTCCTCCCGGCTGCACGAAGAAGCGCTTTAGGAAAGGGTGGTCGGTTATTTTCCTGTTCCACACCGGGATGTCTTCTTCTTTGTGCAGCTCAAAGTGTGCCTGGATGTATTCCCGGACCGGCAGCATGCTTTGAGCATCTTCAGACATAACGTGCAGGGCGTAACAGTCCCGGAAATGCGGGTAAATGCCGTAGCAGGCAAACCCCGCCCCGAGGCCGTTGCCCCTGTCGTTCTGTAAAACAATACTTTTTTTGATGCGCTTCCCGTTTTCAGCTTTCCTGTTGTGGCTTATTAAGCCGGCAATGCCGCACATCTGCCTGCACCTGCCTTCCCTGACTTGAAATAATACCCGGCGCTCGCTGTCCTGGGGCGGTTTTACAAATGCGGCCTGACATTTAAGAATCTTCAGCCAATATTGAAATAGAATTCCGTATCGTAGCAAATCGTCCCTTTTTGTGGGATGGGGCCGGGAAAATAACCACATATGGAGTTGTTATAATGGCCTTTTATCAAGACTGGATACTGTATTATGATTTTAGCACGGGGGTCGGGCCGCTGTCAACTATTTTGGAAAAAGTTTTTGCGATGTGGAATAGTGCCTTTACCCGGGCAGTACTCATGCACAACTTTGACGCGGGTACATAGAATAAGCAATATCAGTATCTATTGATAATTAACAGCATTATAAAGTGGATGGGCTGCTTAAACAGCATGGTGAAGACCGG
>PWRZ01000137.1 GCA_003563385.1 Syntrophomonadaceae bacterium
AAAAAGTAGGGGGTTATTCTTTCCAGGTTCTCGGAAAAAACAAAGCTTTCGATGCGCTGCACGGCGGTATTGAGACCGTAGATAAACTGCAGCACGAAACTGGTGTAGCGGATCATGGAGCCGGAAACGTCACAGACCAGCATAAGCTTCGGTTTGCGGATGCGGCGGCTTTTATATTTCAGGTGAAAGGGGACCCCGCCGTGCTGGATGCTGCCCCGGATGGTGGAACGCAGGTCCAGGCTGCGGCGGCTGCTGGTGTAACGGTAGCGGCGGGAGATGCGGGTGGCCAGGAGCCTGGCCATGCGGCGGATCAGCGCCGTGGCCTGGGGAAGGTCCTTGCGGGCAATATACTGCATATCCTCGGTGAGGATGTTGGCACCGCCCCTTCCCTTTCCGGCCGTACCCTCGCCGGCCATGGCATTGCCGGCTATGGCATCGCGTATGGCGCTCAGCTCATCGTCCCCGATGTCCGGGCTTACCGCATCCTCTTTTAGCTCCCTGTGAAGCTGCTTGTTCCAGAACTGCAAACGCCCCTTCACCAGCGCTTCCAGGAAAGGACGGTACTCTTTTTTCAAGGTCTGCCTGCTTTCATTTATTTCTAAAAACTCCTGCAGGCGCTGCTTCTCTCTTTCGGGCATGTGCGAAAAAACGGTTTTCTCCTTTTCGGAGAGGTCCATGCTTTCGCCGCGGAAGGTCAGGGTCTTCTCAGCCTCCCTTATACTGTGCTGGCGTTCGCGGATCTTTTCCCGGCGCATTTCCCGGAAACCGTCCCTTATCTCCGGTGAGGTAAAGAAATATTCAAAAGTGCGCTCAAACAGCTCCTGGTCGGTAGGCCTTTTCGCGAGCGTCGACTTCAGGGCGGCCTTGACAGTCTCGCGCTCACCCAGCGAGACCAGGTTCAGCGCGTTGAAGGCATCAATGACCTCGGAGCTTCCTATGCGCACCCCCTCGGACCGCAGCAGGTAAATAAAGCGTATGATATTGTTCTCCAGGTAATCTGGAATCTTGGGGCTGCCTGTGCCGGCGTGGCAGGCATGACAGCCTTCGCCGCCGCTGTGGCCGTGAGTACAGTGGTGGCCGGTGAAGTGGTGACCGGCACAGCTGTGATCGGCGCAGCTGTGATCGGCACGGTGGTGATCGGCGCAGTGGTGCTCGGCGCAGCCGCCATGGTGGCTGTGGCCACCGCTACCGCTTCGGGATGCCGTCCCGTGCCCTTGATGACAGCCCTGCCTGCCGCCCGGCAGAACCCCTTCAATCATTCCCCGGGAAGCAGCAGCACCTGCTGACATTCCCCGGGAAGCATCCCCTGCTTCCGGCCCCGGCCCCAGCACCGGCCCCGGCCCGCGGTCATGCCTGTGACTGTAGCTTTGGCTTTGGCTGCGGCTTTGGCTGTGGCTTTGGCTGCGGCTTTGGCTGCGGCTTTGGCTGCGGCTTTGGCTGCGGCTTTGGCTGCGGCTTTGGCTGCGGCTGCGGGCCAAACTGCCTCCCGTAGAAGACCTGGGTGAACTGTCCCCGCTGGGCTTGCTGCCGGGTAAGCTGTCCCCGCTTGGCTTGCTGCCGGGTAAGCTGGGCTTGCTGTGCCTGCTGTCCCCGCCGGGCTTGCTGGGTTCATCTAGCCTGCTGGGCTCATCGATCCTGCCTTCGCCCAGGCCCCTCGCCGCAGGGCGTTCCGGTGGGACCTCGACAGTGGTGCCCCAGATCTCTTCCAGGAATTTTCGCCTGCTCACAGCAGAAGAACCGGAAGAGCCGGAGTCGGGGCCACTGCCGGTATCGCTGCTGGAGGAAACGGGGGCGCCCTCCTGCCCTGTCTCTTCTTGCGGGCAGTGGTCTTTCTTTTCATCTGCGGCTGTTTTCAGCCCCAGCTTTTCCAGCCACCGGCCCGGTTTTAAATTCCACATGTTCATAATAAAGCACTCCTAACATAAATCGCACCCGCCGGGGCGGGGGCAGTTTAGCGGCCCGTGAGGTCCCGTGGTCGAATAACACTGCTGGGCGCATTTGGCTGTATTTACGTTACAGAGTAATTAGCGAACCTTTATTCTGGCAACATTTGATTTGTTGTGGCCTGGCGGCTCCTGACACTTTTGGCGGCCGGGGCCATGGTGGCCCCCAGTGGCCATGATAGCCAGCCCACAACAGCCATATATTTTACTGCGCCCCCTGGACCTGTCGTTCCAGCTTTTCGGCACCGATCTGCTCCCGGAAGACCCGCTGGTCGGCCCGGGACTTGAGCAATATATTGAGGGTGTGCTCAACGGTACTTCCCTGCAGGCGGTCCCTGTTCAGGCTGACCAGGGCGCGGGCCCAGTCAAGCGTTTCGGCGATAGACGGTTTCTTGCGTATCTCCGGGTTTTGGCGAATATAATTAACGGCTCGGGCAATTTCCGTGGTCAGCTTTTCGCCTGCCTGCGGCACCTTGGCCTTGATGATCTCGATCTCCCTTTCCACGCCGGGGAAATCAAGATAGAGGTAAACGCAGCGGCGTTTAAGACCGTCGGAAAGCTCCCGCTCGCTGTTGCTGGTCAAGACAACAATGGGAATGTGATGAGCGCGCACAGTCCCCAGCTCCGGTATGGAAACCTGGAAATCGGAAAGCACCTCAAAAAGAAAGGCCTCAAACTCGTCGTCCGATTTATCGACCTCGTCAATGAGCAGCACTGCCCTGCGAACCGATTGGATCGCTTTTAAAAGCGGGCGCTCCAGGAGGTAATCCGGCGAGAAAAGGTCCGCTTCAATCTGTGCGGAGCGGCCTTCCTGCCTGTTTACCTGTATCTTCAAGAGCTGCTTCTGGTAATTCCACTCGTAAAGCGCCTTGTTCTCATCGAGGCCCTCGTAGCACTGCAGCCTGATCAGCTCCGTATTAAAAACACGGGCCAATACCTTGCCCATTTCCGTTTTGCCGACACCCGGAGGGCCCTCTATAAGGAGGGGCTTCTCCAATTTCAGCGCCAGGTAGACGGTAAGATTAACCTCTTCATCGCAGATATAGCCGGACCTTTCAAATCCCTTGCGCAGGTAGTCCAGATTTAGAGACACATTCATCTTCCTTTCTTCTCTGCTGCTCTGCTGCTAAAAAGCACAACCATATTATACATAAAATTTCTATAAAAAAATACCCCCGGTCTGCTTCAAAAACGTCAGCCTGTTATGAACTCCTCTTTTTCCTTTTTTTTGCGGCTCCTTTCCGCCTCTGCGGAGGCGTGTGCTTCGGCCAGGTCCTTGATGCTGGTCTGCTCCAGCTCGGTGATCATCTTGTTTTGGGCTTTTTCCCAGATGCGGTGCAGGGGACAGTAGTCCGACTTCTCGCAGTAACCCTCGTGGATAAGGCAGCGGCTCAGGCCGATCGGCCCGTCAAAAAGCTCGATTACCTGCCGCAGGGAAACCTTTTCCGGGTCAACGGCCAGGCGAATTCCGCCGGCGGAACCCCTGGCACTGCGGAGCAGCCCTCCTTTGTGCAGCTGCGAGACCAGCTGGGGTACGAGGTTGGGCGGCAGCCCGTGCTTTTCGGCAATTTCCCGGGAGGGGAAGTATTTTTCCTGTCCTTCCGCTCGCCCGGCCAGTTCGGCCAGGATATTTATGGCGTATTCTGCTTTTTTTGTAATCATTATATGGCGGGGGCCTCCTTAATCAATAATCAATCACCAACATCAGTATCCAGTATCTATCCCAACCTGGACGAGCCAGTATCGGGGGTAGAGCGAAGCTGCGGGGACGGGATTAAGGAAAGTGGACAGACCACTTGCAGAGGAATGTCCCCCAACCTTGAAAAATGGAAAGCGACCTCCGGCGTCAATATTTCTTGCCAAAATCAATATAATTATTCAAGCTATCAATATCTAATTTTGTTAGTAATCTTTAAATAGTATTATAGCATATCTTCCGGCAGGGAGCAAACAATTTAACCCGGTCTTATAGCTGATATCGTGGTCGCTATTGGCAAGGCAGGCGACCCTGTTGCCGCCGGATGTCCGGCCCTGCTGCCGGGATGTCCTGCTGCCGGGCTCAGCTTATTAAGGGACCTGAGGTATTAACCAGCAGGTCCCTTAACACTTAATAATTGTCCCGGGCATATTTCCGGGCGCTTTCCGTCTTGAGCCTTTCCAGCAACTCCTCTTTCGATTCAGCCCCCGAAAAGACAGCCAGATCCTTTTGGGGTGCGAATTCAAATGCGAGCAGTTCTCTAATATCCTGCCACAGCCGGCAGCTGGCATCATCGTCTTCGCATTCGCTGTCCTCTCCCGGCCTGGCAGATATAACCTGGACAACCTTTTCGCGGACCGGACGGGGCAGCTTCAACCCTTCCATGATCTGCTTTGCCAGCTTCACGCTTTTCTCCGCGATACACTCCTGCAGCTCCTCACCGTCAACATCTCCAAGCTCTTCGCGGCACTCGCTGTAACCGATATCGTGCATCAGGGCCGTGCAGACAACAACCGGGGGTTCCGCCCCTCTTTCAACTTCGAGAAGGCTGGAAGCGAGCTCGGCAGCGCGCAAGGTAACCTGCAGCCGCTTCTTGTTCCCGGAAAAGTAGCCTCGCACCTCCGCCTCCAGCCGGTCGCGCAGTGCCTCTGGCCGGTCTGTAAAAACGCTGGAGATGTCACCAACACACTGGTCCGCGTAGACACACCACAGCGCGCATCCCAGGTTGAACTTGGGGTTTAAAACGGGCTTAAAGCATGCGGGGCAGACCCTTTTGGCATCTGTCTTCCAGAACTCTATTGCGCCCCCGCAGTGCGGGCAGGGATGCTCAAATATATCCTCCGGTTTCCAGTTTCTACGATCCTGTCCGGGACACTTGGCCGATAACATTATTGCCACCTCCTGATCTATGAAGCATATTCCTTTCCTTCTACCACATACAGAAGCAAAACATCCACAAATAAATTTCTTTTACAGCGCCAT
>PWRZ01000159.1 GCA_003563385.1 Syntrophomonadaceae bacterium
GGTATTCCGCGGCATTCAAGGGACTTACAGCGGCTTACAGCGCTCCTGTTATCTTTCCGGCAAACTGCTCCAGGCAGTCATCGTACTCGATCATTACTCTTCTAAGCACCAGCCGGCCCTGGTTGATATGGGCCAACCCTTCTGCAACTGTAACCGCACCCCTGTAACCGGCCTGCACGATCATTCTCAGGACTTCATGGTTGTAAGCCCCGAAGGGGTAGGCAAAGAATTGAACCTCGCTCCCGGTCAGCTTTTCGAGGGCCTGCTTGGAGCCGAAAACCTCTTCTTCCAGCTGCGCCCCCGACATATCCCGCAAATCCCGGTGGCTGATCGAGTGTGACCCTATTTCCATGCCCTGCTCGTGCATCTCCACTATCATTTCGGGTGAGAGGTGCCTCTCGCTCTCAAAGGAACCGGGACAAACAAAGAAGGTCGCCACCATGTTCCTTTTAACCAGCTCCGGCAGCACCTTAGCATACATGTTCCTGTAGCCGTCATCAAAGGTCAATACGACCGGGTTTTCGCGGACCGGGGCTCCCTCAAACCAGTGGTCAAAAAGCTCTTCCATCGTTATGGTGCTGTAGTTGTTCTCCTTCAGCCAATCCAGCTGGCCGGCAAACTCCCCGGGGTCAACGAATAGCTTCCTGTATTCGCCCAGGTTTACATACTTGCTAATGTCCTCCACCTGGTGGTACATTAAAATGGGCACTTCTTTTACCTGGCCAACGTCATATCTGTAGAGCTCGCTCATATTCGCATCTGCAAGTTTAAAGCTGTATATACGGTCGGTAGAGGAGTAAAAGTCAAGCACAGCGCTCTCGCCGTCTACGTTTTTGGCAGCCTGCAGCCCGCTGACGTCCTCTACGAACGAAAGGTCCACCATGACCCTCCCGTTAAATAATTGCGGCAGGACTTCAAAATCCCTTGCTTCGCCGTTAACGAGGTAGTAATGGTTCCGGGGTGCAAACTCTACCCTCTGCCCTCCCCCAACCAGGACGACTGCCTCGCCGTTCCAACTGACCCTGCAGCCCAGGGCGCTAAAGACGTCCCTTAGCGGGACCATCAAACTGTTGTTGCTGTTGTAGTAGCCCTTGATATCGTAATCGCCGTCATGGGCGTGAACCGCACCTGACGCAAGCAAGCAGGCGGCAAGCATTACAAGCAGCGCCAGCAGTAATTTTCTTCTCATCTAATTTCTACCTCCCGGCTATGTAATTGTTACAGCATTTCAGGTAGGCCAAGATCATTTTACCATATAATAAGTAATATGGAACCTGAAGCGTTGTTTTTTCTTCAATAATCATTGAACTATTCCACCCTCACTACGGTCACCACGATGCTCCGCTGCTCCCGTGGGCCGTCAAACTCGCAGAAGAAAATATTCTGCCAGGTAGAAAGGCCCAGCTTCCCCCCGATGACAGGAATCGTCTCCCCGGGACCGACCAGGCCCGATTTCAGGTGCGCGTCTGCATTCCCATCCTGCCGGTCATGTTCCCAGCCTCCCCGGGGGATGAGCTTGCGAAGCAGCATCACAACATCCTTCTGCACGCTGTCGTCCCAGCTTTCCTGGATCATGATCGCAGCGGTGGCTCCCTGTGCATACACCGAGCAGATGCCGCTCTGGGTCCCGCTTTTGGCCACCTCCTCTTCCACCCGTGAAGTAATATCGTAGAGCCCTTCACGCTTATGGGTGCTGATGCGGATCGTCTTTTGCATTACTTACCCCTCCTCACCCTTCTTTTATGCAATCCTGCCCCTGCTCAGGAGACGGTACGTCCGGAAAAGCGCATCCCTGCCGTCGCGGCCACAAACCCGGCAACCGCCATAAAGGCCGCCAGCCCAAACACCGGCGGGCCGCCCAGCGCCGCCCACACATAACCGCTCACCAGGCTGCCTGCAGCGCCTCCCAGCCCAAAGCTCAAGGAAGAGTAAAGCGCCTGGCCGCGGCCGTGGAGCCCACCGGGAAAATAATGGAATATGAGCTGGATAGCTGCAGCGTGATAAATGCCAAAGCTGGCCGCGTGCAGGGTCTGCGATGCGGTAATAAGCGCAGGGTTTTCCGCCATCAAAGCCACCACGGTCCAGCGTAAAGCGGTAAGCGCCAGCGCCGCCAACATTAAGCGCCAGGCCCCAAACCGCAGCAGCCAGCGGTGCACCACCAGGAAAACGCCCACTTCCGCCGCCACCCCAAGCGCCCACAACAGCCCTGCCGCTGTGCGGGTGTAACCAAAATCCTCCAGGTAAACGGTGAAAAACGCGTAATAGGGGCCGTGGCTGGCCTGCATGAAAAAGCAGGACAGCAGCAATGCCGGCACAGCGGGTTGCCGCAGTACATTTCTCACCGAGGGAACATATGCGCTCCCTTCCTTTTCTCCAGGCACATCCCGCACCAGCAGTGAATTAAAGAAAAGCCCGGCCAGAAGCGCCAACACAAACCAGGGCAGGGGCTGCATGCCGAAACGCCGAAAGACCTCCCCCAGCCCGACCACGCTGATGATAAACCCGATGGAACCCCACAGGCGAATGTGGCTGTAAAGATGAGACTCCCTGCCCAGCGCACTCAGCGTGGTGGCCTCGAATTGGGGCAGTATCGCATTCCAGAAAAGGCTGAACGAAGCCAGGGCCACTGCCAGCCAGAGGTAGCCGGGCGCCAGGGCCACCCCCAAAAACAGCACAACCGAGAACAGTGCACCCAACCGGATAATGCCCGCCCTTCTCCCCGTGTAATCGGCCAGCCAGCCCCACAGGTTGGGAGCGAGGATCTTGGTCCCCTGGACCACGGCCATGAGCACACCGATCTGCTCGGGCTCAAACCCCTGCGCCCTCAAGTAAGGGCCCCAGTAAGGAATAAAAGCCCCCAGGCCGGCGAAAAAGAAAAAGTAAAAACCGGAAAATTTCCAGTAGGATGCTCCTTTCATAACGCCATTATTCTGTAACGAGGGAAGCTTTTCCTCCCACGAAAAAACTGCCTTTGGCCGGTTTTTCCCTGTCCGAAAAAGGGCTGCCTCCTTCTGCCGCTTGACATCACATAACTGCGTGATATACTTTTTGGTAGCAGATATATTTACCAGTTGAGCAGTTGAACGGCTTCTTTGCCGCTAAAGACGCAAAAGAGGGGAATAATCATGGCCCGTTTTCAGGATTACTATCAGATATTGGGGCTGGAACGGAACGCTTCTGAAAAAGATATTCGCAACGCATACCGCAAGCTGGCCCGGAAGTATCATCCCGACCTGCAGCCTCCCGAGAAAAAAGAAGAAGCGGAGAAAAAGTTCAAGCAGATCAACGAAGCCTACGAGGTGCTTGTCGACCCCGAAAAAAGGGCCAAGTACGATCGCCTGGGTCCGAACTGGCAGCATGGAGATGATTTCTCCGCTTACCGGGAAGCATACCAGGGTACAGGCACAGGTGCAGGCAGGACAGCCTGGAGAGATGTGCACTTTGACGAGGACCTCGGCGGCTTTTCCTTCACCTTCGGGGGGGAAAGAGGAGACAGCAGCTTCAGTGACTTTTTCGAAACCCTTTTCGGGGGAGGGTTTGGAACGGAGGACATGAGAAGAGCCCGCCGTACCACTCGCCCCCGCAGGGGCCTTGACGTAGAAGCGGAGCTGGAGGTAACCCTGGAGGATATTTACCACGGGCGGGAAAAACAGGTGCAGTTTGCCCTGCAGGACCTCTGTAGCCAATGCGGGGGTACCGGGCAGCTGGGCAACCGCTTCTGCAGCACATGCGGCGGCAGCGGGCACACTGCCGAGACCAGGAATATTAAGCTGAAGATACCGAGCCATGCACGCGACGGCAAAAAAATACGCCTCAAGGGCCAGGGCGGAGAAGGGGAGCCGGGAGGAGAGCGCGGCGACCTCCTGCTAAAGGTAAAGGTGCAGCCGCATCCTGTCTTCACCGTTAAAGGGGACGACCTGGAAGCGGAGCTGGTTGTCTATCCATGGCAGGCGGCCCTGGGAGAAAAAGTGACCGCCACAACCATGGACGGACCCGTGAAGGTAACCGTGCCGCCCCGCACCCACAGCGGGCATAAGCTGCGCCTGAAAGGCAAGGGTCTGCCCAAAAAAGACGGCGTCCGGGGCGACCTGATCCTGCGCGTCTCCGTGGATATCCCCGGGGAGATCAGCCCGGAGGAAGAAGAACTCTACCGCAAACTGGCCCAGAGCAGCTAGCTTTAAGGGGTTAAACCATGAAAAAGTACAGTATTCAACAGTTCAAAAAGTCCAGTGTGCAGATATTTTGCTACCAGGCCGAGCTCTATGAAGAAGGGCAGGAATGGGTGGAGCTGAGCAGGCTGGGGCTGCCCCTCGACCTCCTGCACAAAATGGCCGGCCTGGAGATTATCGAGGTGCGCAAAAACCGCGTCCGCTCCGAGCATATCGGGCGTATTTTTAAAGCGCTGCGCCTGCACAGGACCCTGGGCATAAACCTTGCTGCCGCAGGCATCATCCTGCAACTCCTGGACGAGATGGAGAAGCTGAGGGACGAAATAGAGCAGCTCAAGAAAAACCTCTAAAAAAACAGGAGGAATGACCATGCTGTCTGAAAAACTACTTCAAGAGTTGAATAAGCAGGTCAAGTACGAATTGTTTTCGGCCAACTACTACCTGGCCATGGCGGCTTACTGCGCTACTGAAAATTTTAACGGTTTCGCCAACTTTTTTATCGTCCAGGCCGAAGAGGAGCGTTTTCACGCCATGAAGTTTTTCCACTTCATCAATGAAAAGGGCGGCCGTGCGGTAATCGGAGCCATGGAGGAGCCCAGGAACGAGTACGATTCCCTGGAGCAGGTCTTTACGCTGGCCCTGGAGCATGAACAGTTCGTTACCAAAAGGATTTACCAGCTCATGGAGCTGGCCAACGCCGAAAAAGAATACGCCAC
>PWRZ01000085.1 GCA_003563385.1 Syntrophomonadaceae bacterium
CCAGGCTCACTGCCAGTGCTGCTGTAACCATAAAGACTGTCCAGGGCAGCCGGCGCAAAAGCATGGTGGAAACATCTTCCCGGAAATAATAGCTGAACCCCAAATCTCCCCGGGCCAGCCCGGCCAGGTACTGGAGATACTGCTCCCCCATGGGGCGGTCCAGCCCGTAATACTCGATAAAATGCTCCCGCTGCACCGCGGTAAAGGCCCAGGCCGTCTCCCCTCCTTCCCCGGATATATGAAGAAGCGGGTCGCCCGGCATCATGCGCGGCAGAAAAAAATTGATGGTTACAATGACCAGGAAGGTCGCCAGGTATTCCAGGACCCGGGACCTTCCTGCAGCTGCTACAGCCAGGGCAGTATTCCTCCTCGCTGAAGATTACTCTCGTTCCAGGTAAGAGAGCTTGGCGTGATCCATGACGGCATGATCGAACATAAAGGTCCAGCCGTCGTATTCCGCCGGCCTAAACGCATAGTAATAAATGATGTTGAACAGGGGGATCTCCGGCCCCTCTTCGGCCAGGACTTCCTGCAGCTGGTGGACGATCTCTGCTCGTTTTCCCGGATCGGGTTCGTTAAGCTGCTGTTCCGTCAGGAGGTCCACGTCGGCATGGGCAAATCCCTGGTTGCGTCCCAGGACAGCGGTAGCCGAGCCACCCACATCTGCACCCAGCTGGCTGTTGTAGCGAATGCGTAGAAAATCAGCATCCAGCCCCCAGGCCCCCATGTGCAGCAGGGCCATCTGGTATTTCCCTTCGTTGGCCCGGGAATCCCGGGTCCGACGGTCCACGGAGACCACGTCCAGGCCAAGGCCCACACGGGCAAATTGTTCCTTTAAGACCTCCCCGACACGCACATCCTGCCCTTCGCCTACCAGGAGCTCAAAGCTTGTGCCCTCGTCAACACCCAGCTCGCTGAGCATCTCCCTGGCCTTATCCGGGTCATGGCCATAAGAGGGCAGGTCCGGGTTATAAAACTGGTGGTCTACCGGCAGGACGCCGGGGCTGCCGGGCTTTGCCGCTCCCCGTGCCGCCCGCTGGATCAGGTCGTCTTTGTCCACAGCATAAGTCAGCGCCTGGCGGAATTCTTTCTCCCGGAACAGTTCGTTTTCATTCATGTTCAGGCTGATCATGTAACCGGCAAAGGCGGGGCTTTCCACCACCTGGAACTCCGGATTTTCTTCAAAGCGTGAAAGCAAGTCCGGGGATATTCGGGTGATGCTGATATCTCCTTTTTCAATGGCCAGGATTTCGTCGCTAACGGGTACATATTCAATCACCCCCACCCGTTGTGCAGGGCCCCAGTAGTCCGGGAAAGCCTCGTAGCGGTAGGTGTTATGCTCCCTGTTGTAATCTTTCAGCATGTACGGCCCGCAGCCGATGGTAGACTCCGGCTCTGTAAAATCGTACGGGTCATCAACGTCTTTCCAGATGTGCTCCGGGATAATCCTGAGCATCCCCGCCTCGCACTTGAAGGTGGAATTGGGCTCGGCGGTGATGATCTCTACCCGGGTATCGGACAGGGCTTCAATGGACTGGATATATCCCGGTTGTGTGATAACTTCACCGATGAAAACCGGGGGATGCTCCAGGTAATACTGAAATGAAAAGACAACATCATCAGCGGTCATCTCTTCGCCGTCGTGCAAGGTGACCCCCTCGCGCAGGTCGATGGTATGGGTGGTCCCTTCTGCACAGACCTCCCAGTTTTTAGCTAACCAGGGGATGCATTTTTCTTCATCGGGCTCCAGCAGCGAATCGAAAATAAACTTCATCACCGTCCCCCGCATGCGCGGGTAGTGCATGAACGGTGTCGGATAGCCGTTGTCGGCAGCCTCCAGGCGGATGACTACCGGCTCGCCGGGTTTTTCCCCGTTACCGGCGCCCGTGTCCGCCTCCGCTTCCGTTCCCGGCGGGGTATCTGCAGGAGCCCCCCCGCAGCCCCCCAGCACTAAAAACACCGCCAGGAGCGCTGCCCCTGCCAGCGCCAGCGCCAGAAGCCGCCTCTTTTTTTTCCTTTTTACTACTGTCACATTAATCCCCCTCCTGCTTTGATATGTTCACAAGAATTTGTGCCATAAAAACTGCCATAATAGTCTTTTTCCTTATTGACCGTTCCAGGCCTCCTTAATAAAAGAAGGGCCTCCGGCAGGCCCCTGAAAGGACCTGCCGGAAGGAATATTATTACTTAACTCCTTGAGGAGGTAGGAGCCTGCACAGCCGAAACAGTTGAAAGCAGTTGAAAAGAATAACTAAAATAACTACTGAAAATGCGAACCAGTCATAAATAATCCTTTGCCCGTTAAAGGGCACTTTCTTCTTTTTGATGGTGCCGCCACAGGCGGCGCGGATGTTAATGTTACGATTTTAATTTTAGTACTACCAAAATGGCAGAGGGGACGCCCTGCATGCGTTCCCCCCATCTTTTATTGCTTTTAAATCAAATCCCCGGGGGTGCTACTAATATAATTATAGTAACACTATTCTCCGCTCACAGTTTAATTCCTGCTTTCTACGAAAATTTTTTTCCGGACAGGGGGACGGGGGTGACAGGGGGACGGGGTACTTGTCAACTTGGGGGTGACAGGGGGACGGGGTACTTGTCAACTTTTGAAAATATCCCCCGGACAGGGGGACGAATAACCGCTCATCTTTAAAAATCCGTAAAGCGCCCACACCGCCCAGGCAAAGGCTGAATGAAGCTTAGACCCACAAGGCTCCTACCGGACAAGAGAAACGTCCCCCTGTCCGGCGAGGCCCGTGTCCGGGGTTATTTTGCCATGGAGCGCACCTGGTTTATAAATTTTTCCATGCGCTCGTAATGGGTCCCTTTCCAGTAGACCTGGCCGCATCCCCGGCAGCGGGGGAACTGCTCAAAGTTCTGGCACACCTTCGCCGGCAAGCGGCCCTGTACCTCCTCCTTGGGCACCCCTTCAAGAGTGCTGTTGCAGTGCATGCACCTGGTAAAAGGACGGATAGCGTTAAAAAGGTCAAACCGGCGCAGTACCTCCACCACTTGCGAAGGGGGGTCACTGGCCCGTATGCAGTATCCATGGGTGACATCGCCGCGCTTCAAAAGGCCGCGGTCGCGGGTAAGGAGGACCCGGCGCTGCTCCACTGAAATGCGGGCCAGGATCTCGTCGGAATAGTTGTTGTTATAAAGCGCGTCAAAGCCGATCATGCGCAGGTAAGCGGCCAGCTTTCCAAGGTGCACATCGAGGACAAAGCGTATATCGCGCATCGGTTCCGGTCGAACCTTCAGCAGGGGGGTAATATCGAGGGTCTCAAACGGTGGATAAACGCTGACACGGTCACCGTCCTCCAGCTGGTGGGAAAAATCGACTGACTCCCCGTTGACCAGGACAAGGTCCACTTCCGTATGCGGTACACCCAGAGACTCAATAAGGTCCTTGACGGCAGGCCGGCCGGGAAAGGGGACGCTGAAGTAAGCCTGCCTGCGCTCGGGCGGTAGAAAGTCATTCAGTTCGGCATAAAAACGAAACCAACACCGTTTCATACTGCTCCACCCTCCCCTGCTGCACCTTAATTAAAAGCAAGAGTGTTTTATTTTGACCATCAAACAGCCGCTGCCGGCCACTATCCGCAATAAAGCGGTGGAATGCAGTGGAATGGATCATTAGTAAAGTTGAATGTAGAGTAGATCGCAACCCGGTTTAAGCACTGGGCTTCAGAAGGCTATCCTGGGATGTAAATTTGAATGTAGAGTAGATCGTAACATATTCCGCCAGCGTTGTCACTGTATACGGCACTGCAGCTGTGACATACTCAAAGGGACAATAGACAGCGAAAATTTTCGCCGGTTTCTTAAAAAAAACCGTCTCAGGCAGGTATTAACAGCTGCTTTGTGGAAGGAGGTGTATGTTAAGGAGGCCCGGATAAACAAAGAAACTGTTTTTGAAAAAATAAGGAGGTGAGTAACAATTATGGTGGACCCGATTAGTGAAATGCTCGCCTTAAACGTCTTCAACATAATAGTTGCCGTGATTATCCTGATCGTGGGTTGGATAGTTGCTTTGATTTTAGGGTCGGTCACGCGGGGAGCGCTCCGGCGCCTGAAGCTGGGCGAACGCCTGTCGAGGTGGTCCGGGGAAGAAAAGCCCACGGGAGCAGACGATGTGGAGCGCTGGATATCCAAAATAGTCTACTACCTGGCCCTGTTCTTCGCCCTGATCGCCTTTTTCCAGTACCTGAACCTGACCCTTATTGCCGATCCTCTTCAACGCTTCCTCAATCAGATATTCCAGTATCTGCCCACGCTCTTTGGTGCAGTAGTCCTGCTCCTGGTAGCCTGGCTCCTGGCCAGCGCGCTCAGAATTATCGTCTTACGCGCTCTTACGGCCGCCCAAATTGACCAGCGCCTGGGCGAGCAGGCCGGAATAGAAGAAGAAAAGCGCGTTCCCCTGAGCCAAACCATCAGCAAGGTGGCCTACTGGCTCGTTTTCCTGCTCTTTCTGCCTGCCATCCTCACAGCCCTGAGGCTGGAGGGATTGCTGCAGCCCGTCCAGAGCATGACCGACCGCGCGCTTACTTTTCTGCCGCACATCCTCGCCTCCGCGCTCATCCTGGTGGTAGGCTGGTTCCTGGCCCGCATTCTGCAGCGGATATCAACCGGTCTGCTTGTCGCAGCCGGTGCGGACCGCCTCAGTGAAAGAATTGGGCTCTCACAGGCAATGGGTAACCAGCAGGTCTCTTCACTCCTGGGATTGTTGATTTACGCCCTGGTACTGATCGTAACCATTATTGCCGCACTGAACGCGCTGGCTCTGGAAGCAATTACCCAGCCGGCCAGCAACATGCTGAACATGATCCTGGAAGCCCTGCCGGCTATCTTTGCTGCGGTGCTGGTGCTGATCATTGCCTACGCTGTGGGGCGGGTAGTAAAAGGACTGCTCACAAACCTGCTCCATGCCGCCGGGTTTGACGCCATCCTGGCCCGCCTGGGCATAAGCAGCGAATCTGTGGAGGGTAAATGGACCCCTGCAGAAACAGCCGGCTACATTGCCCTCGTCATTATCATGCTCTTCGCCACGATTGAAGCAGCCGGCCTGCTGGGCTTTATGCTGCTTGCCGACCTCGTTGCCCAGCTGCTGGTATTTATTTCCCACGTGGCGCTGGGATTGATCATTTTCGCTATCGGCCTTTACCTGGCCAACCTGGCCCACAAGGCTATCAGTGTCAGCGATTCGCCTCAAGCCAGCCTGCTGGCGAAATTAGCCCGCTACTCCATCCTGGTACTGGCAGGCGCCATGGCCCTGCAAAGAATGGGCCTGGCCAACGAGATAATCATTATCGCATTTGGGCTGCTGCTGGGCACTGTAGCGGTGGCGGCAATCCTGGCCTTTGGACTTGGCGGCCGCGATATTGCTGCCAGGGAACTGGATGAATGGCTCAAGCATTACAAGTCCAAAAAATCTTAACGCTTATACATTTATACATTGTCTATACAGCTTTACGGGCCTCCTTTTTATTATCCTTACATTTTTTAACCCTCTTTGTTTGTCTATTCAACGGTGTGGAAATAAAAAACCGGGCAACGCCCGGCCAGTATTTTACACACTGTAAAAAGCCTTTGCAGCAGCTTACCCGGTATCTATGTAAGCGTCAAATAAAACCCACCTTGCAATCAAGGCGGGCCTTGTTTTACCTGCCGGTTATTTACCGATCATCTGGCTGATCATCTGCCCGGTCAAGCTATTTCCTGTTTTGCCGCTTCCGGCTGTTCGCCCTGTTCCTTCGTCTTTTCTTTTTCTTCTTCTCCCTGTGCTCCTTCCTGCCCTTGTGACGCTTCCTGCCCTTCTGCCGCTGCTGCCGTTTCCGCCGTTTCCGCTGTTTCCACCGTCTCTTCCTTCTCCGCCTTCGTGCTCTCTACGGCTTCCTGCTGCTGCTTTTCCTCTTCTTCCTCGCTCTCATACCTGTCTGAAAGCCCGTCCGTGGCGCGCTTGAACTCCTTGATGCTGCTGCCGATGGAGCGCCCGAACTCCGGAAGCTTGCGCGGCCCGAAAATAATTAACGCTATAACCAGGATCAATACCAGCTCCGGAAGACCCAGCCTGCCAAACATGTAAACCCACCTCTTTTTTTTCGTAACTGCTCAGGCCTGTAAAGCAGGGGGACGGTTCCATCGTCTTCCCCGGCGGAGCTTCGCTACGCACAGGCAAAAACCCCTGAGCAGTTACTTTTTTTCTTTATTTGCGTTAAGCTCAACAACTATTATATCATTCTTGCTGTCTTAAGAAAAACCTTTTTTTATTGCCGCCGCCGTATCTGCCGCCCGCTTTTTTTACCAGCAGGGGAAAGCCCAACTTCTTTTCAAGGGTGCTTATCAGCTTTCACGCCTGGCTGTAAGACATGTTTATCTCCGCTGCAGCCATGCGAACTTCCTTTCCTTCTCCGCCTTCCCCGAATATATTGCACAGAAAATTACACAGCCCCGCTCCCGGGCCGCTGCTGCATACCCCCGGGGACCCCCTCGCTATCCCACCCGCGCAAGGCGTAGTATTCTTCCACCATTTGTTCCAGCTCTTCCGGCGTAATGTAATGCTCTCCCTTTTCCCCGAGGGGCTCCCGGAAAAAGCGCTTCGGCAGGGTATCGTCCGCCCTGGTCAGGCCGCAGGAAATGTTGAACATGCGAGTCAGGGTTACAACGCGGTTGGCCAGCTGCCGCAGCTCCCTGTTGCTATAGGGGATCCCCGTAACAGCGGCGATCGTCTCCCCCAGCTCTTCCCAGCCGATCAGGTCGCGGAAAAAGCGGCAGAATATCATGGTGTCGAAGACGGCCATCCTGTCCTCGTAGTCGACAAAAAGGGCTGCTTTTCCCTCAACCTGCTTGGGGTCGATGATGCCGCTCAGCTCCGGCTTGTAAAAGGTGGCCCGCAGGTGGCAGGCACCGCGGTCCGAGGTGGCATAGGCCAGGCCCATCCCTTTTAAAACGCGGGGGTCGTAGCCGGCCGGCTCCAGGCCTTTAACGTGTATGGCACTCTCTTCCATCCCCAGTTGCGCCGCAGCCTCGCGGATACCCCTCGCCAGCACCGACCCGAGGCCTTTCCATTCGGCCATCTCCTGGAGAAGTGCGGCAATGCCGTCGACGTCACCGTAGCGGGGCGCCCCCGACACCTTGCCGGCCAGGCCGGCCTCCACAGCGAGCGCAGCCAGGTTTCCCGCGCTGATCGTATCCATCCCCAGGCGGTCGCAGAGGTCATTCAGGTAGGCCACCTCTTCGAGGTCCTCGATGCAGCAGAGCCCGGCAAAGGAATAGATCGTTTCATACTCCGGGCCCTCGATGACGAGCCCCCTGTGCCGCCCTCCCGTGACAGTGCTGAGCTTCCCGCAGGCAATAAAGCATCCCCGGCAGGCGCGGGGCCGGGTTTTCATCTGCTCCCGCATATACTCGGCGCTGAACTTCTTAGTGGAGGGGGCTTTGCCCTCGTGCCAGTAGCGCCTCGGGAAAGAGCAAACCTCGTTCATAATGGCCACCATCATGGGGGTGCCGAAGTTATAGTACGCCCTGGCCCCGCCGTCAACTTTACCCCGCTCACGGAGCTCCCTGACGATCTCTTTCAACTTGCACTCGTCGGCAACAGCAGCCCGCTCCCGGCCCGAAAACACTATCCCCTTCAGCTTCTTGGAACCCATCACTGCGCCCATTCCTGTCCTTCCGGCCGAGCGCCAGCGGTTGTTCTTGATGCAGGCAAAGCGGACCATATTCTCGCCGGCGGGGCCGATCACGAGGGCCTGGGAACCCTGCACTCCCACCTGCTCCTTGATCCTCTCTTCGGTCTCGTAGCTGTCCATCCCCCACAGCACGGAAGCGTCGTGAAACTGGGCCCCTTTTTCGGAAACATTAAGGAACACCGGCTCGCTGGAGGAACCCTCGATAATGAAGGCATCGAAGCCGGTCCTTTTCATAACGGGAGCCGCATGGCCGCCGGAATAGGCAGCCCCGTAAATGCCTGTCAGCGGAGAGCGCGACAAAACGGCATAACGGGAGGCCGCCGGGTGCCCGCTGTCTGCGGCAGGGCCCGTCACGAAGATGAGCTTGTTTTGCGGAGAAAGGGGCTCCGTCCTGCTGCCCACTTCCCTCAGCAGCAGGTACGTCCCCAGCCCTTTTCCGCCGAGGTACGTTTTGAGCACCGTCTTCTCTATTTCCTCGACCCGGGAGCTTTTCGAGGCCAGGTCAATTCTCAGCAGGCGTCCGAAAAAGCCGTACATCTTAAAAAGCACCTCCTCATCATCCCCATTTTGAAGCATGGGGACGGTTCTCCAGCTTCATTTTAAGCGGTTATTGTTTATCTATGAAAAAAGGGGGCCGGTTTTGGAACTTTGCTTTATATGGTAGCGCCGCTAACACGATCTTTGCTGCCGTAAAAGCTTCTTGTAGTGCTGTATATAGTGCTATCTTAGCAGGGCTTTAAACTGGTTAAACCGGTGCCGCTATAAAAGCTTCTAATCTTGCTGCCGCCGGCAGGTGTGTTTCTGGGTATCGTAATAGCGATCCGGTTACATCTTCGAGGGTAAGCCTGCCCTCCCTGGCCCTGCCGATAAGCTCCCTGTTAGTCCTGGATATTTCCCGGATTCCTTTTTTATCGGCATTTCTGACCACCGGCACAATAAGGCCGTCTTCCAGCGCCACTGCTACCCCGGGGTTGATCTCCGGCTTGTACACAATTCCGGCATCGGAATAGCTGCTGTTCATGTAGCGGTACTGCGAAAGCACGTAAGCAGCGATCTTAACAAGCAGGTCCGTAACCGTTACCCTGATCTCTTCCTTCTTGAGGACCTCGTTCACCTTCAGGCGCATCTCTTGTAGTGCCCCGGCGTCAACTTCCGTCTCCAGGTAAAAATGAGGGGTTGTCCAGCTCTGCGTCATGCGCGAGGCAATGGTCTTGCGCAGGTCGTTCAAGGGCTCTACTCTTTCTTCCTCTACCGGGGCGGTAAAGGGACCCGTCCCGCTCCATGAAGGGCCTGCAAACGGCGATAAGCTCCTTGTTCTCCTTTTTGAGCACGCCAGCATCTTTAATGGGATGGACGACGCGCAGCAGGTAGGGGTCCAGCCCGTACTCGGCACACCGTTTCCAGGACTTCGCTATGGTGGGCCTCAGCACATCCTCGTTCAGTTTACCGAATTTAACAAATTTTTCCCAGGCTTTGTAAATGCGGTAATAATTTTCGTCCAATTCGATCACTCCATCCATGTGCTTCATTTAAGCCAAAGCCGCTTCCAGCCGCTTCCAGCCGCACCTATTTTCATAGCACGGCAACAGCGCAGGAACAAGCACGAAAGGCACGAAGGCGCGAAAGGCGCAAAAGGCACGAAAGGCACGAAAGGCACGAAAGGCACGAAAGGCACGAAAGGCGCAAAAGGCGCAAAAGGCACGAAAGGCACTTACCCAGCCGCACCGCTGGCTTATATCTGCGCCGCGGCATCACTGCACCTATATTACTAATTCTGTTTATCATCTCAGAATCCTTCATATTTCGACATTTATGTTGAAAAAATAAACAGTACAGGGGGACACCCGCGAGGTCATCCGCGAAGGGCAACTGCGAAGGGCATCCGCGAGGTCAACAGAACCCGGGCATTCCGGATAATGGATCTTGCCTGCCGGGCCCTCCTGTTGTAATATGTAGTAGAACATGTGTTTGTATTGCAGTTGGTACAGGGAGGCCTGCAGAAACAGCAATGAACTCCAAGAAGCTTTTCAACCAGTTTGCCTGCAGCAGCCTGATGCTGCCCGAACACCGCAAGAAACTGGCGCAGCATTATAACGCCTCGCCGGGGAAAGAGCAAAAAGCGCCGCCGCGCCGCGCCGAGGAGCAGCAGGTCCACGAGCAGTTGCCCGACGAGCAGTTCGACGAGCAGCAGGGCGAGCAGCAGGGCGAGGAGCAGGGCGAGGAGCAGTTGCCCGACGAGCAGCAGAGCCAGTACTGGGAATACCTGCTCAGGCAGTCCCTGGAAGAAAAAACGGAAATCAGGGTATGCTTCTACAGTGAAGGAAAGCTGCGCCGGGTGCATGGAAGAGTTGCCAAAATAGAGCTTTCGCCGGCCAAAATTTACCTGCAGGCCGAAAAGGGCATACACTGCATAGAGCCGGGGGAGGTCCTTTCCATCGAAGAAAGGTAAGTGCCAGAAAAACCGTCAAAGCAGGCCTCCCCGCAAGTAAGTTTTTTCATCCTTGAAGTGCTCGCTTGACATTTTCGTAAGCACGGAAAAGTTTTGCATCAGCACCCCTCATAAGCTCTGTCCCCCGATATGCCCGCCGGGCACTGCAGCCTTGTAAAGCTGCCGGCCCGGGAAGAGCGACCAATATGCGAGGGGCGGAATTATCTATACAGACCAGAATCGTATATAATATTACACATATGGTTAAATTATATTGTATTTATAAGTATATAATACCTATCTGCTTTGGTCAGAAATTAAAATTTTTTTGGTTATATTATTGACTTATTAATGGTTACAATATATAATAATTATCGGAAGGGTTGGTGCAGCAGCTATGAGAAGTCGCAATCTTAACCGTGACAAAGAACCACTTTTCAGCATAAGCGTTGTTTCCAGGATTACGGGGATAAGCCCCCGGGTGCTGAGGAGCTACGAGGAAGCCGACCTTATCCGCCCCTACAGGACGGAGGGGCAAACGAGGCTCTATTCGGAAAGGGATCTTCAAAAGTTACGGATGATTTATTACCTGCACAAGGAAAAAGAGGTAAACTTATCCGGGATCAAGGTAATCTTGGACGTGGTTTCAGATAGGCTTAAGGAAGCGGGGACGGGCGACCCTAAAGGAGAGGGCCCAAAGAGCGATGTCCTGTTGAAAATAAAGGAAATTGCTCCGGAGTTGCTGGAAGAAGCGGACCAACCGAAAGGCAGAGATGTGAAAGACACCTATAAACGCACAGGTTTGGTAAAAAATAATAAAATATGAGATTAAAATATTGAAACTAAATATTGAGATAGGAGGTGTTTAAAATGCGCGATCTGATCAGGAGGCGCCCGGTATCGGATCTTGTCGGCTTGAGGAATGAAATGGATCGCTTCTTCAGCGATGCTTTCCGCATGTTTGACGAGGGCTTTGCAGACAGGGTTGGCTGGCAGCCGGCCGTGGACCTGGAAGAAACGAAAGATGAGCTCGTCATCTCCGCGGAGCTTCCCGGCATAAAAAAAGACGATGTCAAGATCTCCATAGTGGACAACAAGGTCGTGCTCAGCGGCGAAGTATCCGAGGAAAAAGATGTCCAGGAAAAGAACTATTACCTGAAGGAAAGGGTGCGCGGCAAGTTTAGCAGGGACTTTACGCTGCCAACCTCTGTAGATTCGGCCAAAGCCGAGGCGAAGTTCAAGGACGGCATCTTGAAGCTCAAGCTGCCCAAGGCCGAGGAAGCAAGGCCGAAGGAAATCCCTATCGAAGTAGAGGAATAAAGACGAGATAGGGCAAAGTATTCCGGAGCATTTCCTTTGATATAAATAAAAATTTAATATATAAAAATAAGGAGGCGTGCAGGCCTCCTTGTTTAATTATAAAGAGGGATTATAAGGAGGGAAAAGAGCTCCCTTTATGGAATATGATCTTAACGATGAAAAGGCGGTAGCAATGAGCAGCCACATTGAGACATTATTTTACATCATATTCATATTATCTCCGCTCCTGGTGGTGGTGAACGCCTTCCTGGCAGCCCTGTTCCTGCGCGGGGCCATTAATTTTTTTCCCGACAGCATCATCACACGGCTGTGCAAGGTCATCTTCCTGCCGCTTCTTTTTACTGCCTACGTGGCCGTTTACTTCACCAGCCACTTCGATTTCCATTCCTGGTTCGGGGTGCTGTGGTCGGAAGGGGGCTGGCACGAGCTGCCCCTGAGGGCCCGGCTAATGATCACCGGCCCTGCCATTGCCGCTGTCATTTACGGCGTGGCTGATTACGTGTGGGGCGGATTCGGCAGCGAAAACAGGGTAATGAAGGAACGGGACCGGCCAAAAGACCGGCCAGGGGCAGGACACAAAAGGGAACAAAGAAGCACCGCCGGACACGATTCTGCCTTCCACGACTGGGATTAAAGCATCCCCGGGCAGCCCCCGCTACGGCACCCAGCCCCGGCGACACGCAGCCCCCGCTACGGCACACAGCCAGCTGCACCCAACCCCGGCACAGCCTCCGGAGGCGGCCGGAAAGGCAGGCTAAAGGCAGGCCTGCTCAATCTGGAGCTGATCACAGGCAAGAGGCTATTTTCTCCAGCAGAAGCTCATTTTGAGGCCGCCGGAGCACGGCCACACGGAAGTAGCGGTGGTCCAGCCCCGGAAAGTTGGAAGCGTCGCGGATAAGTACGCCCTGCGAGGCCAGCCGGCCGTAGAGCTGCCTGCTGTTGAAACCTTCTTTTTCCCCCCGCAGCAGCAGGAAGTTGGCCTCCCCGGGAAAAACCTTCAGGCCGTCAATTTCCTGCAGCCCGCCCATCAAAAACTGCCGCTCTTCCCGCACCAGCTCAATGGACTTTCGCACGTAGCCCTCATCCTTGAGGCAGTACAGCCCCGCTCTCTGCGCCAGCGCGTTGACCCTCCAGGGGTCCCCCGCGGAGAGCTTTTTTATTCCCCCGCGCGGGCCGACAATATAACCGAGCCGGAGCCCGGGCAGAGCCCACAGCTTGGTCAAGGAGACGACCGTCCAAAGGTTATCGTGCCCGGAGGGGGCCATGCTTTCTGAAGGGGGCTTCCCCGTGAGTGTAAAAAAGCTCTCGTCCAATAAAACGGCAGCCCCCCTCTGGCGCGCCCCGAGCACCACCTCTTCGACAAGCTCCCTCCGGTAATAGGCCCCCGTGGGGTTGTTTGGATTGCACAGCACGACAAGGTCAACACCCTGGAGTCGCTTCATGAGCTCGCCGGCCTGCAGGGAAACGCCGGGGGGCAACAGAAATCTCTCCACGGTAGCACCGGACAGGCGCGCCGCCCGCTCGTATTCAGAAAACGTGGGGGCGGGGATAAGGACCTTCCCGGGCCTGCTCCAGAGAAAAAAAAGGTGGATCAGCTCGTTTGCGCCGTTTCCCAGCAGTATTTTCTCCTCCGGGATAGCAAGGTGCCCGGCCAGCCCCCTGCGCAACGTGGCGGCAAGCGGTTCCGGGTAGCTGCAAATCTCATGCAGGTGATCCTTCAGCTCGCCGGGGAGGCCCTCGGGCACCCCCAGTGGATTTATGTTGCTGCTGAAGTCGCAGATATCTTCTTTTTTGAGCCCGAAGCGGTCCGCGACAGCCCCTATATTTCCTCCGTGGCCTCCGGGACTATCGCCGGGACGTGACTGCAAGCGTTTTTTCATAAGAGCACCCCCGCCAACAAACGAATACTTACCGCCATGGCCAGCGCTCCGGCCAGGGAAAGCACGGAAGCGCGGCGGAAAAGGGCCAGGGCCGCCGGCAGGTCTCCGCGCGCCGCGGCCCTGCCGCCCTCGTTCAGGGATGGCCTTTTGAGCTCCACCCCGCCGTAATAATCCGCCCCACCGAGCCTGACCCCCAGGACTCCCGCCGCAGCGGCTTCCGGCCAGGCGCTGTTGGGGCTGTCGTGCTTTTTGCGGTCCTTCAGCAGCACCGCCCAGCCTCTCTTCCAGTCCCACTGTCTTCTTTTGGCGCCCATCCCTGCCAGTAGATAGGCCAGCGCCGCCAGGCGTGCCGGAATAAAGCTGAGCACATCGTCGCCGCGCGCCGCGGCCCAGCCAAAATAGAGATAGCGCTCGTTCTTGTAGCCGAACATTGAATCGAGGGTATTGACAGCCTTGTACAGCACTGCCAGCACCGGCCCTCCGAGGGCGCTGTAAAAAAGCGGGGCTGATACCCCGTCAGCAGTATTTTCAAAGAGACTTTCCAGCGCCGCCCGCACAACACCCTCCTCGTCCAGCCGGGAAGTATCCCTGCTCACGAGCATGGAGACGCGTTCCCTGGCCAGCGGCAGTTCCCCTGCTGCCAGCGCTTCAAGGACATCTTCAACGTGCCGCACCATATCCCCGACAGAGATGACGGCGTAAATTATGTACGTGTAAAGGACCAATCCCAGGAAAACATGGAGGTGGAAGGCGACCTTCAAGACGACAAAAGCGGCCATACAGGAACCGCCGGCCGCCAGCACGGCCACGGCAATCCCCGATGCCTTTTCAGCACGCGGTCCGCTGAAAAGGCTCCGCGCCGTCCTTTCCAGGGAGTAAGCGGCGCTGCCGATAAGCCTCACCGGGTGCGGGAAAAACCAGCGGGGATCGCCGAGGACAATATCCAGTACAAAAGCGGCCGGCAGGGCCAGGGCCGCTATCCAGAAATGCTCCATATGAAAAATTCCCCCGCTTCCCCCTCGCTGGTATTATTACGGCAGCTTCACCATGGCTGCTTTGCCGTCCCTGATGTCTCCAATACAGCAAAGGCAGTCAAGCCTTATCTCTTCTTCAGCTCAACAGCGGACCGCCCGCATCCAAGAGCGCACTCAGCTGCACCAGAATTCAGGCATTATTAGGCTTACCTGTGGTCGACAAGTTTCAAGTATTCGACAATTTTTTGGTCCAGTATTCTGGAAATATTGAGCACCTCCGGGTGGGATAAGTAGCTGTGTTCCTGGACCTTCAAGTGCAGCGTCTTTTTGAGGTTTCTTATCTCCACACTGAGGTGTGCAATGCGCTCCTCTTTCTGCTGCTTATTCTTTTTCAACATCATTTTCCTCCTTTGCCCGGCAGCGAAGCAGCCACGGACATTGCACTGCGGTGTTATTGGACACTGTCAAAAACAGTCATCATAGTTATATGTATTAAGTGACAATTCTACAAAAAACATTGAATACCTCTATTAAAACAGGGAAGAGGGAATAAAAAAAACGGTAGGCAGTCCCTATTTATGACAATATCTTGCTCAAACAACAGCCGCCATAATAAAGGTGATCAGCCCGAACGATGACGCCGTAATAAACGCGGCCCTTTTAAAAGGAACATCGAGCATGGCCTGTACAATTCTTGTTAAAGAGCGCAGCAGCCACAATACCAGCAATATAATGAGCGGAAGCAGCATGAAAAAGACGGGGGTTAAGAGATGTCCGCCTAACTGCAGGTAGATATAGATGGGGATGAGAATCCACCCCGGCATGAAAGCATAGCCGACCACCTTAATCATCATTACCAGGGGAGGTCTTTCCCTGTAAAGACGGGAGGTGGACCAGTAGATGACACCCAAAATAACGCGGATGATAATTACCGTCAAGAGACCGTAGAAGATAAGCATTCCCAGGTAAATGAGGTCGTCAAGGAACCACTCTATATTCTCCAGCAGCAGGTGGCGGCTCATCAGGAAAACAGAGACGCCGTAAATTATCCCGGCTATCAGCACAACCGTCGTGGCCAGGGGCAGATCGGTCTTCTTTTGTTCGAGGGTTTCCCAAACGGTACCCCTGATTAGGGCGACGTCCACCCATTTCTCAGGCAAACCGAGTTTAAACATAATCGACCCGGCATTCTCAGGCAAACCGAGTTTAAACATAATCGACCCGGCATTACCACTGTGCCAGGAAATACACATCCTTTTCCGGGGATATTTGTTCTGGTATAGTAATTATAACAGAATCCCCCCATTTTAACAACAGAAGCACGGGCGAGGCACGGGGACGTTTCTCTTGTCTCGCTTTGACAGACGGACACGGGGACGGTTCTCTTGTCTCGCTTTGATGAGGCACGGGCGAGGCACGGGGACGTCAGGCTGTGTGATAAGTAACAGCAAAACTTGCAAACAAGTCACCTACCCACACTTACAACATCTAAGGTGACAGGTACCCCGTCCCCCTGTCACCCAGTCACCCCGTCCCCCTGTCACCCAAAAAATGTGATTTTGGGACCTGTCGTTCTCCTACCGCGCATAATTCGACCCAACAATGGGGATATAATAGCTACATAATCCCTTTCACATTGGAGGAGGAAAGAAAATAATATGACCGCCAGAATGTTGACGGACCTGCGCCAGCTGCGCGAGCATCTCCTGCGCCAGGTAGTGCTCGCCAACGGCCCGGAAAAAGCGGAGATACTGATCAAGATCATGGACCTGGACGAGATGATTGCCGAAGAAGAAAAAGCGGCCCAGCTAACCTAGCTTTAGAGCGGGGAATAAGCACCGGAATAAGCACCTTCCAATCTTTGCAGATTTTACTTTTTCCTTTACCTTTCAACTCCCCAGCAAAACTTATTAACGTGTTAATCTGCTCACCCTGCCCGGCACGATCATTACGTCCCCTACAGTATTTCCTGGGAACCGGGATTCATGCATGTGCAGCTCATTCCTCACTCAAGAGATCCTCTTAGGATGTCCCGGCAGCTTTTTCAATCTCTTCCCTGGTAAGGATGGAATATACCTGCAGCCCTTCTTTCTGCAGGTTTTCCCGGCCCCCTTCCTGACGGTCCACAATGACAAGGACCTTTTCCACCCGGCAGCCCATCTCCCGCACCGCATGCACGGCCTTTAATACAGACCCTCCGGTGGTGAGCACGTCGTCAAGCAGCAGCAGCCCGGCGCCCTCCCGCAGGGTCGGCCCTTCGACCAGGCTTTTTGTGCCGTGTCCTTTGGCCTCCGGGCGGACAAAGAAAATGTCCAGGGGCTTCCCACCGCCATCTGCCCGGCTGAGCGCACTGACGGCGGCAGCCAGCGGCACGGCCCCCATGACCGGACCGCCCACCGCCTCGACGTCGTCCATGTTCTCTTTCCGCACCAGCCTGAGGATGTATAGCGCTATCTTGTAAATTCCCTCCGCCGTCAGCGTTACCTGCTTGCTGTCAATATAAAAGTTGCTTTCCCGGCCCGAAGCCAGCGTCACCCTGCGCTTCTGGTAAGCGCGCTTGCCGATAAGCTCCCCGATTTCCCTGCGCAGCTGCTCCACTTCCAATGCCTCCTCCTTTTATCCTTCTTATCGTTCTTCTCCTTTTCTTCCCTAACCTAGACATAGCCAGAACCATAAAAGTCGAATTTAAAAATGACCCTTCTAAACGCAGTAAGCATCGGCATTCACACGATCGCCTGAAAAAGATTTGCCAAATTTGCGCAGAACTTGAGACTTAAG
>PWRZ01000146.1 GCA_003563385.1 Syntrophomonadaceae bacterium
AGAGAAAGGAACTGCAAATAGTGGATTCATACGAGCAGTATGAAAAAGAATGTGCAAGCCGTTGAATTAGTTGGTGCTCTCAGTTATGGAAAATGTCATGGATATAATCAGGCTGCGGCAGTCAATACGCACTTACGACCCTGCCAGGCCGGTGGGCGGGGAGCCGCGTTCCCGGCTGGAAACGTGTATGCGGGATAACTGTGCCGGCCCCCTGGGAAATACGGTGCGCTTTAAGCTGTTGGATCTGGGGGAGGTAAGCAGGGATGAGCTGCGACGGTTGGGGACGTACGGCGTAATCCGGGGCGCCGGCCTGTACTTGCTGGGGGCGGTGCCTGACACAGCGGGCAGCATGGAAGACCTGGGTTACTGTATGGAGCGGGTCATTTTGGAAGCTACCGCCCTGGGGGTGGGGACCTGCTGGTTGGCGGGGACGTTCCGTCGGGGTTCCTTTGCCCGGCAGATGGGATTGGGGAAGGGGGAACTGCTGCCGGCTATCAGCCCCATCGGCTATGCTGCGGATAATAAAAGGGTTATCGAGAAACTAATGAAAAGAGGGGCTCGTTCCCAGCAGCGCAAGCCCTGGAACCAACTCTTTTTCGCTGCAGATGGTTGGACCCCTCTGACCGCAGAAGAGGCCGGCAGCTACGGGGATGCCCTGGAGGCGGTACGCCTGGGGCCATCTGCGTCCAACCGCCAACCCTGGCGAATCATGAAAGACGGAGAAGGAAGGTTTCACCTGTACCTGCAGGAGAACCGTCTTTATAACCGGGCTTTGGGTAAAATCCTTATCCAGAACATAGATATGGGGATAGCCATGTGCCATTTTGCCCTGGTTGCCCGGGAGAATGGTGTGACCGGCAGATGGGTACGGGAGGCGCAGGCACAGGAATTTCCCGGTTGGACCTACATCGCCGGCTGGGTGGAGTAATGCTGCACCAAATCCTGTTCGTTAATATATTAGCTATTAAGTTGGGGATAGGCATGTGCGCTGGGGACTGTATGGGGATAGGTTTGACCTTTAGCTAACAAAGAGAATAAAGAGGAACTTTTTACAACACTTTTCTTTTGGTCAAGTCCTCAGAAAAGGTTTCAAAGCGGGCTTTCGTAAGGTCAAGTTCCCCCGCGAGGATAGAAATCTGCTGACCCCGGTTTGTTTAAAGCGGTTTTACCCCGATACAGATATCTACAATAGATTTCCCTTCGGGGTGGGTTTTCGGATCGTTGTGATACATCTCGAAGCAGGGGCGATCATCGGGCTGGTAGCCGCTTTCCGGTAGCCAGGTGCGGTAAACCCAGTCCCAGGCCTCCTGGTATTCATCACTGCTTAACTCAAATCGGGCCAGGGCATACTTGCCGGCAGGAAGGACCATCTTGCCGATTTCTCCGTCAACAGCAGTGTCGACGGGCACAGAGATAGATACACTGACCCGCAGTTTTGCTTCATCGGTAATCTCCGGATTGTCGTGATAGATGATGATTATTTGGGTTTCGGGGAAGCGCAGCAGGTTGCGCGGGCCTGCCCACTGGAACAGCCTGCCAAAGAGCCCTTCAAAGAGCTGGCCGTCACCCTTGTATGGACCCACGTAGCGCACGTAGGCCAGCGTTGTTTCCGGAAGCTCCTTTACTTCAACCACCCTGTTAACATTTTCCATCAATTCATACCTCCATATCTGAGTATTGCTTACATACTCAATATAGACGTTTGACGGAACAACTGCTTTGCCGGCGTTGCGCAGCTGTTGTCCCCGCTTGCTGTCTGCTTTTCCGGGATTGCTTTCGCTCATGCAGGCGGCATGGCCCAGATCGCGCCAGTTTGTCGCCGTATAGCCAAAATACTGCTTAAAGCTTTTCGCAAATGAAGATGAGCCGGCAAAACCGCATTCCAGGGCGATGTCGGTTACGGGCTTGGCGGGATCGTTAAGGAGCATGGTGGCTCCTTTTTCCAGCCGCAGCCTCTGGATAAACTGGAAGAGTGTTTCCCCGGTAAAGGTATGAAAGATCCTGTGGAAGTGGTATTTTGAAAAACCGGCAACAGCCGCAATTTCTTCCAGGGCAAAATCCCTGCCAAGGTTACGTTCTATATAGTCTACAGCTAAATTTATCCTGCTCCTGTATAGTGCGGCCATCCTGGAGCGTCTGGCTTGTTCAGCTTTCATAGATGCACGTCCCTTCTTACCCTGAACTTCTCTTGCTTCAAAGGCTAACGGATGTCTGTCTTTCTCCAGTTGCTTTTGTCCGGTAATATTATACCGAAAGCTGCGCCTGATACCAATATCTTTTGTTTGTGTGTCGCTGCTGCTGGTGTTTGTATAGCGAAAAAAATCTTATGCAGGGTTTACGCACTGCTATGACGAAACATCGTAGTGCTGGACACCGCTGATAATTACGGCCATTATTGCAAAATTAGTATAAAATAAAAAGGCGGTTGGGAATGATCAAGAAATTTGCTGCCGTTTATTCCATTGTTGTAGGAGTATCCTTGATTGCAATGTGGATCATATTTTACGTTACGGGATCAATTCCGGAATTGACAACGGAACCGGCAAGGATATTAATGCATATCACTGCCGAGATTGTAACGGCGGCAGCGTTAATCATCGCCGGGTCGGGCCTGTTAGCCGGTAAAACGTGGGGGTATGAGGTCTACCTGGTGGCAACCGGCGCATTACTTTACACAATGATCCAAAGTCCCGGCTACTTTCTGCACATAGGTCAGGCCGGTTTTGTAGGCATGTTTTTCGTTTTGTTTATCCTGACTGCATTCCTGTTAATTAAGATGGTAAGGCGATAAGAGGAAAATGGTGGGTAAGAAAGGGAAGGTAAAGTGGCAATATTAAGATGGACAGCGATCATTTTGCTCTCCATTCTAGTTATAGTTCTTTTATGCGTGAGCATTGGCAGCATTCTGTTTGATCGCAAAGTAAAAAGAGAAGTCGTGCGGATGTTTGCTGAAAACCGCATTAATAAAATTAATATTGTAACGGAAGAGGATTTGTTAGGGCTGCCTGAACCTGTACAAAGGTGGTTGCACAACTCAAAGGTTATTGGTAAAGAGAAGATAGCTTCAGTAAGACTAAAACAAAAGGGGTTTATCAGGGTGGGCGAAGAACAGCCCTGGATGCCATTTGAGGCCGAGCAATATTATACAACGGGTGTCCCGGAGTTTATCTGGCACGCCACTGTTAAATCAGGACCGTTCTTTATCAAAGGAGTAGACCGATTTCAAGACGGGCGCGGGCATATGCTGATAAAACTTATGTCCTTAATAAAAGTTGCTGATGCACGTGGGCCGGAAATAGACCAGGGAACATTGGTGAGGTACTTGAATGAAATTATGTGGTTTCCCACCGCCGCTTTAAACGACTATATTGAGTGGGAGCCCATTGATTCAAGGTCTGCCAGGGCTGTCATGCAATATAAAGGGGTGAATGCTTCAGCCGTATTTTACTTTAATGAAGCCGGCGAACAGACTAACTTTGTCTCTGAACGATATAAGGAAAAAAATGGAGCATTCATAAAGGCAACCTGGTCTACGCCAATCACTGATTACCGGGAGTTTCATGATATCCGTATACCGGCCAAAGGAGAGGCGGTTTGGGAGCTGGAAACAGGGGATTTCCCGTACATTAAGATAGAATTAATCGACATTGATTATAACTGGGATAAAGAGAAAAGCCCTTTTTTTCAGTAAAGCATTTCCGATAAAAATAAAATAATTCTTGAGGTAACGGCTGCTTTATCTCTTTTGCACATTTGTATCTAATACAATAATCATCGGCTGCGCTTTTCCCTGGCAGCTTGAATCTCGGCTTCTATTTCCTCCGGGGGGATTTGGCGACGATGTGCAGTGGGACGGCGCCGCTCGGAGCATTACCATCACCAGGAAGATAGCAGGCGAGGCAAAGGCATGGAAAAAGCAACGATGAGAGCTAAAGACCTGTCCAATCAATTGTTTACTTTTGCCAAAGGCGGAACACCTATTAAAGAAAAAATATCTATTAGGCAGCTAATCTTTGATGATATAAAGTTTGCCTTAAGCGGTTCTAATATTCGCCCCGCTTTTTTTATTGCAGAAGATCTGTATATGTATATGGTAGAAGTAGACAAGGGGCAGCTCAACGGATCCAGCTACAAGCGAAGATGTTTTTGAGGGAAAAGGTAAGATACTGGTTGTTGAAGACGAGGAAGATCTGCTTACAGCATCGGGAGAAATGTTGTCTGTCCTGGGATATGATGTTTCTTATGCCAGGGATGGAAGGGAAGCCATTGAACTGTATAGGCACTCTTTAATCAATAAGCATCCCTTTGACCTTGTGATCAAGATCTGACCATTCCGGGCAGTCTGGGCGGGGAAAAAACTATCATCGAGTTGTTAAAAATTGACCCCGGGGTAAATGCAGTTGTGGCCAGCGGTTATTCTAACGATCCGGTAATGGCTAATTTCCGTGATTACGGCTTTAAAGGGATGATCAAAAAACCCTTTACCATCGAAGAGCTATCAAAGCTAGTTAATGATATTATCGGCTAGTCTCCGTATTATCAACGCTGCGGTCCCTTAAGGCTTTTTCTGCTGTTAAGCAAACAGCTAATCAAAAGCTTTCACCCACCGCCCTGTCCCAGGAGAAGCGGTTAATGTGGCAGTATCACGGGGAGAATCTTTAATTACCGGCGGATCCATTAATAGTGTCAGCTCTGAATGACGGAGTGTATTTGCAGCAACCACGCCAAATTGTCCTGTCAGTCCATAAACTGCAATCAGTATGTCAGGTA
>PWRZ01000157.1 GCA_003563385.1 Syntrophomonadaceae bacterium
AGAAAGTGCTGGAAGTGGGAACCGGCTCCGGCTACCAGGCCGCCATCCTGGCCGAACTTGCCGGACACGTCTATACCATTGAGCGCCTCGCTCCCCTGGCCGAGAAGACGGAAAAACTGCTCCGGGAGCTCGGCTATACAAATATAAGCATCAAGATCGGCGACGGCAGCAAGGGGTGGCCTGAAAAAGCCCCTTTTGACGGTATCCTGGTGACTGCCGCGGCCCGAAAGATCCCCCCTATCCTGATTGAGCAGCTGGCCCCGGGGGGAAGACTGGTCATACCGGTGGGGGACAGCTGGCTGCAGGAACTGCTCCTGCTGACAAACGAGGAGGACGGCTTAAAAAAGAAGGCCCTGTGCGCCTGCCGCTTTGTCCCCCTGATAGGCTAAGATTCGGCTAAGATGTCAAGCACAATAACAAATGGTTTTAGGCACAAAACTGCGATCAGCAATGAAAGACGTTCAGGTTTGTCCAGGGCCGGGCTGCCGGGATGAGCAGGTGCCGGTGCATTTTTTCTCCCTTTTTTATGTTTTTTTAGTTACAACCACTGTTTGAACAATCCAGCCTTCTATGCCTGCTTCCCTGCCTCCTTCGCTGTTTCACCTGGACCTCTTTCGCGTACTGTTCGCGTACCGTATGTGCTTATTCACCCGCATTTTCTGCGCTGTCGAGAAGGTGTATCTCTCCCCAGGCGGCCAGCTTCTGGCCCAGTATTACCAGCGCCCCCTCCACCCCCGTGACGCCCCTGGCCAACTGCAGCGCTTTTTCGAGGTCCTCCTCGGACTGGACGGCATTGGCCGCCGCCGTAGCGACGGCATCGGCCACCACTGCGTCCGCTGCCAGAATGACCGCGGCATCCGCTTTGCCCATGCTGTAAGAAGGCCCTACCGAAGCGGAGGAGGTGCAGACCCCGCGCGGATGCGGGCGCGGCTTCACCTGCAGGGCCAGCCTGCCGCTGAAAGGGGACCTGCCGGCAAAAATGCCCACCTTCAAAGGCTGGTCACAGCGCAGGAAGATATCGCCCCCGTTTTCCACCACCACCTGTGAACATTTCTGCAGAAGCCAGCTGCCCACGTACTGGGCAAAAGCCCCGGCCACTGCCGCCATCGGCCCTACCCCGGCCCGGTTGGCCGCCCTGATCATCTCCAGGGCCACCGGCGGGATCGACTGCACATTCCCGCCGGCAACAAAGTGGGTCATGGCCTCGCGGAAGGACGGTTCAACCTCTATATATTTCTCCAGGGAGCGCCGCAGGTTCCAGAGATACTGCTCCACTTTTTGAGGCAGTTCCGCTTCCCGATCCAGGAGCTCCCGGTCCACTGCAATCCAAAGGTCGGTTTCCTTGAAACTGACCGTAAAGCTTTCCATCCCCGCGGGGCAAAGCCCCTGGCGGTAGCTTCTCCTGGAATAGCCCACCTTAAAAACGGGCCTCCATGGCCCTCGCCGGGCAGGCTTTCAGGCAGTGCTCGCAGATAATGCACTTCTCATTTAAAAACTTTACTTCCATGCTCGGTCTCTCAAGGACAAGGGCCCCCGCCGGGCAAATAATTACGCAGGCGCCGCAGTGAGTGCAGCGCTCTTCGACCCAGGCAATTTCCTGCTCCAGGGGGAAGGCCTTTACCCCGCTGGACTGCAGAAATTCTATCCCCCTGTGGAAATCATCTTCTGCCCCGCTTATCTCCACCACCATGCGCCCTTCCATGCGCGGGTTAATGTTCGCTTTCAATATATTGATCATCAGGTTGTAATCTTTGATCAGGTGATAGGTAAAGGGCTGTTCCACAACTGCGGCCGGAAAGCGGAGCACCATTTTCTGTTTCAACCGGAACACCTCGCTTAATAATTGTCATTCTATCACTTTAGCTGACGGCTGCCGCCGCCAGGGGTCGAACTTGGCGTACTTTTAATTTTAAAAAAGGAGGCAGGAGGTACGTCCCCGTGCTTTACCGTGCTTCATTGTCCCCGTGCTTCATTTTTGAAGCAGGAGTGAAGCAGGAGAACCGTCCCCGTGCTTCATTTTTAGGTGGGGATGGTGAAGACGGGCTCGGTTAGGGTGAACTGGCCCTCCTGGATCCATTCCTTGAGCTGCCGGGCGATCTTCCTGGCGCCGGGATAGCTGGAAAGGGGGGCCGTCGGCACTGCCCTTCCGTTTAAGGTTATCTCCCCGCTTTTAAGCTCCGCGTAGCTGACCTTGCCGAGCACTTCCCCGGTCGCCTGGGGATAGCCCTCGCTGTAATCGACAATGGGGGCAAATATATCCGCGTCGCTCACCGCCGTAAACTTAAGCATCTCCTCGTCCAGGATGGGAATCGGTATCCCCAGGCCGACCATGAGGGAAGCGCCGTAACCGAGGTAGCTTATCCCCCGCAGCCAGCGCGGGGACATCTGCTTCAGCTCGCCGATAACGGTCAGGGTCCCCGACGGGGCCGTGGGGACGCCGTTTTCACCCCGCGGGGCTCCCGGGGCATGCTGGGTCCCGTGCCAGCACACGTAGCCGACACCCCCGCCCAGGAATATTTTCGTCCCCATGCCGATGGTGCGGTAGTAGGGGTCGTTAAAGAGGGGTGAGAGCTGGTCGGCGGTGCTGTAATTGGCATTTCCCAGGTTGGGCTTCAGTATGCCCATATACGTGTATAGGGTGCGCTCGGAAAGGTTGACGGCGACGTTGTAGTTCTGGTAAGCGTTGCGCGGGTTGTAGAGCACGGCATAGGGCATGTCCTCCAGGCTGATCATTTTCTCCAGCTTGTGGCGCGGGTAGCAGTCGGTACCGTAGGCAAAGGCCTCCAGGAGCACCTCCCTGCCGGAGACCAGGTCCTCGAGGACATGTCCACCCCCGTAGTTGAACTCGCCGGGATAGGATTTGTTGGCCGGGTCCGTCTCCGGTATCTGTGAGGCCCCCAGGTAGGCGTCCACCGCGGCAATACCGGCGTACGCCTCCACGCCGTTTAAGAAAACGCGGTTCATTTTCATGCGCGGCTTGGAATGTCCAAGGCAAAAAAAGGCCCCCGATGAGCACATCGGCCCGAAGGTCCCGGTGGTGACAACATCGACTGCCGCCGCCGTTTCTTCAATCCCCCGTTCCCGAACCATGGGTATTACTTCTTCCGCCGTTACAACCACTGCTTCCCCGGCCCTGATGCGGGCGTTTATCTCTGCGTACGTTTTTTTAACCAATCGGAGGCCCCTCCTTTTACAATAGTTAATGATAATTGTATAATAAATAATCGGCAACGAAAACACTTAAGGAAATAATACCTTTACTACAGGAGCGTGTCAAGGGAAGCATGAGCGCCTGCAGCCGCTGTACGCCGAAAAAAAAACGCTGCCGGCCAGGCCGTCAGCTGCATGATTATGCTCGGTAGGACGGGATTAAGGACTCGGGGACACACCTCTTGCAGAGGAATGTCCCCATGGGAGCGCTTCCGGAGCGCAGCGGAGGACTCGGGGACACACCTCTTGCAGAGGAATGTCCCCATGGGAGCGCTTCCGGAGCGCAGCGGAGGACTCGGGGACACACCTCTGCAAGAAGTGTGTCCACCAACCTTGAAGAATGGGGAAAGCGCCGTTTCCTGGCTTTGCGACCTCCAGTGCTAATATTTCCTGCCAAAATTGCCAGGACTTTACGGCTAAGGGCCTAAGCTGCCCGGGGGCTTGCGATCTGATGCTGCACAGAATAATCAACATTTGATTCATTTCATTCAATAGGGGCGATTGTTATTTGATATAATAATAAGGGAGGCTTCTTCAAAAAGGTAGATCAGTTGTCGTATTTGGGGAAACCTGTGCCAGAAAGTGCAGTAACCAGGAAAATCCCGCCTGCAGGCAGCGGGCGGTTTGAAAGAGCAGGTCGCAGCAACCCTGCTTAAACAAAAAACAAGGAGTGTTACAATTTGCAAAAAAGATTTTTGTTCATCGCTTTTTTATTTTTAACCTCACTGCTGGTCTCCAATATCGTAGCCAGTAAACTTGTTTATCTATGGGGAATGATCCTTCCGGCAGCGGTTTTTGTCTTCCCCATAACTTTCCTTGCCACCGACACCATAAACGAAGTTTGGGGTAAAGACCGGGCCAAGGAAGTGATCTGGCTGGGTTTCCTTATGAACCTGGTCATGGTTTTGTTTCTGCAACTGGCCCGCATTTTGCCCCCGGCCCCTGTGTGGGAGCAGCAGCAGGCCTTTGACGCCATCCTGGGGATGGTGCCCCGGATCGTAGTTGCGAGCCTGGGGGCTTACCTGGTCTCCCAGTTGCACGATGTCTGGGCTTTCAACTTCTGGAAAAAGGTCACCAGCGGGAAGCACCTCTGGCTGCGCAACTGCTTTTCGACGGCTACCAGCCAGCTCATGGACAGCGCCGTATTTATAAGCGTCGCTTTCGGCGGAACTGTAGCCCTCCCTGCCCTTGTTACCATGATTTTTAGCCAGTACCTGGTCAAACTGCTCTTCGTTTTAATAGACACGCCCTTTTGCTATCTGACCGTTTCCTGGGCGAAGAAGGAGGTGAAGGTCTGTGGAGGAGAAATACAGCAATAGACGTTTTGACATTCACTCGGCAGATGATATCGATGAAGAAGTTTTGGAAACGATAGACTACCAGTATCCCGCCAGTGAAACGGAGGTGGAGATTATTTACCCTGAATTTACTTCCGTTTGTCCCTGGACCGGGCTACCAGATTTTGGGGTGCTGACTGTAAAATACGTGCCATCGGGCAAGCTGGTAGAGCTTAAAGCTCTCAAATATTACCTTAACTCCTTCCGCAACGTGG
>PWRZ01000173.1 GCA_003563385.1 Syntrophomonadaceae bacterium
CAACCCGTGGTACTGGTACCAAGATGTTTCGCCGGGACCAACCCACAAGGTTTTCCACCAGGGATTTTTCGTTGCCACTGTTAATATTGGTGAAATGCATATCAAAGGCATAATGGGCACTCAGTGCCTGATACGCAGCCTGGGGCTTGGCGTATAGACCAAAGCCTTCTTTGACGGCTACTCGTGCGTTATCAAAGATGACTTTTCCTGGAACGCCGTTAAAATGGGTGAAGGCATCGACATGGCCTTCCAGGAACGATTCTTGGTTCTGACGATAGAAGGCTTTGACAAAAATATTTGCACTGTAGCAGGGGCGGTAACAGAATAACTGTACCTTTGCTTTTTCGCCTCTAAAGTAGACTGTGGCTTCACCCCAGTCTATCTGAGCAGCTTCACCAGGATCAAATTGCAATGGCATAAAGGCTTCCTTGTGCTTGGGTCTCATTTCATTGACAATGTTTCGAATGGTGGACTCGCCACCGGTAAATCCTTTTTCATATTTCAGGCGATGATAAATTCGCCTGGCAGTATGGCTTTGTTTTTTCAATCCTTCAGCTTCATCTTGGGCTAAACACTCTTGGATGAAGGCACGGACTTCTTCCGTTACAACGGCTGATGCCCGTTCGTACGGTTTTCGGTTCCATGGAACGTGATCGCCATCGCAGTATTTCTTTACTGTGTTTCTGGAAGTGCCTAATGTACGGGAAATAGCTCTTTGAGTCATGCCTTCTTGGACATACATATATCGTATTTGGCCATACAGATCCACGTCTACGATCACACCTTTCACTCTCCCATCAATTGAATTGATCCTTTCAATTGTACAGGAGTTTGGTTCAGGTGGCTCACTTTTTCATCAGCACGTTTCCATGAATCTTTTTTAAGTGGCTCACTTTTTCATCAGCACAACGTGTGTTTTTGGCTCACTATTAGATTAGCATAGGCACTCTATCTCAAAATATTACGCAAACTTCAATTCCTTATTGAACCATAGTAATGAAGCTTCATGTTCACCACGCAATCGATGATTGCGGCAATGTAGCAGATACGTCTGGTATATCCAAGAGTTCTGTTAGCGCTTAACTACTGGGTCTCAAATGGAAAGTATTGAAAACGAAATTATGACTGCGTAATAATGGTCACTCAAATTCTACGGCAACTGGGACATGCTCCTTCAATTTTACTTGACGGTAACACCTGACTATTCAAAACAGGAGGGAATAGATTTGGGGGGTTCTATTGAAAACATAATGCCATGGTTTTTTGCTGTGAATATTGTGTCAGCGCTAATCTGTATAGCTCTGGCAACAATCAAAAAAGGTGCAGATAGTGGTTTTGGGTGGGGGTTCGCCGGATTCTTCTTAGGTATATTAGGATTAATATTATGTATATTTGTTTTATATTTTTGGCCACAAGTAGACTACCGAAAGAAGAGATTTTACCAAAATCTACTAGAGGGAATGGCTTATAGTGCTGTCGGGTTAATACTTTTTATTATAGGTAATTTTTTTATGCGTGAGGAAATAAATAACCCGGGCTCATTTGGAACTGGGGTGTACGGCTTTATACCGATTCCCGGGATAGTTATTATCTTATTATTAATTTGATTAACACCGGGCGATATTTTTATGCCCCTTCTTCTTAGTTAACATAATATATATTATCGGACTATGTAGTGATGGTTTTTCGCGCCCCTTTGTCCAGCTCCTGGCCCTGTTACTGCCTCTTCCCTTCTGCTCCCCCTCCCTAGCGGCCCTTGAAGTTGGGTTTGCGTTTGTCAAGAAAAGCCTGAACTCCTTCTTTGTGATCTTCTGTTTGTAGACACAGGCTTTGTGCAAACGCTTCCATTTCCATCGTCTCTTCCAGCTTATAGCTGAAGCTCTGGTTAAGCAGCTTCTTGGTCAGCTTTATGGCCACGCGCGGCCCCCCTGCCAGCCCTGCAGCCATCTTGCAGCTTTCCTCCATTAAAGAATCACCGGAAACCTCTAAAATTTCTAAAAGGGTTGACAGGAGCAAAAAATATGTTTAATATTAATGCAAATTATATAAGCAAAAATCAATGAACAGGACCAGTAGGAAATGACGGGAAGTGTACAGAGAGTTGCCACCGGCTGAAAGAGCAACCCCTCCCCTTTCCGAAACTCGCCTGTGAGAAGACGGCTGAAATTATAAATTATAGAGTAAGCCTGGACGGGTCTTTACCGTTAAAAAAAGGACGCTTAAGAGGGCAGGATTAAATGCCTGTCAAGTAGAGTGGTACCGCGGAGGGCAAACCTTTCGTCTCTAAATTCTAAATGGCGAAAGGTTTTATTATTTTGGAGGTGTTTTTCTTGAACGACAGGGTAATGATTTTTGACAGCACATTGAGAGATGGAGAACAAACGCCGGGTGCAAAGCTTAATTCCCAGGAGAAGCTGGAAATTGCCCGCCAGCTGGCACGGTTGAGAGTAGATGTCATTGAGGCAGGGTTTCCTATCTCCTCTCCGGGAGATTTTGGTGCCGTGCAGCTGATATCGAGGGAAGTAAAGGGCCCTTCTATTGCGGCGCTGGCCCGGGCTGTTAAAGAAGATATTGACTGCGCCTGGGATTCCATCCGGGAAGCGGAAAAGCCTCGCATTCATATCTTCCTGGCGGCATCCGATATACACATGGAGAAGAAACTGCGCAAAGACCCCCAGACCTGCATTGAGGATGCCATCAGGGCTGTAAGGCACGCCAGGAGCCTGACCGACGACGTGGAATATTCCCTTGAAGATGTCACCCGCGCCAGGGAGGATTATGTTTGTAAAGTTGTGGAGGCCGTTATCGATGCCGGGGCCACTGTGGTAAACCTCCCCGATACCGTGGGCTACACCGTGCCCGAGGAATACGGCAGGCTGATACGAAATATCAAGGCCAGGGTCCCCAATATTGACAGGGCTACAATAAGTGTACACTGCCATAACGACCTCGGTCTTGCTGTGATAAATTCACTTGCAGCGGTGCAGAATGGAGCCAGGCAGGTAGAATGCAATATCAACGGCATTGGCGAAAGGGCCGGCAACGCTGCGCTTGAGGAAATTGTCATGGTCATGAAAATCAGGCAGCACCAGTTTCCCTATGAAACGGGAGTGGATATAAAGGAGATCTACCGCGCCAGCAGGCTCGTCAGCAAATTGACGGGTATACCAATACCGGTCAACAAGGCCGTTATCGGGAAAAATGCCTTTGCCCATTCTTCCGGTGTGCACCAGGACGGCGTCTTGAAAGATAAAAGAACCTATGAAATTATTAATGCCGAGATGATCGGGGGGCAGGCTGCCCAGATGAACCTGACGGCCCGGTCGGGGCGCCATGCCGTCCGCCACCAGCTGGAGAGCATGCATTACTCTCTTGACGATGAGGAGTTCGCTGATTTTTACAATCGCTTCCTGGAGCTGGCCGATAAGAAGAAAGAGGTTTATATAGAAGACCTGGAAGCACTGATAGTGGATGTATCCTACGTAGACCCTGTCTATGAGCTGGAGTATTTCCAGACTGTCAGCGGCAGCAAGACTCTGCCGATGGCTCTCGTTAGGATGCGCCGCGGCGATGAAGTATTTGAGGAAGCCTCCAGCGGTTCGGGGCCTATCGATGCGGCCTATAATGCCATTGACAAGGCCACAAAGATTATACCGGTGCTGGAAAACTATAACCTGCGCGCTGTTACCCGCGGGCGTGATGCCCTTGGAGAAGTTTCCATTAAAATAAGCTACGAAGGGAAAAAAATAATCGGCCTGGGAGTAAGCACCGATGTTGTGGAAGCGAGTGTGAAAGCCTATGTTGACGGTATCAACAAGCTGATCAAGTTGCTGAGCTACTACAACAGCCGGCAGGGCATTGTTCCCGGCAAGTAGCAAGCCTTATATGCAAAAATATATTCCCTGCAAACCGCTGTTTGCTTGTTTCTGCTTCATGTGTTATAATAACCTGAAAAAGCAAACTATTTTTGAAAAGGTGGTTGATAATCTATGAAGCAGTTGACAGCACGGCAGAGAGAAATTTTGGACTTTATCAATGAAGAGGTGCTCTATAAAAACTATCCCCCTTCTGTCAGGGAAATATGTAAAGCAATGAACCTCAGCTCCAGCTCTACTGTGCATGCACATCTCAAGGCCCTGGAGCGGAAAGGTTATATTAAAAGAGATCCCACCAAACCGCGGGCCCTAGAGATCATCGACCGTTCTTACAGCAGTCCCAGGCCCAAAAAAAAGCCCCGCCTGGTCCCCCTGGTCGGCCAGGTTACTGCCGGTGAACCGGTGCTGGCTGAAGAAAATATCGAGGATTATTATACTTTGCCGGATGAGTTTGTTAAAAAGGGCGACGTCTTTATGCTGCGCGTCAAGGGCGACAGTATGAAGGAAGCCGGGATTCACGACAGGGACATGGTTCTGGTCAGGCAGCAGCCCTCTGCTGAAAACGGAGAAATTGTGGTTGCCCTCCTTGATGACGAGGCCACGGTGAAGAGGTTTTACCGCCATAAAGGCGAGGTCCGCCTGCAGCCGGAAAACCCGGATTACCAGCCCATCGTATGTACCGCTAATGTTTGCATTCTCGGTAAAGTTGTCGGCCTGCTAAGAGTTATAGAATAAAGAAGGCTTAAAACACTCTCAGGTACTGGTCGATCTCCCATTTGTGCACCTGCTTGCGGTAGTTATCCCATTCTACTTTTTTGGCATCGTAGAAGCGTTTGATAATATGTTCCCCCAGCGTTTCGGCAACCAGCTCGTTTTTGTACATCTC
>PWRZ01000179.1 GCA_003563385.1 Syntrophomonadaceae bacterium
CTGTCGATGACGATAACGGGGATGCCGAGCAGCCGGGCGGCATCTACTTTTTCCTGCAGCCCCCCGGTTTTGCCGCTTTCCTTGGTTACCAGCACGGAAACATTGTAGCGGCGGAAGAGCTCCTCGTTCAGCGGGCGCGAAAAGGGGCCCTGCATGGCCACTATCCTTTCCGCCCCGATGCCCAGCTCTTCGCACAGGCACAGCGCAGTGGAAGTTGGCAGCACCCTGACAACGAGCCTTTCGGCACCGAGGCAGGCGGCAAATTCCTCCAGCGTGCTGCTTCCGGTGGCCAGGAAAACAGGGCCCTCGTATTTCTGCGCCTCGCGGCAGGCCTCCGCGGTGCCGCTTACCGTGGTTACATTGCCGTGCAGGCCGCAGTGGAGCCCTTCCCTTTCGAAACGCACCAGCTCCACTCCCAGCGCGGCGCAGGCACGCGCAGCGTTGGCGGAGATCTCCACGGCAAAGGGGTGCGTGGCATCGACAACCAGCGACGCTCCCAGCCCGGAAATGGCCTTTTTGAGGCCCTCCTCGTCAAGGGGTCCGCTTAAAATTTTGCCCCCGAAGTGAGCGCGCAGCAGGCGGCTTCCGTGCGGGTACGCCGTCGTGGCAGCAACGGGGAACCCGGCTTTTTCCAGGCCTGCAGCGATGAAGCGGGCCTCTTTTGTGCCCGCAAGGACCATGATCATAGCGCGTATCCCCTCGGCGTAATAATGGTGTCCCCCCTAATATAGCTTTTGCTGCTGCCGATGATTACAGTGGCGGACATGTCTATCTCGTGTTCCAGCATCTCCCCAAGGTTTGTCAGCACTCTCGTTTCACCTCCCCTGCCGGCACTGCGCACGATGCCCACGGGCGTCTGCGCGCTCCTGTAGAGGAGGAGAATATCGCGGGCCTCCCGGACCTGCTCTTTGCGGCCGCGGCTGCGCGGGTTGTAGAGGGCCACGACGAAGTCCCCCTCCCCGGCCCTGTGCAGCCTGGAGCGGATCAGCTCCCACGGCGTCAGCAGGTCGCTGAGGCTGATGACGGCAAAATCGTGCATCAGCGGTGCGCCCAGCGCGGCGGCGGCGGCGCTGGCGGCGGTAACACCGGGGACTACCTCCACGGGAATGTCCCCGGGGAGATTTCCGGGGAGCTCTCCGCCGCCGTCTACCTGCTCCTCGAGCACCTGCAGGAGGATGCCGGCCATGCCGTAAATGCCGGCATCGCCGCTGCTGACCAGGGATACCTTTTTGCCCCTTAAGGCCTCCTGCACGGCCTTCCGGCAGCGCTCCACTTCGCCGCGCATCCCCGAAGAATATACTTCCTTCCCGGCGGTCAGATCCCCGAGCAGCTTTATGTAAAGAGTATAGCCGACGATAACATCGCTTTCGGCCAGGGCCTCAAGGGCCCTCAGGGTCATGTGCTTCCTGTCCCCGGGGCCGATACCGACAACGTAGATTTTGGCACCGTTGTTCACCTGTTTACCTCCCTCCGGCGCGGGCGGCGCCGCCTGTACCCGCCACTATGAAGCGCCTAACTGCAAAACGCCCGGCCCGGCTGGGACTGCACGGCAGCGGGCGTCGCCGGACAGTGCCGGACAGACCCCGGACAGCTCCGGTCAGCTCCGGTCAGCTCCGGTCAGCTCAGCGGCACCCGTAAGCTCAGCGGCTTTCAGCAGGTTCGTGCGGTCCCTTTCCGGCTTCCCGGCTACAGCGGACCGTCCTTTCAGCCAAGGCCACGGTGACCCCGGGGTAGCTGTTTTTGGGGGCTATTACAGCCCCTTTCCCGCTGCCCAGGAAAGCACAGGGCTCTGCAACGGCGCCGGCCCCAACCCGTTCCCTTACAAAGGGGGAAACGGTAAAGAGGTGTTCCACCGGGGCTATTTCTGCGCTGCCGAACAGCTGCAGGGGCACACCGAAATGCTCCGCGGCCTGCAGCAGCCCCGGCTCGCGGCCCTTAATGTTCACCGTAGCCAGCTTTTCCAGGGAGGCTATGCTGCGACCCGCGCGGGTAAAGGTCTCCTCAAGGGCCGCTATTATGCGGGCGCCCTCCACCCCGCGCCGGCAGCCGACCCCGGCCGTCACGGAACGGGGGCGCAGCACCACAAAGGGCACCCCCTCCGGCACCGCCGGGAGCTCCAGCCGGCTGCTGACCAGGACTGCGCCGTTGCGGGCACGGGCAAGTTCCCTCCCGGTGCGGTCCAGCCTCCAGGGGCCTGCTATATCAAAATGGACGTTTTCATCAGCATAGACGTCGATCTCCCTGTCCTCGAGCTGCGCTGAGCTGATCTTTTTGAGATCGTGAAGCCGCTCCACGGTCCAGCCGCACCGGCGGGCCAGCAGGTCAAAAGAGACTATGCCGTGCCTGTCCGTGGAAGTGGTTATTACGGGAACGGCGCCGATGGCGGCGGCGACCTGCTCGGCCAGGTCGTTTCCTCCACCGAGGTGCCCGGAGAGCAGGCTGACGGCAAAGGTGCCGCTATCGTCGACCACGACTACGGCGGGGTCGGCGTGCTTCCCTTTCAGGTGGGGCGCTATAACCCTAACCGCAATGCCGGAGGCCATAACAAATACCAGGGCGTCGCGGCGTCCCCATAGAGACCCCGTAAATGTCTTTAAATCCCCCTCCAGGGGCAGCAGCTGCGTAATCCCTTCATGCTCCTGCAGCCCTGCGGCATCGAGCAGCCGCGGGGAGGCGTAAATGCGGGCCCCGGGGCAGCACCGCCCTATGCGCAGGGCCGTGCGCAGCCCGGCCGCCGAGACGGCTATAACTGCTACTTTCACCGGTTTCCCTCCCGGTAACCGTGTGTAAAACCGGGGTCATAAAGCCTGGAAGGCGTAAAGTTGTCTCCCAGGAAATCCCCCACCAGTATGAGCGCCGTTTTGTCGATGTCTTCTTCTTTTACTTTGGCGGCGATATCGCCCAGGGTGCCGGTAACGATCTTTTCATCCGGCCAGGAAGCCCTCTGCACCACGGCGGCGGGTGTATCGCCGCTGTAGCCGCGCAGCAGCTCCCGCACCGTTTCCTCGATCATGTGCACGCTCAGGAAAATGGCCATGGAGGCTCCGTGCACCGCCAGCGCGCCCAGGTCCTGCCCCGCGGGAACCGGAGTGCGGCCCTCCCTGCGGGCCAGGATAACGGCCTGCGATACCCCCGGGAGGGTGTACTCCTTTTTCAGGGCCGCGGCAGCGGCCACGAAGGAGCTGACACCGGGGACAATCTCGTATTCGACACCCTCTTTTTCGAGGGCGTGCAGCTGCTCCCGTAGGGCCCCGTAGATGCTGGGGTCGCCGGTATGCACCCGGGCCACGGTCTTACCCCCGGCTGCCGCGTCGCGCATGAGCGCGGTTATCTCCGGCAGCGCCATGCTGGAGCTGTCGTAAAGGCGGCATTCCTCCCTGCGGTCGCGCACCACCTCCGCGCTGACCAGCGAGCCTGTATAGATAATCACGTCGGCCTGCCCGATAATCCTGGCCCCGCGGACGGTAATCAGCTCCGGGTCTCCCGGTCCGGCACCGATGAAATATACTTTTCCTTTCATTTTTCCTCCTTCCTGGCCAGGATGAGAGAGAAATAGGGTACAGCAGTCCCTTTAAGGGAGCGCAGCTCCGTTTCCACTCTCTCATCGGCGTAGCCGCACCTGCTGGCGAGGACGCTGTGCTGCAGGAAGCCGGCCGCCTGCAGAGTATCGATGATGCCGTCCAGGTCGGCGGAAGCTTTCATAATTACCAGCGACGAGAATGGCTCCAGCTCGCCCGCCGAGAGCGGACTGCGCGCGTTCCAGGTAACTACGGCCATCTTTTCATCTCCTTCTGCCAGGGGCATGCCGGCAGCAGCGGCGGCGGCACAAAAGGAGGGCACCCCCGGGACGGTGTGTACCGTGCAGCCGGCTTCTTTAATCCTTCTAAAAATGTATATATAAGTGCTGTAGAGCATGGGGTCGCCCACGGTCAGGAAAACGACCTTTATCCCCCGCCGCAGGTGGCCCTCAATCTCCCGGGCGGCGCGCTCCCACGCTTCGTCCAGCAGGGCGCTGTCCCTGGTCATGGGGAAGACCAGCTTAATAACCGGGCAGCCCTCGCGGATGTGCTCCCTGGCAATGCTCCAGGCAGCGCTCTCCTTATCGCTCTCCGGGCGGGGGACCACGACAAGGTCGGCCTCCCCGATAATCCTGGCGGCGCGCAGCGTCAGCAGCTCCGGGTCACCCGGCCCCACGCCCACGCCGTAGAAGATACCCTCGCTCACGGCAGCTCACCCCTTTTTCGCGCCGATATTATAAATACGGGGTTAAGCGGGCGCAGCATCGTCTGCGAGCCCAGCGGTTCCCCCCGCGCTATGGAAACAGAGATAATACTCACGTCTTCAAATGGAAGCCTGCCCAGCAGCTCCCGGCAGGAGGAGAAGCTCTCCAGCAGCACGCAGTTGAGCACCATGATGCCCCCGGGGACCAGCAGGGCGCTGCAGGCTTCCAGTACGGCCGCCATTTTCCCGCCGCTCCCGCCGACGAAGATACGCTCCACCGGGGCTAACCCGGAGAGGGCTTCCGGGGCGGACCCGTGGATGATCTCAATGTTGTCCACTCCGAAGGCCTGTGCGTTTTCGCGGATCAGCTTTACCGCCTGGGCATCCTTTTCCACGGCGTAAACGCGCCCTTTTTTCAGCAGGAGGGCGCACTCTATGGCCATTGTCCCCGTGCCCGAGCCGATATCGACCACCCGGCAGCCCTCCAGGAGGCGCAGCCGGGAAACAGCCAGGCAGCGGACCTCTTCCTTGGTCATGGGCACATCTCCGCGTTCAAAAAGCTCGTCCGCTATGCCTGGAACCAGGTACGGCCACCTCTTTTCAGCACCGCTTTTCATCGATTATCACCATCACATTCAATTTGCCGGCCCGCAGGCCGCAGGTGTTCTCAACGCTGCCGCATTGTATTTTTTCGTTCTCGTAGGAGAGGTTTTCCCCCACGTAGACCTTCCTGTCCTTTATGCCCTCCTGAAGGAGAAGGGAACATATCCTGGCCGGGGCATCCTCCCCGCCGGTGAAAATGCCCACAACGGCATTGTCCCTGACGATGCGCGGCAGCTCCTCTACCTTCCGCCCGTGCATGCTGATGACAGCAGCATCGTGCCAGGGAATGCCGATGCGCGCAAAGAGATACTGAAGGGAGCTGATGCCGGGCACCACCTCCAGCAGCTCCGGCGGGAAACTGCGCCGCAAAAGCGGGAGCAGGCTGAAAAGGCCCGGGTCCCCGGAGACCAGCACGCCCTGCCTGCGGCCCTCCCGTAAGCGCTTTTCCATGAAAGTGAGCAGCTCGGGGATGTCCCGGCCTATTTCCTTCTTTTCCCCGCCGAAATCGGGAAACAGCTCCAGGTTTCTCCTGCCGCCGATAAGGACCTGGCAGGTTAAAGCCAGCTCCCTGACCCGGGGCAAAACGTATTCCGCAGCCCCGGGGCCGACGCCGAGAACGAGTATCTTCATCAACGGTATTCCTCCAGCAGCTGCCTGGCCCTGCCGTCCATGCCCAGGATACCCCTCTTCAAGCTGAAAAGGACAGTGCCCACGGAAAGCCGACCGCCGCTGTAGTCTTCGGCGCGCCTGCTCACCCTGGAGGCGAATAGGTCGTAAATACCTTCCTTCCCCAGGCCGTCCAGCAGGTCAAACATTTCTTCCGTGCTCGCGCAGCGTTGCAGTTTCTTTACCATCGCCGGGCCGGCTCCCAGCAGCGCGGCGTGGGCCGCGAATACCTCGAAGCGGGCGTCGGCAACCTTGCTGTGCGTGTTGAATATGCCGGCGGCTACCTTGAACAGCTTCCCCGCGTGCCCCACCAGCAGGAGCTCTCGTACGCCCTGTTCAATGCACCTGTCCAGGGCAAAGCCCACAAAGTTGCTCATTTTGACAATCCGTTCCGCGGGCTGGGAAAGCTGCTCCCGGGCCACCTTCTTCCCGTGGTTGCCGGGCACAAGCACCAGGAAGCGGGGCTGTTCCACGGCGGCAACTTTAAGCTCCAGGGCCAGCGCTTCCCGGTAGGCCTCTTCGGACATCGGCTCCACGATCCCCGTCGTTCCCAGGATGGATAGGCCGCCGACGATACCGAGCCTGGGGTTAAAGGTGTTCCGGGCCAGCTGTTCCCCTCCCGGTATGCTGATGGTTACCTGCACACCGCTGCCCGGTGGGACGGCGGCCGACACCTCGCGCCTGATCATCTCCAGGGGTACCGGGTTTATGGCCGGTTCGCCCACCGGGACCGGCAGGCCCGGCCGGGTGACCACCCCCACCCCTTCTCCGGCGGTAATTACGATACCGGGCCCGTTTCTTTTAGCGGCGCAGGCAAATACGTGGATGCCGCCGGTGATGTCCGGGTCGTCACCGCTATCCTTCTGCACGGAACAGGAAACCTGCCCCGCACCCTTCTCAATATTGCTGACCGGGAGCTGCAGCTCGATGCCGCCGGGGGTGAGTATGCTTACCCGGTGCAGCTCTTCCGCCCCGAAGAGCATCGCTGCGGCTGCTTTCGCCGCCGCTGCGGCGCAGGAACCGGTGGTGTAGCCGCGGCGCAGCCGGCGGCCTTTTGTAACGGTATAGTTCCAGGACATCTTTTCAGGTCCCTCCAGGTGGTCGCTGTAAAGTGCTGCGCAGCAGGGCGTGCAGGGCGGCCACGGCTACGGGGCTGCCCCCTTTTCGGCCCCTGGTGCTCACGTAAGGCAGAGAGGAGCACATCAACATCTCCTTGGACTCCGCAGCCCCTACAAAGCCCACCGGGACCCCTATCACCAGGGCCGGGTTGATGTGACCCTCCGCGGCCAGCCGCAGCACTTCGTAGAGGGCCGTGGGCGCGTTACCGATTATGTAAAAGCCCTCTTTGTTGACGGCGGCGGCACGGCGAATGTTGGCCATGGAGCGGGTAATGCCCGCTTCCCGGGCCATCCTTCTGGTCTCTTCATCACCGACAAAGCAGTCCAGCCGCGCGCCGAACTCCTCCAGCAGGGCCCGGTCCACGCCGGAGACGATCATTTGCGTGTCGGCAGTCATGCGGCAGCCTCCCCTGAGCAGCGCCCGGCGGGCGCCCTCCAGGGCACCGTGAGAAACAACGGTAATGGAGGCAAAATCGAAGTCGGCCGTGGTGTGGATGATGCGCTTGACGATCTCCGCCTCGCCGGGGGCGAAGGTTTTGTCCCCCAGAATCTCCTCTATTATTTCCATACTGCGGCTTTCAATTTCCTGCGGGTCAGCCAAAAAGTCTTCCATGCTCTCTCAGTCGTTTCTCCTTTCTCTGTACTCCCGGCATTTGTGCAGCAGGGAGGCGGCCATGGAAACATTGCCGTAAAAATGCAGGTGCGGGTAGGAGGCCAGCAGGTTGTCTCTCTTGATGCCGCATCTCCAGGAAGCGGCCCTCTTACCGTCGCTGGTTTTATGCACGCGGAAGCTGAAATCGTTCTCTTCCCCGCCTTCGAGGACGGAGTGGTGAAACTCGTGGGCCCGTACCCGCTGCCCCCTGCTCCCGAGGAGGTTGGCGGCCTCCAGCTCCACCTCCACGTAGCCGAAACGCTGCAGCCGCCCCGTCATGCGGACCTTCCCCGGGAAAGCCCCCACCATTTCGTAAGGCCGGCCGTCGCTGCTAGCAATGCTCTCGGAGAGGTACATCAGCCCGCCGCATTCACCGTAAACGGGCATTCCTCCTGCAGCCGCTTCGCGGATGTCCTTTTTCAGCATCGTGTTGGCCTCCAGCTCGGCGGCAAAGACCTCCGGGAAGCCTCCCCCCATAAGGAGCCCCTCTATGCCGGGAGGAAGCCCTGTCTCCTTGAGGGGGCTGAAGTAAATAAGCTCGGCACCGAGCTCTTCCAGCAGCTCCAGGCTGTCGCGGTAATAGAAGTTAAAGGCGCTGTCATAAGCGACACCCAGCCTGGCCGGGACCGCCCCGGGGAGCTGCGGGGAGCTGCCTTCATCGGGCAGGCGGTGTCCCGCCGCCACCTGCAGCAGGCCGGGAAGGTCAACCGTTTCCGCGACCATCTCGGCGAGCCCCTCCAGCTTCTCCGCCAGCCCCTCAATCTCCCCGCTGGGGACCAGGCCGAGGTGCCTGCTGGGAAGGCGCAGCCGCTCATTGAGGGGCAGGTAGCCGAGGGCCTTTACGCCGGTGTCCCGCTCCACGGCTTTCTTGAGCAGGCGATAGTGCTTCTCCCCGGAGATATTGTTGAATATGACCCCCTTAATGTCCACAGAGCGGTCGTACTCCCTGTAACCGAGCACCACTGCGGCGGCGCTGGCCGCCATCCCGCGGCCGTCTATTACCAGGACAACAGGGGCCCCGAGGAGCTTGGCGATGTGGGCGGTGCTGCCGCGGTCCTTCAAGGTCCCGGCCCCGTCATAAAGGCCCATTACCCCTTCGACGATACATATATCGGCCCCGGCGGCATTTTTGCGGTAGAGGTGCCTGAGCAGCTCCTCTTCCAGCAACCAGCTGTCCAGGTTGCGGCAGTGGCGGCCCGTAATAAAGGTATGAAAGGAGGGGTCAATATAATCGGGGCCCACCTTGAAAGCCTGCACGCGCATGGACCTTGCCAGGGCCCCCATTATACCCATGGAAAGGGTTGTTTTGCCGGCGCCGCTGTGGGTTGCCGCCAGGACCAGGCCGTTAATCCGCACAGCCCTACCCCCCTTTTCCTTCCGCGGCCAGGCGAGAGCGGAACCACCCGGCGGGGGGGCTTTCCAGGCCGATAATGCGGTAGAGCCGTTCCAGGTCCAGGTGCTGCCCCAGGATAAAGGCCAGGCGGTCGTAGCTCTCTTCCCGGGCCCTGCCCACCTGCAGGGCATCTTCCCGCCCTTCGAGGGGCTCAAGGCCGCGGCGAAAGCGTAGCGAATCGAGCCAGCGGCGGCGGAAGAGGTCGTTGTGAAAAATGTTGTGCAGGTAGGCCCCGAAAACGGTGCCGTCGGGCGAAGCAAGACCGATTATTTCCGCGGCAGCGCCCTCCTGCTCCGGCAGGACAGCAATAGAAGGTATATCCCCGTCAACCTCGCTTCCACCGTGCCTGATCTCGTACCCCTGCAGCTCCAGGCCGGCCAGGCTGCCCCAGGAACGGTGCAGGGATACCCGGGCCCTAACCTGCCTGGTCAGCTTCCTGGGGTTGAAGCTGGTAGAGATGGGCAGGAGCCCCAGCCCCTTGCTCTCCACCAGCGCGCTGCTTTCAGTCCCCTGCGGGTCGTAAAGCCTCCGGCCCAGCATCTGGTATCCGCCGCAGATACCGACCACGGAGCCCCCCCGGGCATGCAGCCGCATAATCTCCCCGGCCAGCCCCTCCGAATGCAGGTATGCCAGGTCGGCGGTGGTGTTTTTGGTCCCCGGTATAATGACCGCGTCGGGGGAGTGGGGGGAAGCAAGCTCTTCTTTTCGCTCCACGTAGCGGAGGCGGACGTCCTTTTCGGCATCGAGGGGGTCAAAGTCGGTGTAGTTTGATATGCGCGGCAGCTTGATGACGGCAATGTCCAGCAGCGCGCCCGCGCCGCTGTCCTCTTCCTTTTCCCGCCCCCTTCCGTCTCTGCTGTAGAGGGCCACGGAGTCCTCCTCCTCGATACCCAGGTTCCTGATAAAGGGCACCACGCCGAGCACGGGCAGGCCGGTGCGATTCTCCAGGAAATCCAGGGCCGGGGTAAGCAGGCTTACGTCGCCCCGGAACTTGTTTATAATGAAGCCGGCCACCATTTCTCTTTCCTGCGGGGTGAGAAGCTCCAGCGTCCCCACCAGCGAAGCGAATACGCCCCCGCGGTCGATATCGGCGACCAGGAGCACGGGGGCCTCCGCCAGGGAGGCGATGTTCATGTTCACGATATCTCTGTCCTTGAGGTTTATCTCCGCCGGGCTGCCGGCACCCTCTATAACCACAACATCGTGCTCCCCGCGCAGCTTATGCAGGGCTTTCCTTGATATTTCCAGGCCCTCGGGCGTAAAGCTTTCCCGGTACTCCCTCGCGCTCATGTCCGCGTAAGGCCTGCCCATGACGATAACCTGCGCCACCATGTCCTCCTTGGGCTTGAGCAGGATGGGGTTCATCTCCACGGCTGCCTGCACCCCGGCAGCCTCGGCCTGGACGCCCTGAGCGCGCCCTATTTCCCCACCATCCCCGGTAACGTACGAGTTAAGGGCCATGTTCTGCGATTTAAAAGGGGCCACCTTGAAGCCCTCACGATAGAGGAGCCGGCACAGCCCCGCAGCAAGCAGGCTCTTGCCCACGTGCGACGACGTCCCCTGCAGCATTATGCACCTGGCTGTCAAGTTATCTCCAACCTCCATTTCCGTCTTCCCGGGCAAAGGTAATAAAAGGTAATAATACAAAAACCCGGCCTTCTCCAGTAAAGGCCGGGGCTGCACTCTTTTCGCTACGCCTGGTTGAAAACGGCGTCATGCACTCCCCCCTCTCCCGCGAAGGTTGATCGTGCCGGCACCGAGCAGGTCTCCTGGCTCACGGATCAAAGTTGCGTTTCTGCCTTCCCGGCAGCAGGGCCGGTGGCATCCGGAGAAACACAGCTCCCCGCTTACAGTGGCGCGACCGCCCAGGATTTTCACCTGGTTCCCTATTCTCCCCCGCGCTGCAGGGGCACCCGGCGCACTGTGGTAATGCAGTTTTAACAGCTCTGACCATGTAATTATAACACGGCCGAAGCAATAATAAAAGAAAAAACTTATCAGCGGCGCAGGAATCCCCTTTTCGGGGACTTTTCTGCGCCTTCCCGGACAGGGGGACATTTCTCCTGTCCGGCGCAACAATGTGAGACACGGGGACGGTTCTCTTGAGACACGGTGAGGAGACACGGGGACGGTTCTCTTGTCTCACTTTTTTGCAGCTTTGTTTGAAGCAAAAGTGAGACAAGAGAACCGTCCCCGTGTCTCCTCACCGTGTCTCCACCCGTGTCTCCAAAGTTGACAAGTACCCCGTCCCTCTGTCACCCCCTGTAACAATATATTCCGCCCCCTGCTTTTTTCTTCTATAACGGCAGCTCCCTACTATATATATATAATGCATTAATTAATAAGGGGGGGAGGCAAAGAGGTGGCCAACTACCGCCGGCAAAAGGACCGGCAGAGTAACGGAATGCTGAAAACGCTGCTGCTTGCAGCGGCGGCCTCCTTTCTTACCGTCTGCACCGTATTCTACCCCGAAGAAGCTTTCAACGCCTCCATCAACGGGCTGGCAATCTGGTGGAACATCGTCTTCCCGGCACTGCTGCCCTTCTTTATCTTATCCCAGATCCTGATCGGCCTCGGCGTGGTGCACATGATGGGCATTTTCCTGGAGCCGGTAATGCGGCCCCTCTTTAACGTCCCCGGCGTCGGTTCTTTTGTCCTGGCCATGGGACTCGCTTCCGGGTTTCCCCTGGGCGCCGTCCTGACGGCAGACATGCGCCGCCAGAAGCTGGTAAGCAAAATGGAGGCCGAGCGGCTGGTGAGCTTCGTCAATACCTCGGACCCGCTCTTTCTTTTCGGGGCTGTGGCCGTGGGCATGTTCGGGCTCCCGGAAATCGGGGCCACTCTCGCCGCCGCCCACTACCTCTCCTGTCTCTCACTGGGCCTGATAATGCGCTTTTACGGCCGCGACCCCGCGCCGACCGCGGAAGAGGACGGCGGCGGTGAAGGGCTCCTTTCCCGCGCCCTGGACGCCCTTATAAAAGCGCGCCGCGAGGACGGCCGCACCCTGGGCCAGCTCATGGGAGATGCCGTGCACAGGTCCATCAACACGCAGATGTTGATCGGCGGGTTCATTATCCTTTTTTCGGTAATAATAGGCATGCTCGAGGTAATCGGTATAGCCGCGCTCCTCTCCTCAGCACTGGCATTTTTACTCTCCCCCCTGGGGCTTGACCCGGCCCTCTCCAGGCCCCTAATCAGCGGGCTGCTGGAAATAGACCTGGGATGCCAGGCCGCGGCGGGACCGGATCTCTTTGTCCCCTTAGATCAAAAAATGATCGCTGTAAGCGCGATCATAGCCTGGAGCGGCCTTTCCGTCCATGCCCAGGTAGCCAGTATTGTCAGTGATACGGATATAAGCATAAAGCCGTACATAACAGCCCGCCTCGTTCACGCCATCCTCGCCGGTTTCTATACTTATCTTTTAATCGGCGCGGCCGAACAGGCACTTCACGGTATAAGTATCCCCGTGTTCCTTTCTACCATTCCCTCCGGTACAGGAACTTACTGGTGGGCCAGGACCTATTTTATCTTTCAAAAACTGTCCCTATTTTTGCTGGGCATGTTCCTGCTGTCCATGCTGCTGCACTATTACAAAAAAATAAAAACTGTATACGGGCGTGATTCCGGCCGCTAATTCCGGCCGTAGGGATTAGCTTTTATTAGCTTTCTGCCGCCGCAACTCTTTTACGTCCTGAAGGCAGCAAGTTTGTCCATGATGACATGGTAAACCCGCGGCGGGACAAGGTCTTTGATGTCGCCGCCATAGCTGGCCACTTCCTTGACGATGCTGGAGCTGATAAATGAATACATATTGTTCGTCATCATGAACATTGTCTCAATGTTGCAGTCCATTTTCCTGTTGGCAAGGGCCATTTGAAACTCGAATTCAAAGTCGGAAACGGCGCGCAGTCCTTTAATGATAATGTTTACTCCCCGTTTTTGAGCATACTCAATCAGCAGCCCCCGGTAATAATCAACTTCTACGTTATTGTAGACATCTATAATGCTGTTCAGCATTCTTACCCTTTCCTCCATGGAAAACAAAGGGGGTTTGCGGGGGTTTTCCAGAACAGCCACAATAAGGTGGTCAAATACCTTGCTGGCACGGTCTATAATATCAAGGTGACCGTTTGTTACAGGATCAAAACTGCCCGGGTAAATGGCTCCTATCATGCGTGACGCCTCCCTTCGTTGATCATCCCATAAAAAGAAACAGCTGTGTGCCCCCGTATACCCTGCTCTGCCACAGGCGAAACGGCGCTTCTTCGAGCGCGTTGTCCCTTCGCCGGCTGTCCCTTTCCAACGCAATGATACCTTCTTTCCTGGTCAAACCGCGTTCAGCAATAGAGGATAAAACGGCTGTTGTATTTTTAAACGCATAAGGAGGATCAATATAAATGATATCATAACAATCTCCCCGTTGGGACAGGCTTTCCAGGACGGAAAAGATATCGCCGCGCAAAATCTCGGCCAGGCTGTGCAGCCCGGTCAAATGCAGGTTGGCGGTGATAAGCTCCGCACAGTGGCGCTCCTTTTCCACGAACACACAACTGCCCGCTCCCCTGCTGAGGGCCTCTATCCCGATACTGCCCGTCCCGGCAAACAGATCCAAAAAACGGGCATTGATAATAAAATCACTAACCATGTTAAAAAAAGCTTCCTTAACCCTGTCCGATGTGGGCCGTACCTGCCTGCTCCGGGGCGATTTAAGTATTCTTCCCTTTGCTGAACCGGCAATTACCCGCATTTTTCACCACCTTTAACCCGTCTATAAAAAACAGCTGCTACCGCTATTTTAACACCGGACCCCGCAAAAAGCAAACGAGCACTGGTTATTATTACCAGATACTTTTGGGGCGAAAAAGTATAATAAAATAAAATATGCACATAATATTATTGCATCAACAATATTCCCCATAAGCTCTTCCTCCGGTTTCTCCTCTCCCAACCCCTATGCGCGAAACGCAGGCACTAACGCGGTTCGGCATAGGGGTTTTTTTGGCAATTATTTGCGGAATTTTAAAAGAAAAACGGGGTAAAATATGTAAAAGCGGGCCGAGGCCCGCCGTTTGTGCCAATAGATAAGGAACCTTTACAGTTGTTGCTGCTGGTACTGCGCGCCCTGCTGATACTGCTGTTGAGGGCTGGGTTGCTGGGCAAGCTGGGCAGTCTGGAGCTGACCCTGGGCCATCTGGTTCTCAACCTGTTGGATCATTTTCCTGACCATGTAACCACCAACATAACCGTTCTGCCTGGAAGTCAGTTCGCCCAGGTCTCCGGTGTAGTTAATGCCCAGTTCATTGGCGATTTCGTACTTGTAATTCTCCAGGGCTTGCTCTGCACCGGGGACCAGTACCCTGTTGCGTCCAGTTTTCCTTTGATTGGCCGCCATCTATTTTCACCTCCTTATCTTTAATGCATCCATAGTATTTCTCCTCGAAACGTTAATATACTTAAGAATATTTTCCTAAAAATCTTCTATTATCCCCTTTAAATAAGTAAATTATCCTATTTCACCAAAAAAAATAAAAAAAAGCCTGCCCGTAATTTTAACTTTTTAAAATATACGCCAAGTATACCGCGCAGAAAAAAACCCCGCTCCACTACTTTTTCAGTGTTTTCAGTAGGCGGGGTTATATTTATATTAAGTGGTAACACCTGCTCAGAGATATTAAACTTAACTGCAATCTGTGCCAGCAATAAACAATGTCATTTTAGCGAGGCCCTACAATAATTTTGATGGCCGTTCTTTCCTCACCATTGATTTGTATATCTACAAAGGCGGGAATACAAACGAGATCGATGCCGGCGGGAGCAACGAATCCCCTGGCGATAGCCAGTGCTTTTATGGCCTGATTAATAGCTCCTGCCCCGATTGCCTGCATTTCAGCTTTCCCGCTTTCCCTTATAACTCCTGCTAAAGCTCCGGCTACAGAATTAGGGTTGGATTTTGCTGAGACTTTTAATATTTCCATTAACTTTCAGTTCCTCCTTTTTTAAACCTCCGAGCAAACATTTGCCACTTTATAATTCCTGCAGGCAAAACATCCACAGCATCCCCCAGCATTAAATATCCACAATACACACAGTATTAAATACTTAAATCAATTATACGTTATTCCAGGCAAGCTGTATATAAAAATCGACAACGCATTATTTAATTTGTCTGGTTAATTTCTGTTCAAAAAAGAGGGTTTCACGTTCAGGAGTCTTGTTTACGGAAGAGAACTGTGCTAAAATGTTATTTGCTTGTCTTCTCTAAGGAGGTGTGAACATGTCAGGTAAATGCTACATCTGCGGGCGCGAAAAATCAAGCGGCTTTATGCTCAGCCACTCGCACATCAGGACCAAGCGCAGCTGGAAGCCAAACATACAGAAAGTAAGGGCCGTTATTAACGGGACACCTCGAAGGATAAAGGTCTGCAGCCGCTGCCTTAAAGCGGGGAAAGTAAAAAGAGTGGTCTAAAGCGGTTGCTCCGGCGGCTTGCATAAGCGGTTGCAGCTTGCGTTAACTTTTGCATGAGCAGTCATATAATAAAAGCGCATAAAGGTGCGCTTTTTTTTACTGCCGGGATAAACTTGGGCCAAGCCCGGGATAAAAACCGGCACAACCAGGGCTTAACCAGGCATCCATTAACCGGAACCTTTTCCAAGTAATCCCTTTAATAAATAACTGATAAACCGGGGCATTTTAAATACATAGAAGCGCATTTTTTCCAAGCCTCCCTTATTATCCGCTCAATTATCCGTTCACGGCGTAGAGACGCCATCCCAGCCAGATCAGCATCAGCCCCAGCAGCAGGGTAAAAAGGTAAAAGGGCAGTGTCTTTACGATCAGCGCTATACCAAAAACTGCCATAATAATGCCCCCGCTCTTTTGCAAAAAAGCACAGCGGCGATGTCTCTTCAAGGAATGCTCCCCCCTGCCTGCCGGTAATGCTACTCTATTATATTCCGTTTTCTAAAAATGGTGAGTTTCCCTGTGAAGAAAGATGGTACAGCCAGCAGTAATACTGCACCCTGCAGGCATGTTCAACGGAGCAGGTATTAACGTATGCTTCCTCGAGTATTTTCCCGGCGGCAAAAGTGCCGTGCCCCCTGGCGATGACGGCCTTATGCCTGGAGAGTGCCCCGGCCACACCGTCGGCAAGCTCCGCGGAACCGACCCCGCCGCTGACAATGGGAATCCTGTGCAAAAAGTACCTGCTCTCTGTATCCTGTGGGACGAGGTGCTCATCGGCGCACAACAGGGAAAGGGCTACGGCAAATGGAGAGTGCACATGGATAACGGCGAGGGCGGAAGTCTGCGTATAAATGCGCCGGTGCACTATCGTTTCTGAAGAGGCAATGGTATCGAAGCAATCCTCGTGGTAGAGGCTGCACTCCGCCACCATGTGCTGGTCTATCTCATCAAGCATGCTGCCGCTGCGGGTAATGAGCAGGTTGTCCCCGGTGCGGACGCTGATATTGCCAAAGTGCGACCCGGTCAGCCCGTAAGCGACCAGCTTGCGACCAAACTTGCTTATTTCACGCCACAAAACATCATCACCTCCTCCGAAAAATAGATGCCAGAATAAATGCCCCTTATATCTTATATACTATAGTTTGAAACATGTACGTAAGCTCACAATAACATTTGTTTCGCGGCCCGGTCTATCAAGCTTTAAGCTCCCTGCAGTATCCGGTAGCGAGATATAGGATAAATTTTACCCTGCAGGCAAAACAGCTCTATAATAAAACTACATAATTACATTATCATTA
>PWRZ01000190.1 GCA_003563385.1 Syntrophomonadaceae bacterium
CCCTGCTGAAAATGTTTACCGGTACCAGCCGCGCAGCCGGTGCTGCACCGAGCGGATTTGTGGGGGTGCCACCGGCAATGATTCCGGCAATGTGTGTGCCGTGCCCGTTCCGGTCGCCGGGTCCCTGGCTGCCCTCTCCGGGGTTGTTGTAAGCCGAAGCGTCGAACCAGCTGGTATCGTGCCCGTGTCCCGGCAGGTAACCCCTGTAGCTGTTTTTGAGGTCGGGGTGTTCCAGGTCCAATCCCGTGTCCATGATGGCCACGACGACCCCGCGCCCGTAAATATCTTCTTCCCATACCGGCGGGGCATTTATCAGCACCATGTTCCAGGCCTTCTCTGCGGCCGGCCTTTCTCCCCCGACGGCAGCACTGCCTGTTGGGGCCGGTACGGCAAAGGGGCGGTCGGGTACTATTTGCTCAACCTGCGGCCGCTCCTGGAGCTTTTGGAGCGCCTCCCCGTTAATGACGGCTGCAAATGCGTTTACAATCCAAAATGGACGGTACTCTTTGATATTTCCCCTTTCAGTTTCCTTTTCCAGGAAAGGCTGCAGCTCCTCTTTGGAGGCGCGGGCTGTTTCCTGGAGGACTCCGACCATTGTTTCCCTTTTTTCCCTTTCAGTGGGGGCGTTTATGGATTCAGTATCGGCCTGGTCTCTTAAAATAACTATTACAGAGGTATAGGCGTTGTCTTCGAGCTCTGCGAGGACCTCACCGGCAACGTGCGCTGCTGCGGCAGCGTTTGTAGGCGTTGTGTCGTAAAAGGCTGCCGGGGAGAGAAGCACAGCGGCGATAAGTATTAATATGAGCACTGTTTTTTTAACCCTGATCATAGAAAGCACCTGCTTCAGGAGCGCGAATGTTATAAGCAGATTATAACATTGAATGGCCTGGGGATAAAAGGCCATCATTTGCCATAAACGGCAAAAAAATGCCTGCTGCGAGTGCAGGAAAACGAACACTCTTCCGATTTGTCCCTTGCTCTTGAAATTACATAGAGGTTATGTAAATGGGTTGTTTCTGTTATTGATTAGCGCACCAGGCCCGGCAGGAACAGGGCGATCTGCGGAAAGAGGATCAGAAGGGCTATACATATTATTATGGCAGCGAGAAAGGGCCATGTCCCTCTGAAGATGGTCATTACCGGTGTTTCTCTTTCTACCCCTGCTACGACGTATACATTGGCGCCAACCGGTGGTGTTATTACACCCATGCCCACAACCAGGACAATAATTACTCCAAACCAGATAGGGTCGAAACCGAGCCTGACGGCGACCGGGTAAAAAATGGGCACGGTGAGCAGGACGAGCGCCAGGGCGTCAATAAAGCAGCCCAGGATCAGGTATATGAACAGGACCACCGCCAGCACAGCTACCGGGGGGATAGGCAGGGCTACCGCCCAACTGGCCATAGCCGAGGGAATGCCGGTAATGGCCAGGAAACGCCCAAAGATGGTGGCGGCGGCGACAAGAAACATGATCATGGCCGCTATGCGCACAGAATCGTTCAGTGAATTTACGAAGCTGTGCCAGTTGAGCTGCCGCCTGACCAGGGCTACCAGCAGCGTGCAACCGGCTCCTATGGCGCCGGCTTCAGTGGGTGTAAAGTAACCGGCGAAGAGCCCTCCCATGACGGCCAGGAAAATAATGATCACCTCTATGCCGCCGTACAGCACTGCCAGCATCTTTTCTTTCAAGATTACGCTGGGCCCGGCCGGGGCGAGGACAGGGTTGTGCCTGGCGCGGGCATAGGTGATCAGCATGAAAAGCCCCATGAGCAGCAGGCCCGGAAATATACCGGCCAGGAAAAGCTTGGCAATCGATTCTCCCGTCGCTATGCCGTAGATGATGAAGATGACGCTGGGAGGGATCATTACACCGAGTATTGCAGAGGCCGCTACGGTAGAGGTGGCCAGGGAGCGGTTGTAATTGTACCTTTTCATTTCCGGCAGGGCCACGGCGCTCATGGTGGCCGCTGTTGCCGTGGTGGAGCCGCAGATGGCGCCGAAGGCCGTGCACGCTCCTATCGTGGCCAGAGCCAGTCCGGCTGGAAGAGCGCCTACAACCTTGTAGGTAGCATCGTAAATTCTCCTGCTGATTCCGGCGTAGTAGGCAATGTAGCCCATCCAAACGAAAAGCGGCACGACTATGAGCGAATAGGAGGCGAAAGTGTTGTATATAGAAGAAGAGGCCACGGACAGCGCTGCCGTGGGAGAAGTTTGGATTGCGTACCCGGTAATGCCGACGACGATCATGACATAGGCTACAGGCATGCGCGCGAAGAGAAGGATAAAAACGATTACGATGGCGATTAAACCGACATGCATGGGGCTCATTAGCTTTCACCTCTAAATATTTTGAACATCGTTTTGACAAAATCTATTAGCAGAACCAGTGCCAGTATAATGAGACCAAAAGAGACCAGGTAATAAAACGGGTAAAGCGGTATGGACAAATGTCCTGTAGCATATCCCCTCCCCATAACTCTGGCGGAGTAAACAAATGAATCGTAGCCGATAGCGCCGGCGAAGACAAAGGCGATTAAAGAGGTAGTGCCCTCTACTAAAGCCCGCAGGCGCAGGGGGAGTTTTTCCACGAGCACTTCCACGGCTACGTGCCCTTTCATAACAGCGCAGTAGGCCACCCCCAGGGACAGCAATACGGCACCGCCTATTTCCACCAGCTCGTAGGTGCCCGGGAGGGGCTTCCATACCGCCCGCATCAGGACATTCGTTACAATGACAAACATTACCGCGGCCAGTGCTACCTGGGCCACTCGCGCCGCCCACAAGGCCATTGAGTATACTATTTTTTCCATCTTTGCTACCAAGTCTGTTTTACCTCCTCCTGAGCCACAAGCAGGCATTTTATTAGCGGAGAGGGCTTATGCCGCAGCCCGGTTGGACTGCAGGCAGGCCCTCTCCAGCTCTACATAAATTTAACCTTAGTAATCCCCGTGCATCTCTGAATACTTGGCATCAAGATCGCGCACTATCTCTACTACTTCAGTCCCGGGAAGCCCTGCCGCTTCTTTACTCTCAATCCAATTCTCGACAATCGGCTCTATTTGCTCGCGCCACCTTTCTTCTTCCTCGGAAGAAAGGTTTATTACCTCCATGCCGTGTTCCTCCACACCGTACTCCAGGCCCATCCTGGTGTGGTCGGTGCGCAGCTGTCCATACTCCATGACGAACTCCTCGCTTACCTCTTCAAATACTTGCTGGATATCCGGTGGTAGGGCATTCCACCTGTCCAGGTTCATTACTTTCATGAATACGATATTGTAAAGGAAAGGAGTCTCCGTAACATAGTTGAGCACTTCGGCAAGACGGAAGCCTTTCAGGGTGTCTGTGGGGGCCAGTATACCCTCCACCAGGCCCTGGTCCAGCTGCAGGTAAGCTTCCGACATGGGCATGGAGTGGGGGATGACGCCAAGTGCTTCCATGGTGGGGATGGTCCCCCCGACTACACGCATTTCCATCCCGGAAAGGTCTTCCAGCGAGTGTACCGGCCTTTTGGTCATCACATCGCCCGGGCCGGTGGCCCAGAACATGAGCATCTTTACGTCGTCGTACTCGGGAATGCCCACTGTCTCCTTGAGCTTCTTGTAGCCCTCGTGCATGGTCAGCGAAGCTACCAGGGCGTTGTCATTCCTGTAACCGGGCAGCTCGAATGCTTCCGTCAGGGGAAACGTGCCCGGGGTATAGGAGGGGCATGTTGTGCCGATGTCGGCGGAACCGGCTGCTACCCCCTCGTAAATTTCCCTTGCCCCCAGCAGGGCTTCACCGGGATACAGCGTTATTTTGACCCTGCCGTCGGTGCGCTTCTCAATTTCATCGATCCAGCGCTCGTGGCCTTCAGTTACCTGGAAATCGGTGCCGGGCCAGAAAGTGGCCATGTGCAGCTCTATTACTTCCCCGTTTTCCGGCGTCGCCGGGGCCGGCCCGCAGCCGCTGAACACGGCCAGTGCCAGCATTGCTGCTGCCAGCAGTCCAATAACAACCTTTTTTTTCATAGATTGACCCTCCTTTGGTATTTACACAATTTGAGAATTCATTTAGAGTCACTAAAAGCTCTCATTGATCACCTCCTGAAAGTGGTAAGAACATCGCGGCCGGCCTGCGAAAAAAAACGTTTTACATAAGCCGCACATCTTACACCTGCCTTAACAACTTATACCAGATGGGGGCACACATTGATAAGCAGCCTCTCCGGAAACGTTCTTTACTTAAACTTAAAACTTAACTTAATAGTTCAAGATACTTCTTCTGGACACCTACCGGGCGTAAAAGCGAAAAAGCGCTTTTACGCCGTTTCATGGAGCAGCACCGGATCCTCCTTCCAGGGCCGCCGCTTTTTCCCGACCCAGTTTGTGGCCCGCGGTAAGGGCTTCCCGGTTAAGGTCCACGAATTTTGGGGGTATGTTTTGGATCAGCACTTTATCCCAGTCTTCTACAGGGTAATGGAGCAGTGAAGCGAGCACCCCGATCAGGACCATGTTTGTTACCCTTGGATTATTACGGGCCGGTGTATCATTCATTACGTCAATGTCCAGCGTCCGGTATGCACGGGACTTGATGGTGTCCAGTA
>PWRZ01000127.1 GCA_003563385.1 Syntrophomonadaceae bacterium
CGAAGCGATGCCCGGAGATCGCCTTCTGCTGGGCCTGGACGTAGGTTCGACCACTACCAAGGCCGTCCTCATACGGGAGGAAGACAAAGCTCTTGTCGCTTCGATCTACCTCCGCACCATGGGAGACCCTGTATGGGCCTCCCGGCAGTGCTACTCTGCGCTATCCAGGCAGGTGCCCGATGAAGTGGAAATAATCGGGCTGGGCGTCACCGGCTCCGGGCGCCAGATAGCGGGAATGCACGCCCTCACAGAGGGGGTTATCAACGAGATTGTTGCCCATGCTACTGCAGCTCTTTACTTCGACCCCGAAGTGGACACCATCTTTGAAATAGGAGGCCAGGACGCCAAGTACACCTACATCATCAAAGGGGTCCCCGCCGATTACGCCATGAATGAAGCCTGCTCCGCGGGGACGGGTTCCTTCCTGGAGGAAGCGGCCGGAGAAGCGCTGGAGGTTGAAACTACCAGTATAGCACCCCTGGCGCTGAAAGCCACTGCGCCGCCCAACTTTAACGACCAGTGCGCCGCTTTTATCAGCAGCGATATTAAAACAGCGGTGCAGGAAGGCATCGGCACCAAAGATATACTGGCCGGTCTGGTCTACTCCATCTGCCTGAACTACCTTACCCGCGTAAAGGGAAGCCGCCCCGAAGGACGCAAAATATTCATGCAGGGGGGGGTCTGCTACAACCATGCCGTCCCCGTAGCCATGGCCGGGCTCCTGGACAGGGAAATAGTAGTACCGCCAGAGCCGGGCCTTATGGGCGCCTTTGGTGTAGCCCTGGAAATAAATGAAAAAATAAAGCTGGGGCTGCTGGAAGAAGGCCGCTTCGACCTGGCAGAGCTGGCCGTCCGTGAAATAGAGCAGGACCGTTCCTTTACCTGTCGCGGCGACGAGAGCTGCGACCGCCGCTGCGATATCAGGATGCTGCGCATCAAAGGAAAGCGCTACCCCTTTGGCGGTGCATGCAGCCGCTACACCGGTATCCAGAAGCAGGAAAAGCACAACGCCGGGGCCCTTGACCTGGTTTATAGCCGCGAAAAGCTTATCTTCGGCCAGGATGCCGAAAATAGCGGCGCCGGCCCTGAAGGCCGCAAAACGGTCGCTTTAACCCGCTCCCTGATGGTAAACACGCTCTACCCGCTCTATCACAGCTTTTTCACTGCCCTCGGCTTTGACGTGGTAACGGCCGAAAGGCCTGACACCTCCGGGCGGCTCTTACAGGGGGCCCCTTTCTGTTTCCCCGTGGAGCTGTCCCACGGCTACGCCGCCGACCTCCTGTCCAGCAACCCCGATTACATTTTCCTGCCGCAGGTTAAAGGCCTCCCGGCCACGGACGGTAACGGCATAGGCATAACCTGCCCCCTGTCGCAGGGAGAGCCATATTACCTGAGGCCTATTTTCAAGGAGCTGCAGGACGAGAAACGCACCCTGACCCCGGTTCTGGACTTCACCGCCGGGTACGACTCCCAGAAAAATGTCTTTGTGGAAATAGGAGCGGCTCTTGGAAAATCGCGGCAGGAATCCAGGGAGGCCTACCGGCAGGCGGCCAGCAAGCAGCTTGAAGTAATAGCCGCACTAAAGCATAAAGGGGAAAAGGTGCTGGCCGAACTGGAAGCCGACCCGGACAAGAAAAGTATCGTCCTCTTCGGGCGTTCCTATAATGCCTTTACCACTTCGGCAAACATGGGTATCCCCCACAAGTTTGCCTCCCGCGGTCTTACCATACTGCCCTGTGACTTTTTACCGTACGAAAAAGAACAGTCCATCGAAAACATGTACTGGGCCAGCGGGCAGATGATTGTGCAGGCAGCGCGCCTGGTAAGCCGCAACCCCCAGCTTTTTGGCGTTTACATCACCAACTTCAGCTGCGGCCCGGACTCGTTCCTGATCAACTATTTCCGGGAAATAATGGGCGACAAGCCCTCGCTGACCCTGGAACTGGACAATCACACCGCCGACGCCGGCCTGGACACCAGGATAGAGGCATTCCTGGACATCGTTGAAGGTTACCTGGAGCACACCCGCTCTTCATCCCGGGAAGAAAGGCGTAGAGCAAGCACACCACGGCCCCGTACAGCCCTGGAAAAGGGACGCGCCTACATACAACTGCCGGAAGGGGAATACCTGCCGCTGGAAGACCGGCGAGTAAAGCTTCTCATCCCCACTATGGGTGAACACGGAGCACACTTCTTCTCCAGCGTTATCCAGGCCCAGGGAATCCGTACAGAGGCACTTCCCGCCCCCGGGTACCGGGAGTTGATGCTCGGCCGCGCCAATAGCAGCTGCAAGGAGTGTCTCCCCCTGCAACTGACCGTGGGCAGCCTGCTGCGCTACCTGGAAGACAACAATATCCCCGAGGGGGAACAGATAGTATATTTCATGCCTGATGCCTCCGGGCCCTGCCGCTTCGGGCAGTACCAGGTTTTTATTAACCTGCTCCTGGACCGCCTCGGCATCGACAACGTCACCACTCTCTCCCTGAGCGCCGAAAACAGCTACGGGGGGCTGGGAACAGGATTTACCATGCGGGCATGGCTGGCCCTGGTTACCTCCGATGTCATGCATGAAATTCACAATGCCCTGATAGTGCTGGCAAAGGATAAGGAAAAAGCAATGGACATTTTTTATCGGACCAGGGAACAGCTGGCCCAGGCCGTCGGACAGCAGCCCTGGAGCGGCATCAAGCGCTCCTTGAACGAGGCTTCCGCAGAACTGGCCAAAATAGAGCTGACCGGCACGCTGCAGGAAGCCCCCAAAGTAGCCCTGCTGGGAGAAATCTACGTCCGTCACGACGGCTTCTCCTGCCAGGGTCTGCTGGAATACCTGGCCGAGCAGGGAATAGTCACCAAGGTTGCCCCGATTAACGAATGGCTCTACTACTGCGATTACCTGCTGCGGAAGGGCCTTTCCGGGCAGGTAGGTGCCAGGGAAAAATGGGTCAACCGCCTGCGGCTGTTTTTGAAAAGAAAAATGGAAAAAGAAGTCAAAAAAGCTCTTTCCGCCTCCGGGCTCTATCACTACCACCTTACCGATGTAGAAATGCTCATGCAGGGCGGTGAGAGGCTCATCTCGCCGACCCTTACCGGGGAAGCTATACTGACTGCATCCAGCGCCATCTACGAGCTAATCGACGAAGCGGCAGGCGCTATAGCACTCGGGCCTTTCGGCTGCATGCCCAACCGTATTGCTGAGGCAGTAACTGGCAAAACTGTAAACAGCGAAAAATTACACCTGACCAAAAAACCGGAACTGGTCAAAAAAGTGCTCGCTTACCACCCGCACCTGCCCTTCATGGCCATAGAAACAGACGGCAGCGTCTTCCCGCAGGTAGTGCAGGCCCGCCTGGAGAGCTTTGTACTGCAAGTCAGGCGGCTCCACCAAGCCATGGAAAAAGAAAGGTGCTCGTAGCTAACAGCACCATTACCAAAAGAGAGGAGGCATGTTAAATTATGGATAAAGATAAAGAAGGCGGAATAAAAGATTTAAAAGACCTGGTTAACTTTTGGACCTACAATTACTTCAAGATTATTGCACTGAGCCAGCTGCTGATCAAAAAAGGGATCATCACAAGGGAAGAAATTATAGAGCAGTTCAACAGCCTGGAAATAAACGAAGAAGTGAAAAAAAACTACCTCAACCGCTTAGAATCAGAACTGTAATAAGTGCGGCTCGCTGTGGAAGTTTTACATGAACTCCTCCTGCAGCTGCGCCATGGAGGCGGGATCAAAGGGGCGCCTGTTCAGGGGGCCCCCTTTCAATGCCGCAATAGCGGACTCAAAAGTGGGCCGCGGCACGCTGTAAAATATTCCCAGCGGTATTCTGTCTCCCCACTGCCCGGACAGCTCCAGGGCCTCACGCCTGCTGGAGGAGTCATGCCCTTCGGCTATATATACACGCCTCTTATACCAGCCAAAGTTGTTCAGCTTGTTAAAAGAAACGCACGGCTGCAGTATGTCGACGAGGGCATATCCGGGAAACTGGATTGCTGCCTTCATTGTCTCCCGGAGATGGTTTTTTTCGCGGCTGAAGCAGCGGGCTACGAAACCGGCTCCCATCACCAGGGCCAGCTGCAGGGGGTTCAGCGGCGGCAGAAGCACTCCGCCGGTCTGCACCCCCGTCTTCATCCCTCGCTCACTGGTGGGGCTGGCCTGACCTTTCGTTAACCCGTAAACCTGGTTATTGTGCACAAAGTGTGCTATATCCGGGTTGCGTCTAATGTTGTGGATAAAATGGTTGCCCCCTTCACCGTAAGAATCACCGTCCCCGGAAATGACCAGGACCTTCAAGGTTGTATCGGCTACCCGTGCACCTACTGCCGGCGGCAGAGCCCGCCCATGCAGGCCGTTAAAGCCGTTGACGCGCACGTAATGGGGCATCTTGGCAGCCTGCCCAATACCTGAACAGATCAGCACATCGTGAGGCGGCAGGCATAATTCCGCCAGCGCCTCCGTCACCGCCTCCCTGATGGCAAAATTTCCGCAGCCCGGGCACCAGGCCGTCTCCTGCCCGTAGTAATCCTCGGCCTTACACATGCTCCTTTACCTCCCTGTAGATTTC
>PWRZ01000115.1 GCA_003563385.1 Syntrophomonadaceae bacterium
AATATAGAACACATGTGCGCATTGCAGAGTCTTTTAAAAGCAAGGGTTCGCAGCTGTTAATCAAAATATACTCAAATATCATTTTTTATGATATAATATCTATATGAAACTCAGTGAATGGGCAAGAAAGCAAGGGATTAACTACAAAACCGCCTGGAAGTGGTACAAAGAAGGCAAGCTACCTGTTTCGGCTTACCAAACGCCAACCGGGACAATACTGGTCAAGGCCGGCGAGGAAAAGGAAGGAGGCAAGACGGCTATATACGCCAGGGTGTCCAGCGCCGACCAGAAAAACGATTTAGACCAGCAGGTAGCCAGACTTTTGGAATTTGCAAACAATAAGAGATTGGCTGTGGCAAAAACGATAACCGAAATTGGTTCCGGCTTAAACGGGCGCAGGAGGAAACTTATGCAGCTTCTAGCCGACCCTGAAATTACGACCATAGTAGTCGAACATCGCGACAGGCTGGCTAGATTCGGTTTTGAATACATCGAAGCGGCTTTAGCGGCTCAGGGCAGAAGGATTCTTGTTATGGAAACCGGAGAGGTTAAAGACGATTTGGTGCAGGACATGATTGAAGTATTAACTTCATTCTGTGCCCGCCTATACGGCAGAAGGTCAGCCAAGAACCGCGTTAAAAAGGCGATGGAGGTAATAGAGAATGCTGGTAAATAAAGCTTTCCGCTACGAACTAAAGCCCAACAATCAGCAGCAAACACTTCTTAAAAAACACGCCGGGTGTGCCCGATTTGCCTGGAACTGGGGGCTGGCGGAAAGAAAGAAACTCTGGGAAGAGGAAAAGAAATCCACTAACGCCATTGAACAACACAGAAAACTGAATACGCTGAAAAAAACAGAGCTTCCCTGGATGTATGAAGTATCCAAGTGCGCTCCCCAGGAGGCTTTAAGAGATTTAGACAAAGCATTCAGGAACTTCTTCGAGGGGAGGGCGGGCTTTCCCAAATTCAAAAAGAAAGGAATTCATGACAGCTTCAGACTCACAGGAACGATAAAAGTATTTCCAAAACACATACAGCTTCCCCGGTTGGGCAAAATCAGAGTAAAAGAAGAAACGGCCAAACTAAAAGGCAGAATACTTTCCGCTACCGTATCCAGAGAAGCCGACAGGTGGTATGTAAGCCTCTCAGTGGAGGTAGAAATACCTGACCCGCTTCCGGTAAAGGGAGAGCCTGTAGGCATAGACCGCGGGCTGCTCCATTTTGCCGTTCTCTCCACCGGGGAGAAAATCGAAGCCTCGAAAAGCCTGGAAAGGAACCTAAAAAAGCTACGCAGGCTCTCAAGACAACACTCAAAAAAGCAAAAAGGCTCCAGCAACCGCAAAAAATCGGCTCTAAAACTGGCCGGACTGCACTGCAGAATAAAGAACCAAAGGAAAGACTTCCTGCACAAGCTTTCCACCCGACTGGTGAAAACCAAGCCGGTTATTGTAATCGAGGATCTGGCGGTGAAGAACATGATGAAGAATAAACATTTTTCCCGCCATATAGTGGATGCGGGCTGGGGAGAGTTCCGGCGGATGCTGGAGTACAAGACAAAGTGGTACGGCTCAAAGTTGGCGACAGCGCCAAGATTTTATCCCTCCAGCAGAAGATGCAACCAATGCGAATATGTTCTTTCTGAGCTCAAGCTTTCAACCAGACAGTGGGCATGCCCAGAATGCGGAGCCATTCATGATCGGGACATCAATGCAGCTATAAATCTTTTGCAGTATTTTAATTCGGCGTAAATCCGAACGTACCGCAAGTTCTGCGGGAAGTGACGCCTGTGGACATCGGAGGTTACAGCCCTCTGGCAGTGCCGGTGGACGAAGCAGGAAGCCTGTAGTAGATATTATTCTATGAAAGGTGGAACGGCACCGTGATAAAATAAAAGGAAACTTCCTGCAGCTGCACCTGAAAAGGCTCTCCTGGAGGGAGTTCCTTAAAAAAGACAACCCTGCGGTGGCGGCGCTGCTGAGCCACATGGATTACGGGAAAAAAGAAAGGATCCGGTTAAAGCTTGAATTTTTGAAAATGCTGCTCAGGCTTAAGCTGGATCCGGCCCGCATGCAGCTGCTGTCCGGTTTCTTTGATAGCTACGTGCAGCTGGAACCGGAGGAAGATAAAAAGCTGCAAGAAAAACTGGCCCAGGAAATACCGGAGGAGGAGGTGATCGAGGTGACCGAAATCTTAACTTCGTGGCACAAGCGCGGTATTGAAGAAGGAAAAGTGGAAGCCCTCCAAAACGCCGTCGCCAGGCTGGCCGGCAAGAAACTGGGAGGACTAAGCACAGAAACAAAAGAAATGATCTTTTCACTTGCCAGCATCGAACAGCTGGAAAACATTTGCGACAGCATACTGGATATCCAAACAGAAAAAGAACTGCTCGAAATACTCCGGAAGGAAAAATGACAGCAGCACAGGCGTTGTTTTCCTTATTGCCCCCGGGCAGGCCTTTAACTATGGCACAGCAGTTGGCAATAGCTCGCTTATCAAGTAAAGGGGAACTCATACTACACGGTTGTGGTCGTTGAAGGCTTGGCCGTAACAGGAGAAAGCGATGGAACTGGCCCTGCTCCAGGAAGAGTTTTTCAGCCACATGCTTGTGGAACTAAACCGCAGTCCCCGCACGGTAGAGGGTTACGGGAAAGACCTGCGCGTCTTCCAGCGCTTCCTCGACGAGGCATTCCCCGCCGCTAAACAATGCATTGGAAATATAACGGCGGAAATACTTTCCCGCTACGTGCGCTACCTGAACTGGGAGATGCGCTACCAGCCCCGCACAGTACGCAGGCACATTGCTGCCTTAAAGTCTCTTTTCAGGTACGCCAACCAGCAGGAGTATCTGCGCCAAAACCCGGCTGCCAAGCTGCTGTTTCCCCGCTTTTTGCAGCGCATCCCCACCTACCTGGAGAAAGAGCAGGTGCGGGCACTTTTCGAGACCATTACACCGCAAAGCCCCCCGGAGCTGCGCGACCTGACTATCTTAAAGACCCTCTTTTATAGCGGCATCAGGGTGCTGGAGCTGGTAAGCCTGAAGAAGGAACACCTGGACATGAAACAGGGATACTTAAGGGTTGAAAGGGGCAAAGGTGAAAAGCAGCGCACCATACCGCTGCACCCGGAGCTGCAGGGACAGCTCGATGTTTACCTCAGAGACGGCCCTTCCTGCTCGGGGGATTTTCTTTTCTGCAACCTGCGGGGAGACGGGCTCAGCACGGAGTATATCCGCCAGCTTCTGGCACGCTGTACGGCACTGGCCGGCCTGAAGACAAAGGTCACGCCGCACGTGCTGCGCCATTCCTTTGCCACGGTCCTCTACAAGGACTGCGGGGTGGACTTAAAGCGCCTCTCCCTGCTGCTCGGCCACAGCAGCCTCAAAGATACCATCATCTACGCGCACACGGACCTGGGGCACTTAAAAAAGGCTATCGAGGTGCTCCCCGTCCCCGGCAAAAAAGAAGAGCCCTACTACATGAGCGATGAGCCTTTTCAGCTGCAGCTTTTCGAAAAGGGCTTCCCGGACCAGCCGGCGGGACTGCCGGGCAAAGAGGAAGCCCTTGCCCTGGAGAGATTGATCGCCATCTACACGGATTTCCAACAATATGAGAGGAAGCTGAGCCGGACTACTTTCATGAGCAGGAAAAACACCCTCCTGCGGCTGGGCGTTTACCTGAGCGAAAATGTTTTCAAAAGCCCCCGTATCGCGGCCGCCGATATCACCACCGGCCACCTGCGCCTCTACCTGCAGCACCTTTTCCGGGACAGAAAGCTGCAGCATATCTCCATATCCAATACCATCGCCTGCCTGAAGTCTTTTTTCGGCTACGCATCCGGGCGGGGGCTAATAAGTAAGAACCCGTCCGCAAAGCTGGTCTACCCGCGGCTGCCGCAGTCGCGGCCGAAATACCTGCAGTGGGAAGATATCTGCAGGCTTTTCGAAGCCGTAAGCAGGGAGGACCGCTTCTACTGGAGGGACCTGGCCGTGATGATGACCTTTTTCTACACCGGGCTGCGCCTGCAGGAGCTGATCAAGGTTAAGCTCGACGACCTCAGCCCGGACCTGGAAAGGCTGACGGTCATCTACGGCAAGGGGGACAAATCGAGGGTAATACCGCTACATTCATACTTGCAGGAGCGCCTGCGCGACTACCTGCAAAACGGGCGCCTGTTTAAGGGCTCCCCGTACCTGTTCACCAGCTGCACGGGCACGCCGCTGAACAGTTCCAGCACGCTGCGCATATTCCACAAAAGCGCCGCCAGGGCCGGCCTGACCGGCAAAAAAGCAACGCCCCTTATCTTCAGGCATTCCTTCGCCACACACCTTTACCAAAACGGTGTGGACTTAAAACGCATCGCCTTGCTGATGGGGCATTCCAAGATCGACACCACCACACGCTACACGCATACCTCCCTGGAGCACCTGCGGGAGGTGATAAACATGCTTTAAACTGCGTGGTGGCGAAGAAAAACACGAGTGAGCTACCGGGGGCTTGCCGGGGCAGGGGTTTCACCCG
>PWRZ01000047.1 GCA_003563385.1 Syntrophomonadaceae bacterium
CCCAAAGAAACTCTCAGGTTAAGGTGGGGAATAAACGGGGAAATCCTATGGCTGAATGCCCACGGGATCGACCATTCTACGGTAAAAAGCGGCGTCGCGGAGGAAGACCGCAAAGGAGTAGGCAGCTCTGCGACCCTGCCGCGGGATTACCGGGGAAAAAGAGAAATAGAGGTGGTGCTGCTGGAAATCACGGAGGAAGTATGCCGCCGGGCCAGGGCCCTCGTAAAGGCCGGCCGTACAGCCGGCGTCTACTGCCGCGGCGCCGATTTTGACTTCCCGAGCAGCTTCTCCAGGCAGAAAAAACTGCCCGGGCCCACTGCCACAACCATGGAACTCTACCCGCACGTGCTTGAACTGTTCCACAGACACTGGGACCGCCGGGCAGTGCGCGCGCTGGGGGTGAGCCTGACAGGGCTGACCGCTTACGGGGAAGTGCAGCTTTCCCTGCTTCAAGACAGGAAGCGAAAAATGGCCCTAGACAGGGCCATCGATTCCATCCGCGAGCGTTTCGGCCCTACCAGCCTGTTCAGGCTCTCCTCGCTGACGGTGGGTGGACAGCTTTTCACGCGGGCGGGTAAAATCGGGGGACACGAGGCCTGAACCGGGCCCGCCGGCCCTGCCAGCCACCTGCCGAACACCGGCCAGACAGCGTGCCGGGCTGTTTTAGACAAACCGGCGCAAATCCCCGCTATCCGGTGTCAATGGATCCCGTTGACCCCGTGAAGGCCCGTTGACCCAGTGAAGATGTTACTCCCACATTAGCACGCCGTCCAATTGCCGTGCCCCCGTGTCAATGGAGTTCGTTGATCCCGTGAAGATGTTACAGTATCCCGCCGCCGCTGCCATGCACATTGACATCCAGGCTTTGTAATTGTAACCTGAACATAACACCGATTTTTAAGGAGGGCAAAATGAAATCAAAGAGAGAATACCTCTGGTTTGAAACAAAAAACAGGATGGAGTTTATCAACATTACACCGCAGGTGGAGAAAATCGTGGCCGAAAGCGGCATCAGGGAGGGCCTCTGCCTGGTAAACGCCATGCACATCACCGCCAGCGTGTTTATCAACGATGACGAGGGAGGTCTGCACCAGGACTTTAAAAAGTGGCTCGAGAAGCTTGCCCCGCACGAACCGGTTTCCCAGTACGCCCACAACACCTTTGAAGACAACGCCGACGGGCACCTCAAAAGGCAAATCATGGGCCGGGAAGTGGTGGTAGCCATAACGGAGGGAAAGCTCGACTTCGGCCCCTGGGAGCAGATATTCTACGGAGAGTTCGACGGCCGCAGGAAAAAACGCCTCCTCGTAAAGGTAATTGGGGAATAAATCCCGGACAGGAGAACCGTCCCCCTGTCCGGGGAAAGCCCCGGGAAACCATGGGAGCAGCCCCACCCTCAAAAAAATAAACACGGGCCCAGTCCCCGATCCCATGTATTATTGGCTGCGGATAAACCAGTATACTGTATACTAGAGAGTGCCCACCACACCTTCCACAAACCAGTCGAAGGACAGCTTCTCCCCGTCTGTCATGGAAGCCCCTTCGGGAAGCTTGACATCGCCGTTTTGGTCATTGATGGGCCCATCAAAGATCTTCAGCTCGCCGCTTAAGATCAGTTCCCTGGCCCCCAAAACAGCTTCTTTTATATCTTCGCCGACAACATTATCGTTAAAAGAAGCAATATCAACGATGCCGTCAGCCATGGAACCCCAGTACTCGTGCCTTTCCCAGGTCCCGTCCATGACGGACTTCACAACATCGACATAGTAAGGGCCCCAGTTCCAGACAGGGCCGGTCATGGTGGCCTGCGGGGCGAAATCGCGCATGTCCGAGTTATAGCTTATCCCCCAGGCTCCCCTCTCTTCGGCGGCCTGCTGCGGGCCGGGGGTATCCTGGTGCTGGGCGATCACATCGGCACCCAGGTCCAAAAGGCCCAGGGCGGTTTCTTTCTCCAGGGGCGGGTCATACCATGTGTTCGTCCAGGCGACGTGTACCCTAGCTCCGGGGTTTACCGAGCGCACCCCAAGCGTGAATGCATTTATGCCCCTAACCACCTCAGGAATGGGAAAAGCGGCCACATATCCAATGATATTGCTCTCTGTCTTCATACCGGCAGCAATACCGGTCAGGTATCTCGGCTGATACATGCGGCCGAAATAGTTGGCCACGTTGGAAGCCGTTTTATAGCCCGAACAGTGCTCGAAGATAACACCGGGGTATTTTTCGGCAACATTTATGACCGCATTCATGTATCCGAAACTGGTAGCAAAGATGACCCGGCATCCCTGCTCCACCATTTCTATCATAACCTTCTGGGCATCGGGTCCTTCAAGAACGGATTCCGCGAAGACAGTCACTATGCCGTCCACATTTTCCTCCAGGTAAAGACGCCCCTGGTCATGAGCGTACGACCAACCGGCATCACCCACGGGCCCGACATAAACAAAACCAACCTTTAACTCTTCGGCATCGGCTGGTTCTTCCATTTGTACAGCTTTATCCGTCCCACAACCGCAAAAAACAAACACTGCCGCCAGGAGCAGTAACAGCGGTATAAATTCTTTAATTCTGTGCATCAACAACTTACCCCCTCCTGTTATTCCCGACCCTTATTATCACCTCCATAATTGATATTCGTGGCTAATGACCACTTTCCTGCAGGATGTGAATAATTTAGAAAAAAGCGGCAGAAATCCCCGCCGCCGGCTGCCGGCCCCTACGAGGCTCTCAGTCTATTACAGCAATGCGCTTATCGGCATACCAGGTAACGCGGGCGCCGAGGTATTCGCCGGCGTAGCGCAGCGGTATCATGGTACGGCCGTCCCGGATAACCGCCCTGGTGTCCATCGTCTTCTCCTCGCCGTTGACCAGGGCCGCGGTACTGTCAATAGTAAACTGGACCCGGGTATCTCCCTTTACTATGGTTACTTCTCTTGTCTGCGGATCCCAGTCCACGCCTGCTCCCAGCGCTTCGCATAAAGCCCTGAACGGGACAATTAACCGGCTGCTCCCGTCTATAAAGGGGTCTACGTCAAAGTAAACATGCGAACCGCCGGCCACGACCGCCAGCTGCGGCCCGTAATCGGAAAGGAGATACCTGGCCCTCTCTTCTTTGAAGCGCTCCAGCGCAGGTGTATATTTGGTCACGATCTCCTCCGGTGAAAGCCCTTGCTCCAGGCACTGCCCGATTTTGTCGGTGCCCATAACCTTGTCGAACATTACTATTTCCCTGGCCGTCGCCCCGCTCTTGGGCACCCTGAACTGGCCCAGGGAAAATGCATGGGCCAGAGCGTATATCCCCGAACGGGCCGGATTAAATAGGTAATAGTTGGTTATCCGAAGCCTTACCCCACCGGCATCGCCCCTCTGCTCGGGAATAAAAGTAACACCCGAAAGGTCAGCACTGTTGAGGAGTGCGGCCATGCTTGCGGAATCAAGGCTCCTGCCGCCGACCCATTTGAACTTATCGGCCTGGAAGACACCGGTGCCCTCTCCCAGCCCCGTGGCCATGTAACCGAACACAGAATCAAGGTCCGGGATGTTTGGGGAGGTCTGCACCCACTCCAGCCCGGTGTCCTGGAAAACCATCCCTCTCCGGTAACCCTCCATTGGAACGACGTGCAGGTCGGTGCCTATCTTGCGGTTGAAAAAACGGGCCAGTTCCCCGGCCGTCATACCGTGCGCCTTGGGCAGGTTATCCACCCCCACAAAAGAGATGAAGCGGTCTTCCAGCACCGGACCCTCGACGATCATGCCCCCCAGGGGGTTGGGCCGGTCCAGCACCACTACCGGTTTCCCATATTTCTGTGCCGCTACCATGCAGTAGTTCAGCGTAGAAATATACGTGTACGTTCTGGCGCCAATATCCTGTATGTCAAAGACGAGCACATCTATACCGCGGAGCATCTCCTCGGTGGGCATTCTCGTAGCCCCGTAAAGGCTGTAAACGGGAATCCCCAGTTCCGGGTGCACATATGACTCTACGTACTCCCCGGCCCTTGCCTTGCCGTCGATGCCGTGCTCGGGCCCGTAAAGGGCAACCAGGTCAATGTCCCTGTCCCCCTGAAAAATTTCAATGGTGCTTTCGCCGCGGCTGTTCACTCCGCTCTGGTTTGTTACCAGCCCCACCTTTTTCCCTTTTACCAGGTGGTAATAGCTTTCCAGCAGCACCTCGCTGCCCAGCTTAAAGCCATTGTCTCCCCGCGCAGGCTGCGCGCCGATTTTCGCTCCACCGCTGTTCAGGGCCAGCAGTGAAAGCAGTACAAATGCGGCCAGTGTTTTCTTCAGCATATCTTCCTGCTCCTTCCTTTATTTCGCTTAATAGGGTCGCTTACTATAATTAACGTATAAACCTTTCTTTTGTTTCTTTACCCAAAACAAATAATTGCATCACTCCACATTTTTTACTACAATAAGGTAATATGGAAATCCGGATAAAAAGAAGCATGGGGACGTACCTATTGCTTCATTTTCAGTGTTCAACCGGTGGGTGACAAAGGTGACAAGGGGAC
>PWRZ01000018.1 GCA_003563385.1 Syntrophomonadaceae bacterium
ACTCCCGGCAGTGGTAAAGCGTAATAGATCGCGCTCTTTTACAATAGTTTGTTTCGGGGATGTTTCGGTTTGCATGAGATGTGTCTCTCTTTATTAGGACGATTAAAAGTATCCTTGTTTCTTGCGATCTTCCATGGCGGCTTCACTGCGTTTGTCATCGGCTCTGCCGCCGCGCTCCGTCACGCGGGTGGCTGCAATTTCATTCACAATATCGCTAATCGTATCGGCTTGGCTTTCTGTTGCTCCGGTACAGGTCATATCGCCAATGGTACGAAAACGAACGCATGCTGTTTCCACGGTTTCATCATTCATGGGCTGGTTGTAAGGGCCTACTGCAAGAATGACACCTTGCCGCCGAACAATTTCACGCTCATGTGTGAAATAGAGCGAGGGGAGCGGAATCTGCTCACGTTCGATGTATTGCCACACATCGAGCTCCGTCCAGTTACTGATCGGAAAAGCGCGGATATGTTCGCCGGGCCGATGCAGGCCATTATAGAGGTTCCATAATTCCGGGCGCTGATTTTTGGGGTCCCATTGTCCAAACCGATCCCGGAAACTGAAAAAGCGTTCTTTGGCGCGTGCTTTTTCTTCGTCGCGTCGTGCGCCGCCGAGGGCACAGTTGAATTGGAATTCATTGATGGCATCGAGAAGCGTCACGGTTTGCAGCGCATTGCGGCTGGGGTTGGGCCCTTCTTCTTCCTTTACGCGGCCTTTGCGAATGGAGTCTTCGACGGTGCGCACAATCAGGTTGGCCTGAATTTGGCTGGTGTATTCGTCTCGGTAGACAAGGGTTTCCTCGAAGTTATGCCCGGTATCGATATGCATGAGCGGAAAGGGGATTTTACCGGGATAAAAGGCCTTTACGGCCAAATGACTCATGATAATGGAATCTTTGCCGCCGGAGAAGAGCATGACGGGTCGTTCGAATTGGGCAGCGACTTCACGTAGCACGTACATGGCCTCGGCTTCGAGTATATCTAGTGTGTTACGGCGATAATCGCTCATGTGTAAAATTTCTTTCTGCAATTTATTGGGCGTGGCGCTTGGCCGATTCTACGGTATTCACCATGAGCATGGTGATCGTCATAGGGCCAACACCACCGGGGACGGGGGTAAGCAATGAGGCTTTCTCCTTGATCCCTTCGAAATCGACATCACCCACTAGCCGAAAGCCACTTTTTTTGGTGTCGTCGGGGATTCGATTTACGCCGACATCGATCACGGCCGCGCCGGGTTTGACCATATCGGCCGTAATGGTGTTCGGGCGTCCGGCGGCGACGATCAATATATCGGCCTGGCGCGTAAAGGAAGCCATGTCGCGGGTGCCGGTATGGCAAATGGTGACGGTGGCGTTGGCGTTCGGTTTCTTTTGGAGCAGCATATTGGCAATGGGTTTGCCGACAATGTTGCTACGTCCGACGACAACAACATGAGCCCCACTAATTTCCATGCCACTACGCGCCAATAGTTGGACGACACCGTGCGGGGTACAGGGCATGAAGCATTCCTGGCCAATAACGAGGCGCCCTACGTTTCCAGGGGTAAATCCATCGACGTCTTTTTCGGGGGCTATGGCGCCGATCACGGCATCTTCGTCGATGTGCTTCGGGAGCGGGAGTTGCACGAGAATGCCATGAATTTTGGGGTTGGCGTTCATCTCTTCCACTTTGGCAATCAGATCTGCTTGTGAAGTGTCGGCCGGTAAACGGTTGTCGTCGGAGTAGATGCCCGCCTCGGCACAGGCTTTTTCCTTGGCGGTAACATAGGAAGTGGAGGCGGGGTCTTCGCCAACCAGGATCACGCCCAATCCGGGGATAATTCCTTGTTCGCGCAATTGGGCAACTTCTGTTTTTAGTTCGGCGCGCATGTCTGCTGCCACTTGCTTTCCATCGATAATTTGTGCTGGCATTTTATGTTCCTTGGTTCTTGGTTTTAGCGGGAGATCGTTTCTGATGGCCACGCAGTGGTCATCAGGGAGAGGGTAAAAGGTTCGGTTATGTTTAAAATAATCCAGTAACTTTACCGGTTTTAACGTCGACGTCAATCCCGCGGTAAGCGGGGTTGGATGCGGTGCCGGGCATCAGCTTGATGGTGCCCGCAACGGGGACGACAAAACCGGCGCCTTTATAGACGAGTATGTCTTGCACGGGCAGGGTCCATCCGCGGGGGCGCCCTTTCTCGCTGGGTTCATGCGATAGGCTTAAATGGGTTTTGACCATGCATGTTCCCATGTGGGCAGCTTCGGGGTCGGATTCGATTTGTGCAAGTTTGGCCTCGGCTTCGGGCGTATACGTGACGCCATCGGCCCCGTATACCTGTGTGGCAATTTTTTCAATTCGTTTCTTGTGGGGCATTTCCAAATCATAGAGGAACTCGAAGTTGGATGGTTCCTCGCAAGCGGCAATGACTTTTTCGGCCAATTCGCGTGCGCCTGCGCCCCCAGTGCGCCAATGTTCGGAAACGGCACAGAATGCGCCGTGTTCCTCCGCAATTTTGCGGATGGCATCCTGTTCTGCCGGTGTGTCGGTATGAAACCCGTTGATACAGACGACTGGGCGTATGCCCGATTTTTTTACCGTTTCGATATGTGCAATCAAGTTTTCGCAACCTTTGGTTACGAGTTCCACATTTTCTTGGCGGTAGGCGGGATCGAGGGCCGCTCCCGGTTTTACGGCAGGTCCACCACCATGCATCTTGAGGGCTCTGACAGTGGCAACAATAACCACGGCGTCGGGCTTCAGTCCCGAGAAACGGCATTTGAGATTCCAGAATTTTTCGAATCCAATGTCAGCGCCAAAGCCACTTTCGGTGACATGATAATCTGCCAGTTTGGTGCCGACGAGGTCTGCAATGATAGAATTTTGTCCGATGGCGATATTAGCAAAGGGGCCGGCATGTACGAGTACCGGTTGTCCTTCAATCGTTTGCACAAGCGTAGGGTTCAGGGCATCGACCATCCACGCGGTCATGGCACCATCGACCTCGAGATCGGCGGTTGTGACGGGTTGCCCGCTTTTGGTATATGCCACGACAATTTTTGCCATGCGTTTGCGCATGTCTTCGAGGCTGGTGGTGATGGCCAGGATTGCCATGATTTCACTGGCAACGGCAATGGTGAAACCGGATTCCATTTCCAGTCCATCCATGTGTCCGCCCTTGCCGATGGTGATGTTACGCAGGGCTTGGGCACAGAAGTCGATGATCCATTTGAACTCGACGCGTTCGGGGTCTATATCAAGGCGCGTGAGCTTGCTTTTGGCCAGACGAGCGTCGTCATAATTGTTTTCGTGTTGCATTCGGCTGGTGAGGGCCACCATGCCGAGGTTGTGGGCATTCATGATAGCGTTGATGTCACCGGTGAGCCCGAGGGAAAACGGTGCGAGGGGAATACATTGGGCGAGTCCACCACCGGCGGCAGACCCTTTGACATTAAAAGTGGGGCCGCCACTGGGCTGGCGGATGGCGCCAATCACGCTTTTGCCCATGGCACCTAGCCCTTCAACCAACCCCATGGTTGTGGTGGTTTTGCCCTCGCCAAGGGGCGTGGGGGTGATGGCCGTAACATCAATATATTTTCCGCGGGGTTGATCTTTGAGGCGCGCAAGCACCTTCGCATAATCTACCTTGCAAAGATATCGACCCATCGGAATGATTTCGTCCTCCGTTAAACCAGCATCTCGGGCAAGGGTTTGCAAGGGTTTCATGTTCGCTTCGGCTTGCTCGGCAATTTGCCAATCTTTCATTGTCGTGGGGTCGAGGTGCATGTTTGTTCCTTTCGAAGTTGATTTTTAGGGGTGATATTTATTCCGGTGACCACGCAGAGGCCATCCGGGAGAGGGTAAAAGGTTCCGTTATTTCCAGACGTCTTTTAACAATGGATACTGGGTTTTGAAACCCAACAATGCGAGATACAAGCCATATTCGGGATAGAGCGTGGTGAGTTTTTCGAGGTTTTCGATTGGGTCGTAGGGTGTGTCTTCGGGAATTTCATACCCGACGCATTCGGAGAGGAGGTGCAATTTTTTGGACATCCATGCATCGATGATCACAGGAACGCCGAATTTTTGTAATCCATGTACGATGGGGTCATCGCCGATAACGGGTTGGGTGATAATGTATTCGGCCCCGGCATCGAGTTTGCGTTCCATGCGCTCCATTTCGTGTTCGGGCGGTTCGTAGGGATTGAAGGCGACGCCGCAGCTAAAGGTATTGGGATACTGCCTATGAATGAATTGGAGCAGTTCAATGGACGTAACCGTTTTACAATCCATACCAACGGCATCAGGCGTTAGTTTGGGTAGTCGTTCACTGCCATCCCCGGAAATGGTTAACAGGTATTTTACGCCAAGATCTGCGGCGGTGGTTAATATTTCGTCGAGATGCTCGCGGGTATGGAATGTATTCAAGTGAATAACGAGCTGTTCGGGTTCGACGGGTAGATCTAATTCAGGGAGGACTTCTGTTGTTTGGAAGCTGAGGTGTCCCATGGGGTTGTCCGTAATAC
>PWRZ01000177.1 GCA_003563385.1 Syntrophomonadaceae bacterium
GAAGGCAGGGAGACGCATATCAATATTCCCCGTACCGAGCTGTGCCCGGAGTGTGACGGCAGCGGTGCCAGGGGAGGAACTGCCCCGGAAACATGTTCCTCCTGCGGCGGGGCGGGGCAGCAGCAGTCGGTGCGCAACACTGCTTTTGGAAGCTTTGTCAGCATTCGCACCTGTGGAGTGTGCCACGGTGAGGGGAAGGTGGTAAAAGACCCCTGTCCCCACTGCCGCGGTGACGGCCGTGTTGTCAAGGAGCGCAGCATAGAAGTAAGGATACCTCCCGGTGTTGACAGCGGCTCCAGAATACGTATACCGGGTGAAGGTGAAGCCGGAACCAGGGGTGGGCCTCCGGGAGACCTGTATGTTGTCATTCACGTCCGGCCGCACAATATATTTAAGCGGCAGGACAACGATATTATTTGCGAAGTGCCCATCAGTTTTGTCCATGCCGCCCTGGGAGGAGAAATTGAAGTGCCGACGCTTGATGGCAGGGCCAAATTACGCATTCCCGAGGGAACCCAGTCCGGTGCTGTTTTTCGTTTGAAGGGCAGAGGAATTCCCAGCCTGAAACGCTTCGGCAGGGGGGACCAGCTCGTCAGGGTTAACGTAGAGGTGCCCCGGCGGCTCAATGCGCGGCAGAAAAATATTTTGCAGGAATTTGCCCAGTCGGGCGGAGGAGAGCTGTCAGGCGAAAAAGGTTTTTTCAGCCGTGTCAAGGATACTTTTGGTGGGAAATAATGCACCCCATTAATCAGGGTCTTTGAAAAAACGCGGGTCCACTTTCAGATAAAATGCCTTGATACTTTTTAATGGAAAGCCTGCTGTCATGCCGGCAAAGCCCCTGCCACTGTCTTTTTCCATCACTCTTTCACCTGCAGGAGGGCCGCTCTGGAAGAGAGGAGGGACTTTTATATCCTCCATCTGCTCAATCAGCAATATTTTTTGCAGAAGTTCTCCCTCACGACACCTTTTTTCAATGGTCTTTACAGAGTTGGAACAGTGCAATTCGAGGCCGCTCTTTAAAATGAGCAGGGCACTTTCTTTTTCTTTTTTTACAGCGGCAATTTCCAGCAGTGAAACGTAACCCAGTCTCCGGGGAGAAGTTATGGTGTTCGTCTTAAAAGCAACCGGGAGAAAAATTACTGTCCTGCTGAGAGGCACGGGGAGGTATCTTTCCCTGCCCAGCATTCCGCCATAATTTCCCTTTACAGCATGCAGGTCTATGTTATGCAGGCAGGCCAGGCGTTTTAAAATCCAGCCCGTGGAACGCCTGTCCAGGTAGCTTATATTTTTGACGGTTACCAGGAGGGTGGCTTCGCCGCCATCCGGGTGAGCGGCGGGCAGCATGGCTGCTATTTCTCTTTTCATCAACTCCAGGTTACATTTCATCCGGGCACTCCTTTCACGCCAGATAATAATAGCGCACATGAGTTTGGTTTGTCAAGTAGCTGTTCGATTATTTTTATATGAGGTGCGCAAAAATGAAGCACTGGTTTTTTATTTCGCCACAGGAGCTGGGGAAAAGCAGCATTGTTCTGAAGGGGGAAATCCTGCAGCATTTTAAAGCGCTGCGCCTGCAGGAGAAGGATAAGGTAGTGCTTTCCGACGGAAGGGGCAGGGCCTGTCTTGCCCTGATTGATAAGCTCGCGCCGGAAGGCGCCCGTGTTTCTGTGCTGAAAGAAATAGAAGAAGCGGGAGGGCCGCCCCTTGATATAATCCTTTTCCTGGGGATACTGAAGGGAGATAAAATGGAGCTGGTTGTTCGCAGCTCCGTGGAGCTGGGGGTAAAAACCATCGTTCCCGTGTTTACGGATAGGACCGTGGTACAGATGGAAGAAGGAAAGAAGCAAAAGAGGATGCTGCGCTGGCAGAAGATAGCCCGTTCTGCCGCCGCACAGTGCAGGCGCAGTTATCTGCCGCAGGTGGCGGTGCCTGTGAACATGGAAGAGATAACCTCTTTTATTGAAGACCGCGAGGTAGTGTTTGTCCCCTGGGAAGAAGAGAAGGGCCGCAGCCTTTACCAGGCATTGGAGGGGCAGGGAAGGGTTTTCCCTCGACGCGCTGCTGTTTTTACAGGGCCGGAAGGCGGTTTTTCCAAAAGAGAGATCGAGATGTTAACGGCGATCCCCGCCGTATGTACTGTAAGCCTGGGCCGGCGAATAATGAGGGCTGAGACAGCTCCACTGTTTGTTCTTTCCATCCTGATGTTTCTATGGGGTGACGCCGGCGGTGTCCGGCCGGACGGCAGCACGCTGCAAAACAGCCGCATACCGGTGAAGGGAGAAGAGTAGCGTTGACGTCATTATCTTTAAAGGCAGCCTTTCATACACTGGGCTGCAAGGTTAATTACTTTGAAACAGAGTCCTTGAAAGGGATGATGCGGCGGGAAGGCTTCGAAGTGGTCCCTTTCCATGAAACCGCCGATGTATACGTGATCAATACCTGTACAGTCACCCACCTGGCGGACCGCAAATCGCGGCAGGCTATCCGCAGGGCCAGGAGGCAAAACCCGGGGGCGCTGGTGGCGGTAATTGGATGTTACGTGCAGGCCAGCCCCGCTGAAGCAGCCTCCATACCCGGTGTGGACCTGCTCCTGGGTACCAGGGGCCGTCTTTCCCTCCCGCAACTGCTGAAAAGAAAAATTGCCGGTGAGATGCTGGATGTTCAAGTTCAGCCTCACGGTAGAGAAGCACCATTTGAAGAGCTGCCCCCTATGCTGGAGCAGGGAAGAACAAGGGCGTTTCTTAAGATCCAGGAGGGGTGCAGCCGTTCCTGCAGTTATTGCATAGTGCCGGCGGCCAGGGGGCCGCTGCGCAGCCTTGCTCCCGGGCGGGCCGTGGAGCAGCTGCGCGAAATCAGCCGCGCCGGTTTTAAAGAGGTTGTTTTAACCGGTGTACAGCTGGGTCTTTACGGGGTCGACCTGCAGCCGCAGGTCGACCTGGCCTCTTATTTGAGGCAGGCCGTTGAAGTGGAAGGGATTGAAAGATTGCGTCTCAGTTCCATTGAGCCGGGAGAGTTCAGCGACTCCCTTGTTGAGGTAATAGCGGAGCATGAAAAAATCTGCCGGCATCTGCATATTCCCCTGCAGAGCGGCGATGACGAGATTTTATGGCAGATGCGCCGGCCCTATGACAGTAGTTTTTTCAGGGACCTTTTGAAACGGCTCCGTGAAATGGTGCCCGACCTGGCTGTTAGCAGCGATATAATCGTTGGATTCCCGGGGGAAACTGAAGATCATTTCCAGCGCAGCCTGGAATTTGTCAGGGAGTGCGCCTTCAGCCGCCTGCACATTTTTAAGTTTTCGCCCCGGCGCGGGACTGCTGCGCAGAAGATGTCCCTGCAGGTGCCGCCGCAGGTTAAGGAAGAGCGCAGGCGGCGAATGGCCGCCCTTGGCGAGGAGCTGTCCCGCTGTTACCGGGAAAGTTTTAGCGGATCTATATTGAGCGTTCTTTTTGAGAAGAAGGTTGGAGATGGGATTATGGAAGGTCTTACCTCCAACTACTTGAGGGTTCGGGCCCCAGTGCCGGGTGACTGGAGGGGCCGTATTAGCGATGTTATCATAGTAAAGAGTACCGACAACGGATACCTGGAAGGTACTGTCTGCACGAGCAGTGTTGTATAAAGCTTTACCCGCCCCTTTTGTCATATAAGCTTTTTCTCCTGCATATGATCAAAGGAAAAAAAGTGTTTGCAGGGGGGAAAGCCATGAAAAGCAGGGGCAAATTTTTTGTTATTGAGGCTCGGCGGTTAATACCGCTGTTATTCCTGTTGATGTTGTTGATCGGGCTGACCATCTACGATAACTTTTTCAAGCTGGAGCCGGTAGTGGGGACACCGGAAGTTGAAGAAAGCGGCCTCGTTTTTACCACTACCGACTGGGGGGAGCTTGCTGCTCCGGCATCGTTTAAACTGGTGGCTGACTATGATCAGTGGGCGAGCGTTTCCCGTGACCTGGGACTGGAGCTGCCTGATTATCCTTTTAACGCCGCGGATGAAGTGGCCGTATTTGCCGTAAACAGTGAAATACAAAAGATGACCGTGCAGCCGCGGTTCAGGGAAGTGGAGATAGCGGTGCAGGTGGAGCCGAAAGAAAACTTTTTTCATGTTATTACCGTAGACCGCCAGTCCGTGGACCATGAGGAAGCCGTCTGGAAGTTTTTTGACCGCGAGGACCGCTTGATAAGCAGGATAGTACCTTTCTGGCATGAAGATAAGGAGGAACTGGAACAGGAACCGGAAGAAGAAGACCAGGAAGAGGTGATAAAGTAGAAGGTTGACATACTCCCACGGCTTAAGCCGTGGGATTCTGGATTCAAGCAGAGACAGCCTCTGTATTAGCAGGTCTTACATCTCCTGGCCCAATGGAAGATGCCCCTTCCATATGAATATTTATCGCTGCGTTTAAATCCCTTTTATGGACTGCACCACAGGTGCATGTCCAGGTTCGATCAGATAGAGTCAATTCCCTGTTTACTGA
>PWRZ01000072.1 GCA_003563385.1 Syntrophomonadaceae bacterium
CCGGCGTCCGGCATCCATGCCGTCCGGGCCGCCTGCACACTCTCGCTTCGCTGAACCTTTTAGCTGCGCTGCACAGATTCAGCGAACTGCAGCGCCATGCCATCCTTTGGGCGGTTGGTCTCGCCAGTATGTTATTTGTTGCCACGCCAGATATTTGGGGAGGAAAACATATTTCGGTGCAGAATAAGATCAGGAGCAAAAAAGGCAGCTGCATTACTGGAGGTTAGAAAGGAGATGTTGCTAAATGAAAGTGATTCTTATAGAAGATGTTGCCGATATCGGCCAGAAAGGCGAGGTCAAGGAGGTGGCCCCGGGCTTTGCGCGGAATCATCTTATACCGAAGGGCCTTGCAGTCGAAGCCACCCGCGGCAGGTTGAAAGACCTGGAAATGAAAAAAAAGAAGTGGGAGCGTAAGTCGATTCAAGAGGAAGAGGCTGCCAGGGAGATACAGGAAAGGCTTTCCAGTAAAAGCTTTGTTGTAAAGGCAAAGGCCGGCGAAGGCGGACGGTTGTTCGGTTCTGTTACTGCTGCCGATATCGCAGCGGTCATTTCTGCCGAAGGCATTGAGGTGGACAAGAAAAAGGTAGAGACGGCAGAGCCGATTAAAACACTCGGGAGGCACGAGGCCCAGGTAAAGTTACATCCCGGCGTGAGCGCTCTCATTGAGATAGTTGTAGAGGATGAAGAAAAGGGGGATAGTCAGTAATACAGCCCGTTACGGCTGTTTTGCTGGAAGCTGTGCAGGAAAAACTATTTCATTTGCAGGGAACAGGTAAAGAGGAATTGAAAAAAAGAGTGCGCGCCTTTTACGATTTTCTGGCCGGAATGTACGGTGCTGACCGGCTTGTTCTCAAGGCGGCCAAATTTGAAGCTTTGAGCTATATGCGTTCAAAGCAGCTGGAAAAAAGAGTGCTCGGCCTTCAGAAAATGATCCTGGAAGATCCTACCCTGGAAAAAGTGCCGTCTCTCAAAGAGATCCCTTCCATACTGGAACAGCTGCAGGAAAGAACGGCCGATGTTCTTGCCCAGAGGGACCTACAGGATTCAATCGAGCAGAAGGTCAATGTCAAGCTGCATGAACGCCACGAGGAATATTTAAAAGATATTAAAATGGAGCTTTTAAAAGAGGAAAGTGGGCCGGAAAACCCACAGACATTAAAAAAATATGCCTGGCTTGAAAAAATGCATTCTATTGCCCTATCCCGCCCGGCCATTGAGTTTTTGAGGCCTTCATCGCTGCAGGAAATCGTTGGCCAGGAGCGGGGGATCAAGGCTTTGATGTCCAAGCTGGTCTCTCCTTTTCCGCAGCACATAATTATTTACGGCCCTCCCGGGGTGGGGAAAACGACAGCAGCGCGGCTGGCCCTGGAGGCGGCGAAGTCCTTGCCGCATACCCCGTTTGGGAAAAGTGCTCCTTTCGTTGAGGTGGACGGCACTACCCTGCGCTGGGACCCCCGCGAGACCACAAACCCCCTGCTCGGTTCCGTGCACGACCCCATATACCAGGGCGCCAAAAAAGAGCTCAGCGAAGGGGGTATTCCTGAACCGAAGCCCGGGCTTGTTACCGAAGCACACGGCGGTGTTCTTTTTATTGATGAAATAGGGGAGATGGACCCGCACCTGCAGAACAAGCTTCTCAAGGTCCTGGAGGACAAGAAAGTACACTTTGATTCGGCGTATTACGACCCTACGAATACACAGGTGCCCAAGTATATCGGCAAGCTTTTTGAAGAAGGTGCCCCCGCCGATTTCATTTTAATCGCTGCTACTACCAAATCGCCCGGGGAGATCTCCCCCGCTTTAAAGTCGCGGTGCAGCTCTGTTTATTTCGAACCCCTCTCACCGGAGGATATCAAGAAAATTGCCATCGATGCCGCTCAAAAGCTGGAGGTTGAGCTTGCCCCGGAAGCTGTTGATATCATTTCCGGCTACACCAGCGAGGGCAGAGGGACTGTTAACCTGCTGGTAGACGCCTACGGGCTGGCCTTATACGACCTTGAGACTGCCGGAGATAAAGACGGCAGGGTGCCCGGTGAGGAAGGGGCACAGATAAAACCGCTGTACCTCAGTGCAGAAAAACTGAAAGAGGTAATCCAGACCAACCGCCTCAGTCCTCTCGGTTTGCCGAGGAATTCGCAGGATCCTCAGGTAGGCAAAGTATACGGCCTGGCTGCTGCCGGTTACCTGGGAACAGTCCTTGAGGTAGAGGCGGTTGCTTTTGCCGTTTCCGAGAAAGGGAAGGGGAAAATACGCTTTAATGAGGCCGCCGGTGCTATGGCCCGGGATTCAGTGTTTAATGCTGCATCCGTGCTGCGTAAGGTAACCGGGCTGGATGTGAACAATTACGACCTGCACATAAATATTGTTGGGGGCGCCAGTGTTGACGGCCCATCGGCGGGAGCGGCTCTTTTCCTGGCCCTCTACAGTGCCACTAAAGAGGTCCCGCTGCGCCAGGATGTGGCTGTCAGCGGTGAACTTTCACTGCAGGGAAAATTAAAGCCCGTGGGCGGCCTGCTGGAAAAGCTTTACGCCGCCAGGGCCGGTTCTATCGGTGAGGTTATTCTGCCGCAGGATAACTGCTGCGAGCTTCCTTCCTCATTGAAGGAAATTAAAATAACATATGTGAGTGATGTTGAGCAGCTTTTTACCTGTGTTTTATGAAAACGTGTTTTATCGAAGGAGTGCCCGTAAAATGAATGATAATGCACAGCGCCTGCCTCCGCAAAATACTGAGGCCGAACAGTCTGCTTTGGGGTCCATGCTGATCGATAAAGATGCTCTCCTGGAGGCCGCGGAAATATTAACTCCCAATGATTTCTACAGGGAAGCGAACCGCTTGATTTATCAATCTATTACCGATCTTTCCAACCGCGGTGAGCCGGTTGACCTGGTTACGGTGTGTGAGGAACTGGGAAACAAGAAGATACTGGACAGGGTAGGCGGTGCCGCTTACCTGGCCTCGCTGGCAAATATGACTCCTACCGCCGCCCATGTGAAGCATTATGCTTATATCGTAAAGGAGAAGTCCCTGCTGCGCGGGCTGATCGGCGCGGCCACGGAGATCGTCAAAAAGAGCTACGGCTACATAGAGAACGTAGAGGAGTTTCTGGATGAAGCGGAACAAATGATTTTCGAGGTGGCCAGGAGCCGGGAGACGCGCGGGTTTATCCCCTTGAAAGAAGCGCTGGAGCTTACTTTTGAGAAGCTGGAGCGGCTCTACCAGAGAAAGAGCGGCGTTACGGGGTTGCCCACGGGCTTTGTAGACCTGGACAGCCTCACGTCCGGGCTGCAGGACTCCGACCTGGTCATTGTTGCTTCCCGCCCGGCCATGGGCAAGACGACACTGGCCCTGAACATGGCTCATTATATTACTATAAAGGAAAATCTTCCCGTTGCCTTTTTCAGCTTGGAGATGTCACGTGAACAGCTTGCCCAGAGGCTCCTTTGCGCCCATGCCGAAATTGACGCCCAGAGGCTCCGGCGCGGGTTTCTTTCGTCGGATGACTGGCCGCGCCTGACACAAGCGCTGGGCCCTCTTTCGGAGGCAAGGCTTTATATTGATGATACCCCGGCTATATCGGTAATGGAAATGAGGGCCCGGGCCCGCCGGCAGAAGATAGAGACCGGGCTTGCAGCCGTGTTTATAGATTACCTGCAGCTGATGCGCGGGCACGAGAAGACCGACAACAGGCAGCAGGAAATATCGTCCATTTCACGCTCCTTGAAGTCGCTGGCAAAAGAGCTCGACTGTCCCGTTGTGGCCCTATCGCAGCTGAGTAGGGCCGTCGAGCAGCGCACGGACAAGCGTCCTATTCTCAGTGACCTGCTCGAATCGGGTGGTATAGAAGCGAATGCAGACCTGGTAATGTTTTTATACAGGGAAGATTACTACAATTCCGATACCGATAGGAAGCATATTACCGAAATTATAGTCTCCAAGCAACGAAACGGCCCTACTGGAAAGATAGAAGTTTACTTTATGGACCGCTTTAACAAGTTTGTGAGCGTTTCTTATCAAAAAGACGCGCAGGAAGTTCTCTGAGGGAATAGTTTACAGTAACGGCAATAAAAGAAATGAAGTGAAGCAGGAGAACCGTCCCCGTGCTTCAAAAAAGTGAAGCAGGAGAACCGTCCCCGTGCTTCGTTTTGGGGAGGCAGCTTTGACCTATGGGAAAAAACAATTTCGATGTAATTATTGTCGGTGCCGGTCCTTCGGGGATATTTGCAGCGCTGGAGCTTGCCAAAACAGGTTCCCGTATTCTCATACTCGAAAAAGGGCTGGAGCTGGAACAGAGGAGCTGTCCCAGCAAGGAAGGACGCTGCCTTAACTGCCAGCCCTGTGCGGTGCTCAACGGGTGGGGCGGGGCCGGAGCTTTTAGCGACGGCAAGCTGACATTAACGACCAGCTTTGGGGGGACCCTCCAGGAGTATATCGGTGATAAAGAAACGGCCGAACTTATTGAACAGGTAGATGAAATCTTTCTTTCCTATGGGGCTTCTGACAGGTTGTTTGGAAATGACCAGAGAGCCGTCCGCAGTCTGCGGCAGCAGGCTGCGGCTGCGGAATTGCAGTTTATCCCCGCTCCCATACGGCACCTGGGCACGGAAAACTGCCGCATTATCCTCGATAAAATGAAACGCTCCCTGGAAGGGGAGGTGGATATACGCTTTCACACCGCGGCGCATCAAATATTGGTGCAGGATGGCCGCGCAGTGGGAGTGGAGGCTGCCAACGGGGAAGTATTACATGCTCCCTATATAATATGCGGCCCTGGGCGGCAGGGCTCTCCGTGGCTTTATGGGGAATCGCGCAGGCTTTATTTAACAATAAGCAACAACCCTGTCGATATCGGGGTGCGCGTAGAGGTGCCGGCCGGTGTAATGGAGCATATCACTTCACGGGTTTACGAGTCCAAGTTTATCTATTTCTCCCCCTCTTTTGACGACAAGGTGCGTACTTTTTGCATGAACCCTTACGGCGAGGTGGTCGTGGAGAACAGTGCCGGCGTTATAACTGTAAACGGACACAGCTACATGGATCAGGCCAGGCATACCGAGAATACCAATTTTGCTCTCTTGGTGAGCAAGAACTTCACCGAGCCCTTTGATGAGCCCATACGGTACGGCCGTTATATTGCCAGCCTGGCCAACATGCTCGGCGGAGGCGTGCTTATCCAGCGCCTCGGGGACCTGCTGGAGGGCAGGCGCTCAACATATGAACGCCTGCAGAGGGGGCTGGTATCTCCAACTTTAAAGGAAGCCACTCCCGGTGACCTGAGCTTGGTACTTCCGTACCGCTACCTGCGTTCCATACTGGAGATGATGGAAGCCCTGGACAATATTGCCCCCGGGATTAATTCGCGCCACACCCTCCTTTACGGTGTGGAGGTGAAGTTTTATTCTTACCGCCTGAAGCTTTCTCCATGCCTGGAAACGGAGATAGAAAATTTCTTTGCCGTCGGTGACGGGGCTGGAATTACCCGCGGCCTGGTGCAGTCATCTGCTTCCGGATTGCTGGCCGCCAAGGAAGTGACCGCCAGGTTGGCGGAGCATAAAAAATAAAATAAATTTAATCAAAAAAATAGCAGGAATTTCCCCCCCGGCAGCGAATTTATTAAACCGCGTTAAGAATTCTTAACAAATTTAACATATTGGAAATACTTTTTGCACAGCCGGGTTTCGTTAACGGGCGAAGCACGGTTGTAACACCTGGTTCAGGCTCAGACCGCGTAAGGGGGGGGCTTATGGAACTGTTCAAGCGCAAGATGCCACGGCAGGGTCGAAGTAGCGCCCGGTGGTGTGCTTGCGTATTATTTTTTGTGTGCGGTTTTCTGCTGCTTTGGGGTTCGCTGTACGGCTATATTCAGAAAACAGGGCATTTTTTCGCTGTTTATGTTAATGGGATGGAAATAGGGCTTTTGAATGAGGCCGGAACGCTCGATGAAATGCTGGATGATTTGCATGCCGAAGCGGCCGAGTTTTATGGAAATCCGGTAGCCGCGGTGGAGGAGGTAAGTGTTGAGGAAGTCTTCCGCCCGTTGGAGGATGAAGACAGGGAAGAGGTATTTTCCAAGTTAAGGCACCTGCTCAGCTTCAAGGTGGAAGCGCGTATGATCACCATTGACGGGAGAGATGTACTGCCGGTATCGTCGGAGAAGGAGAGGGAAAAGGTTGTTGAGCTGGTGGCCGGGGCCTACCTGCCGGACAAGGATAATGTCTCCCTGGAGACGGTGCACATGGAAGAAAAGCTTTCCTGCAGGCCGTACTATTGCTACCCGGAGGACCTTTATGAGCCCGAAACAGTGGCCACTGTATTGCTCAACGGTAGCGACCGTCTGGAGACCTACCTGGTGTCGCGGGGCGATTCCCTGTCCCAGATAGCATACGAGCACAACATCACCATAGGCGAGCTTCGCGAAGCCAATCCGCAGCTTAACGGGGACTTAATCCGGGTAGGCGACGAACTGAGCCTCATTGTTCCAGAGCCCCTTGTCAACGTCAAAACAGTTGAGCGCATTACCGTAGAAGAAAAGATCCCTTATGAAACCAGCTATACATATGACAGCAGCATGTGGAAAATGCGGACCCGGGTAGTTGAACCGGGGGAACATGGTATCAAGGAAGTGACTTACGAGGTTACCCGCGTAAACGGGGCTGAAGTTGAACGGGAAAAAATATCGGAAGCAGTACTGCAGGAACCGAAGACGCAGGTTGTGGCCCGCGGGACAGCGCAGGTACCTTCCAGAGGCAGCGGCAGCTTTATCTGGCCTGTCCAGGGTGGAGGGCGGATAACCTCCGGCTACGGCTGGCGCAGCGGGGGCTTTCATGCCGGTATAGACATTGGCGCCAGGGCGGGGACTTCCGTGCTGGCGGCTGACAGTGGTGTTGTCGTCTTCGCCGGTTGGGACGGCGGCTATGGCAATTCCATAGTCATTTATCACGGCCATTACTACACCCGCTACGCCCATAATTCACGGAACCTGGTCAGTAAAGGGGAAGCTGTAAACAAGGGTCAAGTTATCGCCACTGTCGGCTCCACCGGCCGCAGCTATGGAGACCACCTCCACTTTGAAGTCCGTATTGGCGGCATTTACGGGCAAACGGTTAACCCGCTTAATTTTTTCAGGCCCTGACGGCACTGTGAGTACCGTCATAAGGGCTTGCAGCGACAGGTAAAGCTGCAAGCCCTTTTTTTGTAACTTTAAAATAAGGTTCTTGTAATATTACTGTAACATGTGCCTGTTAAACTATTTTCAAGAGTTGACCCCCTCTTAATATATATAGGTTGCGTGGCCTTACGGTCACGTTTTTTTTGCTTATTAAGGCAGGAGATTAATTTTAAGCAGGCGAATCATTTATGTTAAGTAAAGGACGGGGGGGGCGCCGTGAGAGAGAAAATCCTGGTCATCGATGATGAAAAGCCCATTGCCGATATCTTGAAGTACAACCTGGAAGAAGAGGGCTTTGAAGTTTTAACCGCTTTTGATGGCGATGAAGCTCTTCGACTCGCTTTTGATGAGCGGCCGGACCTTATTTTATTGGATATAATGCTGCCGCTCATGGATGGGTTCAACGTGTGCAGGCAGCTGCGTCAAAAGATGGATGTCCCCATTATCATGCTTACCGCTAAAGAAGCAGAGGCTGATAAGGTCCTCGGTCTTGAGCTGGGGGCCGATGATTATGTAACCAAGCCTTTCAGCGCCCGGGAACTGATAGCCAGGATCAAGGCCACGCTCCGGCGCATGGAGATGCAGAAAAAACCGCAGGAATACCTTGTTTGCAGGGAGCTGGTCCTCGACATCGGCAAAATGGAGCTGAGGAAGGGATCTCGTATCATTGAGCTTACCTACAGGGAATTTAACCTGCTGGCTTTTTTGCTCCGCCATGTGGACTATGTCTTCAGCAGGGAGAGGCTGCTGGAAAAGGTTTGGGGTTACGACTACTTTGGAGATGCCAGGACGGTAGACGTAACAGTGAGGCGCCTGCGGGAGAAAATTGAGGAAGATCCCGGAAACCCGTCTTACCTGTGTACCAAAAGAGGCGCCGGCTACTATCTCAGGGGGAAATAGCAATGCGGCTAGGCATGCAGGGGAAAATTGTTTTGCTGTACTCGCTGCTGATCTTGTTTGCCATGCAGCTGAGCGGCGTTTACCTTGTTAACTCCCTGGAAAATTACTACCTGCGCAACTACTCCGACAACCAGGTTGCCCAGGCAGAGCTGCTGAGCAGTTTCCTGGGACGCTATCTCGTAGAGGACGAACAATATGAAGGCCATATATCCACACTGCTGGCCGAGTTTGGTGGAGGCATGCCTGAAACGGAGACGATGGTGCTGGACCGCCACGGCCGCCTCCTGGGCGGACCGGGGCAGAGCTCCCTTATCATGCTTGGGGGCAGGGTCATTCATGATGATATCCTCCTGGCGCTGGCCGGGAACAAGGTGGAGGCGGTCAGAATAGACCCCGATTCGGGAAAGCGCTATTATTACCTGGCGCTGCCGGTAAAGAATGCCTCTTCTGTAGTGGGGGCCATTTTTTTAAGGGGCTCCCTGGAGCATATCTATTCGATGCTGCGCGAAATAAAGCTCATGCTCATTACCGGTTGGGGTCTTGTGCTCAGCATCGCCATTGTGATTGGTTTTCTCCTGGCCAGGACCATGACCAGGCCCATCCAGGAGGTTACCTCCAGGGCCGCCGCCATGGCCGGCGGTGATTTTTCGCAGTTGATACAGGTGCGCTCGGAAGATGAAATCGGTGAGCTCGGGCGCATGTTCAATTATTTAACCTCCCGGCTGCAGGAAACATTGAAAGAAATTTCGGCGGAAAAAAACAAGGTTGAAGCTATTTTAAATTACATGACAGACGGTATCGTGGCCCTGGACAGGAAAGGAAAGATTATCCACCTTAATCCCTCTGCCCAGTCAATTCTGCAGCAGACGGGCAACGAGGCGGCCGGCCTGCCGGGTGAAAAGGTGCTCGGTAAGCTTTTCCACGCCCATGAACTTGCCGGCCTGCTGCGGTCTTCCACCCCCACAACAAAGGAGGTCAGCCTCGATACCCCGGAGGAAACGACTTTACAGGTACACTTTGCCCCTTTCAAAAGTGAAGACGGTGCCCTGCAGGGCATGCTCGTAGTCCTGCACGACGTTACCAAGGATAGGATTTTTACGCGCATGCAGCAGGAGTTCGTGGCCAACGTCTCTCATGAGCTGCGGACACCGCTTACGACAGTAAAAAGTTATGTGGAAACCCTGCTCAATGGTGCCCAGGAACATCCGCCTGTGCGGGAAAAATTCCTGCAGGTGCTCGAAAAAGAGACAGAGCGCATGGTCAAGCTGGTAAAAGATCTGCTGGTCCTCTCGCAGATGGATTATCAGCAGACCAACTGGGCCAAGGAAGAAGCAGACCTTGGTTTGCTTGTGGGGGAGGTTGCCGAGCAGGTGGAGCTGGAGATTGATTCCAGGGGGCTTTCCATCGAAGTTGAGCTGCCGGAAAGGCCCCTGCCTGTATACCTGGACAGGGATAAAATCAGGCAGGTGCTGTTGAACCTGCTGGACAACGCCATCAAGTTCACTTCACCGGAAGGGCGCATAGAGATCAGGGTATATGAAAGAGACGGGCTTGCCTGCGTGGCAGTAAAGGATACCGGGATCGGTATACCGCCGGAGGATGCCAACAGTGTTTTTGAGAGGTTTTACCGGGTTGATAAGACCCGCTCGCGGGATTACGGGGGTACCGGCCTGGGTCTTTCCATTGCCAGGCAGATCGTGGAGGCTCACGGGGGAAGCATTTCCATGCTCAGCGAGCAGGGCAGGGGCACGGAGGTTACTTTCTACCTGCCCCGCGTGGGGGTGTAACAGTTTGCTGGAAAAAGTAAAAACAGTACTGCTCATCTTCCTGGTTGTTACAGCCGTGCTGCTTAACTACCGCCTCTGGTTTGGCGGCCCTTCTCCGCTCCAGGAAGAGACGGCTGCCCGCTATGAACAGGCCCACTTTATGCCGCCTCCTTCCAGGGAAGAAATAGTCATGCCTGCAGAAGCAGTCCTTTTTTTAGATGATGAGCTCTATTATTATCGCCGCGGCCACAATGTTAGCGCTTTTCTCTGGCAAAAGTGCAGGCAGCTTTTGGTCCGGGAAAGGCTTGAGGAGCTGGAAAGGCTGGACGGGGAAGATAAAGAGACACTGCTGTCATCTGTTTCAAACAGGGCCCTCTTCCGGTTTGACCCTCCCCTTCCGCTGCAGTTTATCTCGGAGCAGGCCGTAAACGATAGCATTGATGCAGCGGTCCTGCTGTGGGATGAAGCCGGAATGGACGTGCTGCTGGAATGGCATGACGGCGGGTTTAGCGTTAAATCGATTTTCCGAAGAGACGAGCAGCTGTTGACAGAGCTTGTTTCGGCCGCCGAAAATGAACATTTACTCCTGCCCCCCGTGCTCGAGCTTTACGCTGCAGGCAGCCTCCCGGGGGAGGGGAAAGAGTCCTTGCCCAATGATCTGGAAGGCGAAATGGGCCCGCAGGAGGTGCCTGGAGAAGGGGAAGAGGAGATGGACCTGCAGGAGGACCTTGAAGATGAAACGGTGCCTGAAGATGATGAAGATGAAGCGGAAAGGGCACTCCCGGACTGGGAGGTAGAGGTGGCCGGGGACATTTATGTCCCCAGGGATAGCCCTGAAGCGGCGGTGCTGGCCCTGCATGAAGAAGAAATCAGCAACGAGCAGCTGGTGAGAGCTTTTTTCTTTGATCTATCCATGGCCCGCCGCATACAGGAAAGGGACGGTGCCCTGTATTATACTGATGGAGAAAAGGGACTGCGTATCTACCCTTCGGGGTTGATCGAATATACGGCACCCCGCCTGGAGAGCCCCTTCAGCGAAATATCATACAGCGGTGCCCTGGTGAAGGCGGCGGAAAGCCAGAGCCTTTACGGGGGCTGGCTGGGGGGGACATATTTGCATGATACCCGGAGGGTCGGCGGGGGTTACCGCTTTACATGGAAGAGCTATCATGACGGGTTAATGCTTGTCGGGGAAAATAAAGGCAGCGTGATGCTGGTTAATGAACGGGGCGTTCCTTTTTACAGCCGCTATTTTCATTTTTTCGGTGAAGAGCTCAGCGAGTACAGGCCGTTCAGCTCATATGAAGAGGCCCTGCTGCAGGCCCTTGCACTTCATGAGGACAGCTTCCCCCGGCAGCGGGCCACCCTGCTCTCCATGAAACCGGTCTATTACTTCTCCATGGAAAAGAGGTTTCCCGCTGCGGTGCCGGCCTGGCAGGTCGAGCTGTCGGGGGTAGGCACCACCTACCTTCGCTGGGATACCCTGGAACCTTTAGAATGATGAAACTGTCAGGTGGTGAAGAGTGATATGAATTTGTCCAGGGCCAAGACAGTCTTAATTATCGCCTTTTTAATACTGAATATAACCATAGCCTACCAGATCTGGGAAAACGAAAGGGTGGGGACGGCCGGTTTTTTAGGGATGAGCGAAGAGGTCTCCCGACTGGATGCAGAACTCATGGAGGCCAACCTTATCCTTGATGCCCCCCTGCCCCGCGGCGGGATGCAGGCTGCGCACCTGCTGGTGAAGCCGTGGCGCTTTCACCCCGAAGAAATTATTACTTCCCTGGCAGAAGCATTGTCCGGTGAAGATGGCCAGCTGCCCCTTCAAAAGCTGGAAGGCGGCGAAGGAGAGGCCTACATTTTAGGCCCGTACTCCCTGGTAATCAAAAAGGAAGGAACCGTCAGCCTGAGAAGAACGGGAGCTGCAGAGACAGTGCCCCAAATCAATTCCGCCGAAGAAATGCAGCAGGTGGCAGAGGGTATTATCGACTCCCTCGGCTTTAGGGGAGGCTTTACTTACGACTATACCAGCATCGATGGCTACAATACCCTGCTGCACTACAGGCAGGTATATAGGAACTTACCCCTGTATGCCGGTTACCTGCAGTTGAGCATAAGGGGGGAAGAACTGCAGGGGCTGAACATCTACCGCCTGGAACCGCTTCAATTTATGGAACAGGAGCGGGAAGTGATCCCCCCGCCAATGGCCCTGTTACGTTTCCTGGAGGTTTATGAAAATGATGGGCAGGTCAGGGGAATAGTGCAGTTTTCGCTTGGTTACTACAGCCAGGAGTACGATGCAGAAAAATGGGAAATCCCCCCCGTTTGGAGGATTCGCCTTGACAGTGGCGAAGTATTCTTTGTAAATGCATTTACCGGCCGCCTGGAGAGCTGATCTTTTTTTATCTTTATCAACGCTGCCCGTGTGGCAAAAGAGGAGGCACATCGTTGGCTGAATGTTTATTGATCCCGGGAAAGCAGAAGGTAAAGGGCAGGATAAAAGTTTGTGGTTCCAAGAATACGGCTGTTGCCTTACTTCCGGCCGCGCTGCTGGCAGAAAGCAGCACGGTCCTCTATAACCTTCCGCGTATTACTGACATCGACAGGCTGGTGGAGATATTGACGGCCCTGGGAGCAAAGGTTACCTCATCAAACCACCACTGCCTGCGCATTGATTCTTCGTCCATAAACAGCTTTACCCCTCCACACTCCCTGGCAAACAAGCTGCGTGCCTCTTATTATCTCATGGGGAGCTTGCTGGGGCGCCTCGGTCATGTAGAAATTCCCCTGCCCGGCGGCTGTAACCTGGGCCCCCGTCCTATTGACCAGCATATCAAGGGGTTTAGCGCCCTGGGCGCCGATGTTGAAATTGAACACGGAATAGTAAAATTAAAGGCCAAAAAATTGAAAGGGGCGCATATATATCTAGATGTAGTCAGCGTGGGTGCTACTATCAACATCATGCTGGCTGCTGTAAGGGCAGAAGGGAAAACGGTTATTGAGAATGCTGCCAAGGAGCCGGAAATCGTCGATGTGGCAAATTATCTCAATGCCATGGGAGCACGTGTCAGGGGAGCAGGCACCGACGTGATTAAAATTGAGGGTGTAAACGAGCTTGGCAGCACCGAACACACCGTTATCCCGGACCGCATTGAAGGAGGCACATACCTGATAGCAGCCGCTGCAAGCGGCGGGGAAGCGCTCGTGGAGGAGGTTATCCCCAAGCACCTGGACCCGGTCGTGGCCAAGTTAAAAGAAGTGGGCATTCATTTGGAAGTAGGCCCTGACTGGATCAGGGTGCAGGGTAACAACGACGGTTCCCTTTTACCCTCGGACCTGAAAACTTTTCCCTACCCCGGTTTTCCAACCGACCTGCAGCCCCCTATGATGGTGCTGCTCACGCAGGCTGCTGGAACGAGCATTGTCACTGAAAATGTCTTCGAAAGGCGGTTCCGGCATGTCGACGAGCTCAAAAAAATGGGTGCTAGAATCAAGCTCGAGGGGCGCACGGCAGTTATCCAGGGCGGACAGGATCTGACCGGTGCTCCCCTCCAGGTAACCGACTTGAGAGGGGGGGCGGCATTTATTATCGCCGGGCTTATCTCCAGGGGGGAAACCATGCTCAGCGGTGTGGAACATGTCGACAGGGGCTATGAGAAGATAGAAGAGCGCTTTGAGAGGCTGGGCGTAGAGCTGAAACGAGTTTCGATGGGAGAGCGCTTATTTCCCGGGAAATAATTTGTTTTAATTTGACTAAGAATGTTGGTGACCGCCAAATGGAGCTGTGGCTTGTTCGTCACGGCACTACCAATGCCAACCAGGAAGGGAGGCTGCAGGGACGTATCGATTTTCCGCTGGGCCCTGCAGGAGAGAAAGAGGCTGCCAGCCTGGCATATCGCCTGAAAAAGCAGCCTTTTTCCGCTTTTTTATCCAGCAGTCTGCTGCGTGCCCGCCAGACGGCACAGATAATCGAGCGGTTTAGAGATAAAGGCCCGGCACCGCTTTACACACCGCTTTTGCAGGAATACCACTGGGGTATAATAGAGGGGCTAACAAGGGAAGAAATAAAAAGAGCAAACCCGCCTCTTTTCAGACAGCTCCAGGAAAATTTTTACCAGGCTCATATACCCGGTGCCGAAGGACTGCAAAATCTTTTTGTTAGGGTTCGGTTTTTTTATCATTTTTTGTCCCGGCTGGACAGGAAGGAGAAGTTTTCGCAGCCGGTGCTTGTTGTTGGGCACGGGCGTTTCCTGCATGCTTTTATCATCTACTTTTTAAAATATAACCACTGGGGTTCCTGGCCCTTTTCCGTTTTTCCCGCTTCTTTAACGATACTGGAAGGAGATTTTGCCGGAAAAAGGCGCTTGAAACTTTTCAACGATACCTGCCACCTGAAAGGGAACCCTCACTGTTACCGTGCACCCTGATGCAGTCAGAGAGGTCCTGTTTCCAAAGGTATAATATTACCTGTTAACGTAATATTAAAGTAACAGCACCTCTAGATAACTTTACCAGTATAAAAAAATACGTTAGACTATATATAACCATGGAAAATATTTGGACAATCCCAGTTTTGGAGGTGCAGCTATGCCCGATTTTTACGAGGGCTTTACAGGGAAAACACCCAGGAAAAGTGCCGGTTTTTGGAGAGGGGCGCTGCTGGGGGGTGTTATAGGGGCGCTGCTGGTCGCTACTGTGTTGTTTTACTTTGCCGGCACGCTCCTGACAGAGGAAAAGAATGGTTATAATTCCCCGGGGCTGCCGCGGGAAGAAAACGCTGCTGAAAACGGTGAAGACAACACCGTTACGCCCGGGGCCGAGCAGTATTACATGTCAGTAGTAGAGGCCGTCGAAAGGGCCACTCCTTCGGTGGTGGGAGTCAGCAATTACGGCATTGTCTTCGATATCTGGGGCCGCGGCAGCCTCCAGGAAAGGGCAACCGGTTCCGGGGTGATCATCGACGGCGACGGTTATATAGTGACCAACTATCACGTTATTGAAAATGCCAGGGAGCTGGTGGCTACCCTTGTTACCGGCGAAGAGCTCCCCGCAACAGTAGTGGGGACGGATCCACCCACGGATCTGGCTGTAATCAAGGTGGACAAAACAGATCTTCCCGCGGTGGAGCTGGCCGACTCCAATGAGCTGCGGGTAGGTGAACCGGCCATCGCCATAGGCAACCCGCTGGGGCTCGATTTCCAGCATTCTGTAACCCTTGGCGTGGTCAGTGCCAGGGACCGCTCCATCACTATCCAGGGGCAGCGGTTTACATTTGTGCAGACCGATGCCGCCATCAACGAGGGGAACAGCGGTGGGGCACTTGTAAATATATACGGCAGGCTGATCGGCATTAACACGGCCAAGATAATGATCCCCGGCGTAGAGGGGATGGGCTTTGCCATTCCCAGCAACACGGTTAGAGAGATAACCGGCCAACTGATCGAAGAAGGCATGGTGACCAGGCCGTGGATGGGCGTTTATATCAGCACTTTGACACCGATGGAGGCCCGCCACCTGGAGCTTGCTGTCGAGGAAGGTGTCCTTGTCAATGACATCCTCCCGGGTGGGCCTGCTGAAAAAGCGGGCATGAGGGCCATGGATGTAATCGTGGCCATTGATGGGAAGGAGCTGGCCGACTCGGGCGACCTGCAGCATATTATTTACCAGTATGATATCGGGCAGACGGTCCAGGTTACCATTGTGAGAGACGGACAGGAGATGGTTCTGGATGTTGTGCTGGAAAAAATGCCCGAGCAGGTAGAGTAAGCAGCCCGGACAAAAAAAGCGGATCAACTGTATCTTAATCTAGACCGCAGCCGGAAAAGAAAAGCATCAGAGAAGCGGGGGCCGGGAAGCGCCGCTGTCCGAAGCTGAACCTTAGGCCCTTATCCGTAAAGTCTTGCTCAATTTTGGCAGGAAATATTAACACCGGAGGTCGCAAAGCAGAGGGACGGTTCTGTCGCTTTCCATTCTTCAAGGTTGGGGGACACACCTCTTGCAGAGGAATGTCCCCCAACCTTAGAACCGTCCCCGCAGCTTCGCTCTACAGTTCCCCGATACTGGCTTGTCCA
>PWRZ01000156.1 GCA_003563385.1 Syntrophomonadaceae bacterium
GGAGATATCCATCCAAAAGAGCTGGTTAATGGGATAACACTTTCCTGGTGAGAGTATTTTACTATATCGGCTTCAGAAAGAACTCCTATTACCTTGTTTTGCTCATCTACCACCGGTAAGCCGCTGAAATTATGACGGCTAAAAATATCGATTACTTCTTCCAGCGTATTGTCTTTGGTAACAGAGATAGCAGGGCTGGTCATAACATCACGGGCAGTTTCGGACATGGCAATACTCACCTCCCGCGGCAGGCTGCTGCCGCCAAAAAATGTTTTAATATAAAAAATATTCTACACTATTTTTAGAATTCCTGCCACTAACAAAAAAATTCTCAAAAATATTATTGCAGTGCTTCTTTAAACACAGCGGTATTATAACGGATTAGTTCTATATAGCTGTCCCTTCCGGGGATGCCCTCGCCGCCAAGGGGGTCTAGAATGAGCACCTGCCCGTCTATTTCCCCGGCGATGACCTCTGCCGCCTTGCGGCTCAACTGCGGCTCTGCAAAAATGACGTCTATGTCGTATGCTCCGGCCAGGCGCACCAGTTCGGAAAGCCACTTCGCGGAGGGTTCCCTGCCGGGAAACTCCTCCACGGCGGCCACTTCTTCCAGCCCATAGCGGTGCGCAAAGTAATTCCACGCCGAATGGTAGGAAATAAAGCGCTTTTTTGTAAAGCTGTTCACCGTTTCGGTTATTTCACTGTGCAGCTGTTCCAGCTTATCCTGGAAGTTTTTCAAGTAATCATCGTAACGGGCGGCATTATGGGGATCAATTTTTTTAAGCTCTTCCGATATGAGGGGGGCGATAACATCTTTCACCAAAATTGGGTCCATCCATACGTGGGGGTCGTGAGGGCCGTGGTAATGGTGGTGGTGTTTGTCCTGGTCGATGCCGTGGTCATGGTCATTGTGGTCATGGTTATTACAGCCGTGTTCGTGTTGGTGTTCATTGTGTTCGCCGTCGTCAGCGCTGCCTTCATGGAGGTGGACAGGGTCATAATCAAGCACCATATCGGCCATGTATTCCATAATTTCCACCGTGAAGACCTGCTCCGCCCGGGCCAGCCTCACGGCCCAGTCGTCCAGCCCGCCGCCGACATAAACAACCATCTCCGCACCTGCCACAGTCTTTGCCTGTTCAACTGTGGGCTCGTAAGTGTGCGGGCTGGCCCCCGCTGACAGTAGGGCTGTGGCCTCAACCATTTCCCCGCCCAGGTTACGGACAATGTCGGCCAGCGGGAAAATGGGAGTAACCACTTGTATCTCTTCCGTTCGGTCGCTTTCAGGTGCTGCGGTTTCTTCTCCTGGAACAGCAGCCTCCTCACCGGTGGGAGCGGTACAGCCTGCAAGCAGAAGAATTAGAAAGCACAACAGCAATGGATAAACAGATAAGCATTTCCCCTTCATAATACCCTCCCCTAACTGCAACCAAGTTGCATTTATATAGGATATTATTATACAAGCAAATTGATGTCAATAATAGAGAAAAAAAATCAGGGAAAAGGTCCTCGTACGAGCGGTTATTTTCTCTCGTTTACAGGTAGCAACAGGCAGCGAATCATCTGGGAGCATTCTTTTTACATTTTACGGCTGCTTTTCTTGGCCATCGTCATTCCCGCTACCAGGGCTGTTACCGGTATCGATATGATCAGGCCGATGCTTCCGGCAATACCCCTTACGAATTCGGTGGCAGTTATAGTATGAACGCCCCCAGCCGGGATAGAATGCCCCCGACTAAAAAAGCCACCGTGCTGGTGACCAAAAGAACCAGCAGGGCTGTAGGCAGGCGGAACTCGCGGGCCATGGTCGCTACAATGGCGATACAGGGGACGTAGAAAAGGCCCACGGCAGCGCCTACAAAAAGTTGCAGTGCGGTAAGGTCCATTTCAACCAGGGGCAAAACGGCAAGCTCGCGGCGGAGAATCCCCAGTACCAGCGGCACCGCCGCCTCGGGGGGCAGATGGAGCCAGCCCGTTACAAGGGGGCTGAGTATTTTTCCCAGGTAGAGCATGGCCCCGCTTTCATAAAGGAAAGCCGCCAGGGCCACGGCACCGACCATAGGCAGGGCCCCATCGGTAACGTAAAGCTTAAGGCGCATCCACACCTTCTTGGCCACAACGTCTGCCCTGGGGGTAAGCAGCTCCGGTATTTCCATGATCATCTGCTGCGGTGTGCCTTTCAGCAGCCGGTCCATCAGCACCCCCGCCACGGCCAGCACGGCAATGGAGAGTAAAAAGAGTCCTGCCACCACGGCCACGGATTTTTCGGAGAGCAGGACGATAAAGGCGCCGCTCTGGGATATGCAGGGGACTGCCAGGCAGACCATGAAAGAAACCATCAAGCGCTCCTTGCGCGAACCGAGTGCCCGTGTTGCCATTATTGCCGGTATGCCGCACCCGTATCCCAGCAGCAGGGGAATAACGTTGGAGCCGCGCAGCCCGATACGGTTCAGAAGACCATCCAAAAGCCCTCCCAACCGGGGCATGTAGCCGCTGTCCTCCAGCAGGCTGAGGGCGAAATAAAAAGATATTACGTAGGGCATAACCAGGGCAAAGGGCCATTCCAGCCCCTTGACCAGAAACCCGTATTCGCCAACGAGGATGTTCTGCAGCAGCCCCGGCGGGACGACCTGCTGCACCAAAAGCACTACCTGCGGTATGATCAGGCCCCGGAAAAGCGGGAGCAGTACGGCCTGCCTGAGGCCCATTCCAAGGCCCACAACAACGGCAAAGACAGTTGCCAGTATCAGGACAGCCATGGGAATACCCGGCCAGGGCTGCAGGAGCATAATACCCCACCGCGAGCGCCTGCGGTAGGATATTGATTCAGCGCTGTTATGCAAATCCCTGTCAAGGACCTTCGCGGCCAGTTTTTCGGCCTCCAGCCAGAGGTCTCCGGCACTGCGGCCGCTGCCAACCGGAAGCAGCTTTTGGGTCTCCCCCTCCCTTATTGTAACGGCAAGGAGATCTTTCAGCTTTTTAAGCCCTTCCCCAGTGACAGCAGTGGTAGGGACAACAGGGATACCGAGCTCGCGTTCCAGCAAACCGGCGTTGATCAGCTCACCCTTTTCACGGGCCAGGTCGGAGCGGTTTAGGGCCGCTACAACAGGAAAACCGTACTGCATGACCTGGTAAAGAAGATAAAGGCTGCTTTCCAGGTGGCTGGCATCCAGCACGCACAAAACAGCCGCCGGGGGCTGCAGGCGCCCATCCGATTGGTGGAGCGGGCAGCCGGGACTGCAGTGTCCCCTGCCCCTGTCCTTGTCCTTGTCCGGGATAGCGCTTGATTCCCCGGATAACATGGCCACGGCCCCCTCTTCAGCCTCGTTGGTGGCCTCCAGGGTGTATGTCCCCGGGACATCAATTATAAAGGACTCCGTATCCCCGATGACTGCCCTGCCTGCGGCAAATTCAACCGTGGTGCCGGCATAGTTGGCACAGCTTACATTCATCCCGGTAAGATGGTTGAAGAGCACGCTCTTGCCCACGTTGGGTGGGCCTATAAGCATTATTACAGGATTATGTTGCTTTTTCATGTTCATAATCGATAGGGATTGGGGATATCTTTACCTCCCCGGCCAGCCGGCGTCCAAGGGCAACGCATCTTCTCTCCACCTCTGCAAACACCGGCCCTCCCAGGCATCCCCTGGCCCTTACGCGTACCCTTTTGCCGGCCCTCAGCCCCAGGGGGTATAAAAGCGGCAGGTTGGGTACAGAATCGATCAGCGCCTCCTCCCCCTCCGGCAGATGTTCAAGGGTCATTTCCCGCTGCGTAAACGCCTCATGCCTCCCGGGAGCATCTTTTGTTTTCTTCTTGCCGTAGCTCTTACCTCTCCTCCAAGGCCCCAACATTCTCATCCTTTCCCTTGGAGATAACAACCGTTTCCTTGCCCAGCCTGTTCTTTTATAAACAGCACCGAGCGATCAAAGGTGTGCATGCCCTGGCGTACCTGGGCAGCAGGTCGCGGATAATCGGGTATACTGTCATAATGGCCTTTAAAACGGGGGCTGGGCAGCCTCAATACGATACGCCCCCCCGGGAGAGCAGCTGAAATAAGATTGCGGAGTATATTTTCTTTCGGCTCCGCCTGCAGCGCCACCACAGCGGCGTCGAAATCCACGGGAACAACGGCGCCTCCGTCACCTTCAAGCACACGCACAGCTCCCAGCAGGCCCATTCTCTCCAGGCACTGCCGGGCCTTTCTGACTGCTTCTATATCACGGTCTATAGCCCACACCTGCGCTCCTGTCAGCGATGCCAGGAAAACAGCGGTAAAAGGGACTGCCCCGCAGCCCACGTTTAAAACTTTGTCCGCTGCTTTTATGCCGGCCAGCTCAATTTCCTTCTCCACTACCCTGCGGTAAGGGTAGGAATATAACCCGGCCAGGAGAGGGATAAAGCTTATCC
>PWRZ01000084.1 GCA_003563385.1 Syntrophomonadaceae bacterium
AGGAGTACGAACAACGCCGCCAGTAGTGCAGTGAAGGCCGGGCCTCTTATTGAAGAAAACGCCAAACTCTGCAAACCCCTTCTCATTACCACTTTAATCATCCCTTTCTTTGTTTAATTAATGTAGATATAGAAAAAGCGCCCAGTGTCTTACTGAGCGCCTTTGCCCCGTTTGTTTTAATTAAATTAGCAGGGGGACAGGGGGACGTCAGGCTGTGTGATAAGTAACGGTAAAACTTGCAAACAAGTCACTTACCCACACTTACAACATCTCAGGTAGTAACAGGTATCTCGTCCCCCTGGGGTGACAAGTACCCCGTCCCTCTGTCACTGTCAGTACCCCGTCCCTCTATCACTGTCGACAGGTGCCGGGTGACAAGTACCCCGTCCCTCTGTCACTGTGAGGTGACAAGTACCCCGTCCCTCTGTCACCCCCATTAGTTGAAGTACGTTCACGTATACTGCTCCCCCGGTTCCAGTCCCGCCCGGACAGGAGAAACGTCCCCGTGTCCGGCGCGACACTAGAAGCGGGCCAGGTACCTTTCCACTTCCCAGGCATGTATCTGGATGCGGTAATGGTCCCACTCTATGCTCTTGGCCTCGCTGAAGCGTTCCCATATATGCTCGCCGATGGCGTCGCGGATTACGGGGTCTTTTTCCAGCTCCCGGAGCGCTTCTTCCAGGCTGCCGGGCAGGCTGTCGATGTTGCGTTCCTTTCTCTCCTCCGCCGTCATAGAGTAGATGTTGCGGTCTTCGGGCGGGGGCGGCGTCAGCTTGCGCTTTATCCCGTCGAGCCCGGCCTTGAGCATAACCGTCAGTGCCAGGTACGGGTTGCAGGAGGGGTCGGGGCTTCTCACCTCCACCCTTGTGCCCTCGCCCCTGCGGGCCGGTATCCTGATCAGAGGGCTGCGGTTTCGATGCGACCAGGCCATGTAGACCGGGGCCTCGTAACCGGGGACCAGCCTCTTGTAGGAGTTGACCGTGGGGTTGGTTATGGCTGTAAAGGCGCGCACGTGCTCCATGAGGCCGCCTATATAATGGAAGGCCGTCTCGCTAAGCTCAAAGCTGCCCTTGGGGTCGTAAAAAACGTTTCTGCCATCCTGGAACAGCGACTGGTGGGTGTGCATCCCCGAGCCGTTAATGCCGAAAATAGGCTTGGGCATGAAGCTGGCGTGCAGCCCGTGTCTCTGGGCTATGGTGCGCACCACGAAACGGAAGGTGGCCAGGTTGTCGGCCGTGGACAATGCATCGTTGTATTTAAAGTCTATCTCGTGCTGCCCGAAGGCCACCTCGTGGTGCGAGGCTTCCACCTCGAAACCCATGTCGGAAAGGGTCAGGACCATGTCGCGGCGGGCGTTTTCCCCCAGGTCCATGGGAGTAAGGTCGAAATAGCCGGCCCTGTCGTGGGTGGTCAGCGTGGGGCGCCCTTCCCCGTCCGTTTGAAAGAGAAAGAATTCCGCTTCCGGGCCCGCGTTCATGGAATAGCCCATTGCCGCCGCTTCGGCGATAACCTTCTTCAACTGCCCGCGCGGGCAGCCCTCAAAGGGGGTGTCGTCCGGGGTGTAGACATCGCAGATAAGGCGCGCTACGGCACCGTCCTTTGGCCTCCAGGGGAAGATTACAAAGGTATCAGGGTCTGGCCTTAAGTTCATGTCCGACTCCTCGATGCGCACAAAGCCCTCTATTGAAGACCCGTCAAACTGTATTTCCCCTTCCAGGGCCTTGGGCAGCTGCTCCACCGGTATAGCCACGTTTTTCAAGACACCGAAAATGTCCGTGAACTGCAGACGCACAAATTTAACGTTCATCTCCTTGGTCATGTTCAGGACCTCTTCATTTGTGTAGCCCATGATTCAACCACTCCTTTAAATTTTTTATTAAATAAAATAAAATACCCCCCCGCTGACATAATTGAAGCCAGCTGTCGGGGCGCCGTTGCCCACATCGTGCTCGTAAGCTTTTTATCTATTTTTTGGTCTATAACTTCTTTAACAACTTTTTACTTCTTACTCAAAACCCTTTCGGCCACCTCTTTCAGTGGCAGGCGCTGGTCCATGCTCCTTTTCTGCAGGTAGCGGTAGGCCCGGTCTTCATCAATAGAGAAGTCTTTCATAATTATTCCCTTGGCTTGCTCGATTACCGTCCTGGCCTGCAGCTTGCTCCTCAGGCTGCACAGCTCTTCGACCAGCTGCCGCCGTCGCCTGAACTCCAGGTAGACAGCTTCGATAGCTGTGTTGATGACCAGTTCGTTTACAGGCAGCGCCAGTACCATGAAGGAGAGGTTTCGCGGGGGCGGCAGGCCCTTATTATTGTGTCGCGAAACCAGCAGCAGCGCCGAAAGAGCTTCCTGGTCGATGATGGACGCTGTTTCCACGACGTTGCCCGGAAGCGAAACATCCATGATGGCCAGGTGCGGCTGCACCCTGCGGATGATCCTCAGGAACTGCTGGCAGTTTTCCCCTTCACCTGAACAGCGCAGCCCGGCCGTCAGCAATGCCGAGATAACCGCTTTTTTGTCCATGGTATTGGAAACCGCCAGGCAGTACTCCAGGCCTTCCATTTTACAAGCCTCCTGCTCCTCTGCTCCTGAAAAAATTTTAACACGGCCGGGCCGGTTTGTCAACGTTTTTGGGAAAGGTTTTCGCTATATGGAATTTCCCTCTCGCTATGGGCATTCGCCTCCCGCTGCCGAAAGCCCTGGTAGTTATCCGCAGCCCGGGCGGGGCCTGGTATCTCTTGTACTCGGCACGGTCCACTTTTTCAATAACATTTTCCACCAGTTCTGTGTCAAAACCGAGGGAGGCAATACGGTCGCCCTGCCAGTTTTCTTCAATGTAATAGTGCAGTATCTCATCCAGGATTTCGTAAGGGGGAAGGGATTCCAGGTCCCGCTGGTCCGGGCGCAGTTCCGCGGAAGGCTCTTTGGCGATCACGTTATGCGGAATTATTTCTCTCCCCGCGGCTGCGTTGATGAATTTGGCAATGCGGTAGACAAGCGTTTTGGGTACGTCGGCAAGGACCGCCAGCCCCCCGGACATATCCCCGTAAAGCGTGCAGTAGCCGACGGCCATTTCGGATTTGTTGCCTGTGGTCAGCAGCAGGCGCCTTTCCCTGTTGCAGATGAACATGAGTATGTTTCCCCTGATGCGGGCTTGTATGTTTTCTTCGGCCAGATCCATCGTGGGGGCTGTGCTGCCGTTAAACAGGTCCAGAAAGGCCTTGAAGGGCTCTTCGATAGAAATAAGGCGCTTCTTTATGTCCAGGTTTTCGGCCAGCTCCAGGGCGTCTTTTGTGCTGTGCGTAGAGGAGTAACGGGAAGGCATGAGCACCCCCAGGACGCGTTCAGGGCCCAGGGCCGCCACCGCCAGGGCCGCTGTAACCGCTGAATCTATACCGCCGCTTAGTCCGACCGCAGCGCGGTCAAAACCGGTTTTGAGCAGGTAATCTCGTAGTCCCAAGCGCAGCGCGGCGAAAGCCCAGGCCGCTTTTTCTTCAGATCCTGACCGCGCCTTGAATTCATTCCCGCAGAAAAAATGGCCCGAGGAATATGCCGCTTTAGCCCCCTTGCGGGCTGCTACCGCCGTTACCCCCATCCCTTCCACATCACAGTAGAAGAGCTCTTCCTCGAAAGGCTCGGCCTGGTAAACGGTTACTCCTGCCGGGGAGCAGATCATACTGCTGCCGTCAAAGATGAGCTCGTCGTTTCCTCCCACCTGGTTGGCATATACTACCACGGTCCTGTATTTGCCCGCCAGGGTGCAGAGCATTTTTTTTCTGAGGGCTGCTTTGCCCAAGTGGTAAGGGGACGCCGAGATGTTTACCAGTATCCCCGCACCCTGCCCAAAAAGCTCTTCCAGCGGGTCCTCGGCATATAGCCGCCTTTCCCAGCAGTCTTTGTCGTTCCATATATCCTCGCAGACGGTAACGGCTATTTTCTGGCCCATGAAGTCAACTGCCCGGCGGCGGGAGGCGGGTGTGAAGTAGCGGCTCTCGTCAAATACGTCGTAGTTCGGAAGCAGCGTTTTGTAGTGACCGGATAGTATTTTCCCGTTGCCCAACCAAAGGGCCGTATTGTAAAGCCTCTCTTCCCCGGCAGTAACTTCCTTCCAGGGGACCCCCAGCAGGACGGAGATAGCAGACGTGTAGGGAATTATCTCCTCCAGCACCGTTTTGGAGACCTCTTCCAGGAAGGTATCGTACAAAAGCAGATCGCGGGGAGGGTAACCGGTAAGGGCCATTTCCGGCAGTACGACCAGGTGCGCACCGTCTTTTGCCGCCTGCCGGATTGTTCCCCTTATTTTCCAGGCGTTGCCCTGCAGGTCGCCGATGGTAGGGTTTAGCTGAGCTACAGCGATTTTCATGTGTTTTCACCTTCG
>PWRZ01000151.1 GCA_003563385.1 Syntrophomonadaceae bacterium
CTATTATAGATGACAAGGGTACCTACCTGGGCACGGTGGAGCTTACCCAGGACATAACCGACCTGAAAGCCAAGGAAGGGTCGAAGCGGCTTCTTGACGAGGAAAATTAAGCTGCGTTTTGATTGTGGTTGTCGGGCCAGGCCGCTTCCGGCACCGGGGAAGGCCGGCTTTTACTGGCCCTGGCCCTGGCCTGTGCTGGCCGGATATGCGCCGGTTGATGGAGTTGCGCGGCTGCCGGGGGAAAATGGGAACGATATGGTATAAATGAGAATTAATAGGAATTATTATATTAGGAATAATCTGGGATTATGTTAGTTTTACGGGGGTGTTATTTCTGCTAGGGGAAAGGCCGGGATTAAAGCAGGGCACACAAGTACTGGTAGCCATGAGTGGCGGTGTGGACAGCTCTCTGGCAGCCCTTTTACTGAAGGAGGCCGGGTTAAGCCCTGTGGGGGTTACCCTGCGTTACTGGGTCGACCCTTTATCAGAGGAAAGGGCTGTAAGAGAGCACAGGGGATGCTGTTCCCTTGAGTCTGTAACAGATGCCAGAAGAGTGGCCGACATGCTCGATATTCCGCATTACGTTTTTAACATGAAAGAGCAGTTTTACGAAAACGTGGTCCGCTATTTTGTGGAACAGTATACAGAGGGGAAGACCCCCAACCCCTGCATAGCATGCAACCGCTTCATGAAATTTTCTCTGCTGCTGCATAAAGCCCGTTCCCTGGGGATAGATTTTTTAGCCACGGGCCACTATGCCCGGGTGCACTATGACAGCAGCGCAAATATCTACCGCCTATTCAGGGCGGAAGATAAGCAGAAAGACCAGAGCTATATGCTTTTTGTGCTGGAGCAGGAGCAGCTTCCCCATGTTTTATTTCCGCTGGGAACGCTGACGAAAAAAGAGGTCCGCAAAAAAGCGCTTGAAAGAGGGCTCCAAGTAGCGGAGAAGAAGGAAAGCCAGGATGTTTGCTTTATCCCGGACAATGATTACCGCGGCTTCCTGGAAAGAGAAGCCCCCCGCTCTTTCAAGCCGGGAGATATTGTATCGACAGGCGGCGAAAAACTGGGACGGCACGACGGAATAGCAAACTACACAATTGGCCAGCGCAAAGGGCTGGGGATAAGCTCGGCGCGGCCCCTTTACGTGGTCGATATACTGCCCCGGGAAAACGTAGTCGTGGTGGGTGAGGAAGAGGAGCTTTTCAGCAGCGGCCTGCTGAGCGAAGCACTTAACTTCGTAGCGGGCAGTTTCCCGCCAACCCCCCTGCGGGTTGAAGTGAAGATACGCTACCGGGCCCCGTTAACCCCGGCGACCCTTTATTTAACGGGCCAGGATGAGGCCAAGATTATTTTTGACTTCAAGCAAAAGGCGGTAACCCCCGGCCAGGCTGTTGTCTTTTACCAGGACGAGGAGGTCCTGGGCGGCGGCATAATTACTGCTCCCATTAAATAATTGTCATGAATGCTCAATGGTGAGTCGGACAACTGCCCCTGGCTCAACCTGGCTCGAAATACCCCTCAGGAAGCCGGATCATCTCCGGGATCAATCTTAGATAGAACGAAATGCTCCCCCGTTATCTTTTCATTTTGGGAGGGCGCCTTACTGCTGTTTTGGCGGTTTGCCCATTAACCCGTAGAGAAAAAGTTTAAGCAGGCCTAAGCGGACCGGCCTGTTTTTTTCAGAGAAAAAGTGGGGCTGGTTTGATAATTCCCTGGACATATTTATATAAAAGATCAAGGACTCGTTGGGGATGTCCCTGTCAACAAAGCCCTCCTTTTTCCCCTGCTCGAACAGCTCTATAAACATGGGGATGGCTCTGTTTTGAGCGTATTCTTCGAGAAATTTTAGAATTTGCGGTTCGTTTAAGAGCGTATAATTTATAAGTCCCTGGCCTTGCTGTTCCAGTTCCATCTTTTTTATAAAGAAATGTTCGATTTTTTGAGGAAAGGAAAGCGGGCTGCGCATAAGGTTTTCGACTTCCTTGTATGAATTTTCCAGGAACCTAAGCAGCACCTCCTTTACCAGGTTCTCCTTGCTCCCAAAGTGATTGTATATGGAGACCTGTGACGCCTGTGCTTTTGCCGCTATCTCAGCGACACTTACTTTTTTGGTACCGTAAGTGGAAAACAGTTCCAGGGCTGCTTGCATTATACTTTCTTTTTTTCTTTCTTTGCGAATCTGGAAGCCGTCCATTATGGTCCTCCTACTTTTGTTCTATTAATGCCTATTATGCCATAAATTTTGAAATATAGCCAATAAAATATTTCACAAAATTATTGCTTAAATACAACCGTGTAGTTATAATTAGAATAATTGAAACAAGGAAACAGTAGAGCCGTCAGGCTGGCCTGGCTAAATACCTGAATAAAATTGATGTAGTTTTAAATAATCGTTAAAACTGGATGCCGGGCGCTGCCGGCGTCGCCGTTTCGTTTATTTAATTTTTGGGTGATGGGTATGGATGCCCTTTTATTTATTTCTATTGCGGTACTGGTATTACTACTGTTGGAAGATATGATCAGAAATTAACAGGTTTCTTTTTTATGCTGCCGTTTTTTAAGGAGAAGAGTAGATGGCCAAGCTGCTGATTGAAGCAAGGAACATTAAAAAGAGATACCAGATGGGTGAAGTAATCGTATATGCCTTAAGAGGGGTAGATTTTACCCTCTACGAAAAAGAGCTGGTTGTTGTGCTCGGCCCCAGCGGCTCGGGGAAAAGCACGCTTCTTAATATTATCGGAGGCATGGACAGGGCCAGTGAAGGCGAGTTTTACTTTGGTGATTTTCACCTGCATGAAGCGAGCGAGCGGCAGCTTACCTATTACCGCCGCAACGAAGTGGGGTTTATCTTCCAGTTTTACAACCTGATGCCCAACCTGACCGCTTACGAGAATATCGACCTCTCGGCGCAGATAGCTGAAAATCCCCTCGATATTGACGGCCTGCTGGAGCAGGTTGGCTTGAGCGAGCGCCGCGATCATTTTCCCTCGCAGCTTTCCGGGGGGGAGCAGCAGAGGGTGGCCATAGCAAGGGGGCTGGCCAAAAACCCCCGCATGCTCCTTTGCGACGAGCCTACCGGGTCGCTGGATCTTGCCTCCGGCATCCAGGTGCTGAAGCTGCTGCGCGATTTTTGTGATGATTACCAGAAAACGGTGGTCATTATCACTCACAATACCGAGATTAGTAAAATGGCCGACCGGGTCGTCTACCTGAAGGACGGGCTGGTGGACAAGGTAGAAATAAATGACAGCCCCCTTTCGGCGGAGCAGGTGAGCTGGTAATGCTCTGGAAAAAGATGTTTCGCGATATATTAAGCAGTAAGGGATCGTACCTGGCGTGCCTGGTGCTTGTGCTGATCGGGCTTGTCGTTTTTACCTCTTTTTCTATACTGAGAGAAAATTTGAGCTTTTCCAAGGAATATTTTTACAGAGAGCAGAACTTTGCGCACGGGTTCGTGGAGCTGGAGTGCATGCCCCGGGGAGAGGTAGAGAGGCTTTCCCGCATAGAGGGGATAAGCGATATCAGCGGCCGGATGGTAAAAGAGGTGCGGGTACATGAGCTCCGGCCGGAAGCAAGCGTTTATCTGAAGCTTGTTTCCCTGGACCTTGCAGAACTGCGGAGGGTAAACGATGTGCTGCTTCTGCAGGGAGATGAGCTGGCAGCAGGAGAGGAGGAGCTTGACGCCTGGATAGACAACCAGTTCTTTGAGGCCAACGGGCTGGAGCTCTACCAGGAGCTGGAGATCATCGCCGGCGGCAGCTTGAAAAGGGTTACCCTTGCCGGGGTGGGCATGAGTCCGGAGTTTACCTACCCCCTGAGGGACCTTAAAGAGATCTATCCTAACCCGGAGCAGTTTGGGATAGCCTTCCTGTCTCTTGAAGATATGGAAGCGCTGTTTCCGGAGACCCGGGGGCGTGTGAACGACCTGGTCTTTACCCTGGAACCCGGTGCCGATTTTGAGAGGGTCAAGGAAAGACTTGAAACAGAGCTGGAGCAGTACGGCCTGAGGACCGTCTACCCCCGGGAAGAGCAGGTCAGCCACCTTATATTGACGGAAGAGATAAAACAGATTGGCAATATGTCCCGGGTGCTGCCGCTACTTTTCCTGTTCATCGCCGGGGTGATCCTCTATATTATGCTCAAGCGCCTGGTGGAGCAGCAGCGCGGGCAGATCGGTATAATGAAGGCTTTTGGCTATACAGACACTGAAGTGGTAGTACACTATCTTTCCTATGCCCTGCTTGTCGGCAGCATCGGGGGAATAGCGGGAGGCATAATTGGTATAGTACTCGCTGCTCCGCTGACAGGGCTTTTGCTGGAATTTTTTAATGTACCTGAGGTTTACGAGAGCTTTGCGCTGAGATATCTGCTGACCGGCTTGCTGCTGTCCGTGGCCGTCTTTCTTTTTTCCGGCTACCACGGCTGCAAGCAAGTATTGAAATTGAAGCCGGCGGAGGCGATGCGCCCCCCGGCACCCGCTTTTGCCGGAAAGACCTTTTTAGAGAGTGTACACTTTTTCTGGGAGATGCTCACCATCCAGGGAAAGATGGCCGTAAGGAACCTGTCCCGCAACCGGAGCAGGACCTTTTTCTTGTTCCTGGGGATCATGGTTAGCTGTGCCGTGGTGGCGATGACCTGGTCTTTGAACGACATGATCGATAAGCTGATTTTTTTCCAGTTTGAAGAAGTGGAAACTTATGATGCTAAAATAACATTCAACGCCCCGGCTGACCGAAAAAAAGTGGAGCGGGAGCTGCAGGGGGTTCCCGAGGTGATGTGGGCAGAGCCGGTGCTGGAAGTTCCGGTAAAACTCTCCCACAGGTGGTTGGAAGAAGACGTGCTGCTCCTGGGGCTGACCGGGCCAGGTCGGCTCTACAATATCCTTGATGCAAGCGGCAGGCGGATAACGCCTTCAGAAGAGGGGCTTATTCTCTCCGAACGCCTGGCCGATAACCTGGAAGTTTCAATCGGGTCAACTCTGGAACTGGAAAGCCCGCTGCTGCACAGTGATGACGATAAGGTGGAAGTTGTGGTGGTGGAGATTGTTCCCCAGTACGTCGGTATGAATGCCTATATGGAGCTTGCAGCGCTGGAGGAGATATTAAAGCGCGGAGAACTGGCCACATCCTTTCTTGTTAATGTCGGTGATCCGCCGGCTGCGCCGGAAGGGGGCGGCGGTGACGGCGGTAACGCCATTTCCGCTCTCAGGGACCGCTACCGGGAAGCGGGGATGGTAACCGGGGTCGACGGCAGGGAGGAACGGCTTGAGCAGACCAGGGAACTGATGGAAACATTTGGGGTGGCAGTATACCTCTATGTCTTCATTGGTGTTATCACATGCTTTTCCATTATCTACAGCGCCAGCTTTATCACATTGTCTGAGCGGAGCCGTGAGCTTGCTTCCATGATGGTGCTGGGGATGACCACGCGAGAGGTCTTTGCGGTGATTACTTTTGAACAGTGGTTTGTCAGTGTTTTTGCCATGGTAGCAGGCCTCCCCCTGGCCATGCTTATGCAGTGGGGGTTTGCCCGGGAGATGACCACGGATCTGTACACCGTCCCAGCAAGTTTAACGCCGGAATCGTTTTTGATGGCCCTGCTTATAACCACCCTTTCTATCTGGCTGGCACAGCGGTTTGTCCTGAGGGGGATTGAAAAGCTTAGCCTGGTCGACGTCTTAAAAACGAGAGAGTGAGCCCAAGGGGGAGAAAAATATGAAAACAAAGTGGAAAATTGTTTTGGCCGTGCTGATCCTGCTGGCTGCCGGGGGAGCTGCTTTTTCCCTGGTCATGCAGGAGAAGGAAGTTGAAGTAAAAAAAGCGGCACTGTCTGACATCAAGAGAAGCTTTACCGAGGAAGGGGTAGTGGTGCCGCTGAGCGAGCGGAGCGTCTATTCGCTCTATTCGGCCCGCGTTGAAAAACTGCTGGTAAAAGAAGGAGAGCAGGTCAGCGAGGGCCAGCTGGTAGCGGTTCTCGATGACAGTGAGCTGCAGTACAAGCTGCGCGAGCTGGAAGCCCGCCTGAAGGGGCTCGATGCCGAGAAGCTGCGGCTGGATGAAGTGCCGGGCCCGGCTGAGCTGGAAAGCTACAGGCTCAGGATAGAAGAAGCGGAAAGTGACCTTGAAAGGGCACGGGAGAATTATGAGAGGATAAAGGGGCTTCATGAGCAGGGCGCTGTTGCAACGGTAGAGCTGGAGGGAGCCGAAGAACTGCTTAGCAGGGCCGAATACAACCTGGCCCAGCAGGAAAAAGCGCTGCAGATTTTAGAGGAGGCGTACAGCCCGCCCCTGGGAAGCAGGGAAGTAATTGAGGCCCAGGAAAAGGCCATCCTTGCCCAAATAGGGCTTTTAAAGCACCAGCAGAAAAACTATCGCCTCAGCGCTCCCATCAGCGGAGTGGTAACTGCCGTAGATACAGAAGAAGGTGAGCTGGCAGCCCCCCAGGTTCCCCTGCTGACGCTCTTCCTGGAGGAAGATCATCGTATCGAGGCAAAGGTTTTGACCCGCGATATCTACGACATTTATACAGGAATGCCGGTAAACCTACTGCTCAGGATGAGGGATGAAGAGATCGTCTTCCCCGGAGAAGTGATAAAGATCTCACCCTATGCCCAAAAAGACATTTCCCCCCTGGGACTGGAAGAAGAAAGAGTAAAAGTAACCATCCTTCCCTTACTTCCCGAAGACCTAAAGATAGCCCCGGGCTACGGGCTGGATGTTGAGTTTGTCACGGAGGAGCTGTCCGGTGTGCTGGTGGTTCCCAAAACGGCCCTTTTCAGCTACCAGGGAGAAGATGCCCTCCTGGTGGTTGAAAATAACCGGGCGCAGATAAGGCCCGTTAAGACGGGCTTAGAGACCAGGCACGAAATAGTCATTACCGAAGGCTTAGAAGAAGGCGACCTGGTTGTCCTCGACCCCCAAACACGCGGCGTCGATGAAGGCACCAGAGTCAAAAATTTGGGGACACAATGAAAATTATTTAGAAATTATAGAAACACCATAGAATTATCATTTCTATTGTTTCCTTTTATTTCAGAGGGAGTAATTAACGTTTGATTGTAGTCTTACTTTTATCCTATGTCTTGTTCAATAATTTCCAATGTGTCCCGAAATTATGATGACGCTATTGCAATTTGGTTGCCATTGTGTTACAGTTATACTGCTGTTAAAAAAGTTGAAGAAGTTGACCATCTTTAGGCCTCTGCTTTCCGGCAGGATAGAAGGTGCAAGGAAGGGCGTTTCCGATGCTTTCGGGAACGCTTTAATTTTTGCCTATAATAATATTTACAACAAAAAGGAGATTTTAGTTCATGGCAATTTTTAAGGAACTGGGTTTAAGCAACCCGGTATTAAAGGCTATTTCAGGTATGGGTTTTGAAGCTGCCACTCCCATCCAGGGGCAGGTTATACCTCCGGCCCTGGATGGTCACGATATTATTGGGCAGGCTCAAACAGGGACAGGTAAAACAGCTGCTTTTGGGATCCCCCTGGTAGAAAAAATAGACAGGGAAGAGGCGAATGTAAAGGGTTTGGTGGTAGCACCGACCAGGGAACTGGCTGTCCAGGTAGCGGAGGAATTAAACTCTATCGGGCAGGTTAAAGGTGTTCGCGCACTGCCTATTTACGGGGGGCAGGATATAGGCAGGCAGATAAGGGCTCTCAAAAACAAGCCGCAAATTATTGTGGGGACCCCGGGTCGTTTGATGGACCATATGAGAAGAAAAACGGTGAAGCTGCATAAGGTGGCCATGGTAATCCTGGATGAAGCTGACGAGATGTTGAACATGGGATTTATTGAGGATATAGAAACTATTTTGCGGGACATTCCTGGTGAGCGCCAAACGATGCTTTTCTCGGCAACCATGCCCAGACCCATTCAGGATTTGGCCCGGCGGTTTATGAAAAACCCGCAGTTGTTAATAACCAAATCCAAGGAGGTTACCGTTCCCAATACGGAACAGTATTATCTTGAAGTCCAGGAAAGACAAAAGTATGAGGTTCTATGCCGGATTTTGGACATACAGGCTCCCGGCCTGGCCATTGTTTTCGGGAGAACCAAAAAGCGGGTTAATGAGCTTTACGAAGCCCTGAACAGGCGGGGATACTCTGCAGAAGGGATCCATGGGGATCTCACCCAGGTCAAGAGAGACAGCGTGATGCACAATTTTAGAAGAGGGATTACAGAAATACTGGTGGCTACAGATGTTGCTGCCCGGGGGCTCGATATAGGTGATGTAACACATATATATAATTTTGATATCCCCCAGGATCCTGAAAACTATGTCCACCGCATTGGCCGCACGGGACGCCTGGGAAAGGCTGGTATCGCAGTGACTTTTGTAACTCCCCGCGAGTTGGATCAGTTGAGGATAATTGAAAAGACCACCCGGAGAAAAATTGCTCGCAAGCTTGTACCCTCGATCGGTGAAGCATTGGAAGGGCTGCAGCAGGTAACTGCAGATAAATTAATGCGTGTAATTGAAGAAGAAGATACCCGCCAGTACTCAAAAATGGCGGAAACATTGCTGCAGGAAAATGATTCTGTAACACTGCTCTCTGCAGCGCTCAAAATGCTTACCAAGGAACCGGATACCCCGGTGGTTCATTTAACAGAAGAAGCCTCTTTTAAGAAGAAAAGCCCCAAAAACTTAAAAAATTATAAAGAGGGTAGGACCGATAAAAGGAAAAGGAAATACCAGTCACGCTAGAAAATTAGAGAATTAAAAGAAGGGCATATGGGCAAAACTGTGCACTTATGCACCTGTGCGCCTGCATGACTGAAAACAGCCAGGATTTCCTGGCTGTTGCTTATAAATATGTAGTTTTTTCCCCTTACTGGCACCAGCAAGAAACTAACAGTCAAAAAGACTTAAGTACTCCTCGTACCCTTCCTTCATTAAGTCCTCCTTAGGGATAAAGCGCAGGGCGGCGGAGTTGATACAGTAGCGTAGCCCTTCGGGGCCGGGCCCATCGTTAAAGACGTGCCCCAGGTGCGAATCGGCTTTGCTGCTTCTTACTTCGGTGCGGCTCATACCATGGCTGTAATCGGGTTTTTCGACGATGTTTTTTCGGTCAAGGGGCCTGTTAAAGCTGGGCCAGCCGCAGTGGGAGTCAAACTTATCCTTGGAAGAAAAGAGCGGTTCGCCGGAGACAATATCAACGTAGATGCCTTCTCTTTGATTATCCCAGTATGTATTGTCAAAAGGCGGTTCCGTGGCATTTTCTTGGGTTACGGCATACTGCAGGCCGGTAAGCTTTTTAAGCAACTCTTTTCGGTCAGCATCTTTACCTTCCCAGTATTTCCGGCAGAAATCTTTCCGCCCGGAAGCTTTGCGGTACTGTCGGTAGTGCTCCGGGTTCTTTTTGTGATAGTACTGGTGGTAATCCTCCGCCGGGTAGAAGGTGCTTGCGGGTAGAATTTTGGTGACTATGGGCTTTTTAAACCGTCCCTCTTCCGTTAAAGCTTTTAAGGATGCTTCAGCTTTTTCTTTCTGCTCCTGGCTGTGGTAAAAAATCGACGTCTGGTACTGCCGGCCCCGGTCGCCAAACTGTCCCCCGGGATCGGTAGGATCTACCTGGCGCCAGTAGATATCCAGCAGCTTTTCATAGGGCAAAACTTCCGGGTCGAAGATTACCTGCACAACTTCCAGGTGACCCGTCTTATGGGAACAAACCTCTTCATAGGTGGGATTTTCTTTGTACCCCCCCATGTAACCGGAGACAACTTTTACAACGCCCGGCGTCCTGTCAAAAGGGTCTACCATGCACCAAAAACATCCACCGGCGAAGGCAGCCATTTCGTATCCCATCTTTTCTCTTCCCTTTTTTCATTGATAACCCCTATAACTCTGATTGTTGCATCGGGTCGGTGACCGAGCCCATGAACAGGATGGAGCCGGTCTTGTTGTCGACTATGCTGAAGAAGAAAGGCCGGTCCACGGTCATGGAAAACCAGTCCATGGGAGCCGATTCCGCTCTTATTTCAACCGAAGTGGCAGCGGCGGCTTCGGTGCCCTTCTCGTCAACCTCGACAAAGGCCTTATGCTTTACGTCGGCGATAAAAAGACGGGGAGGGGTGGGCCGCATGGCAGAGAAATCGGCTGCTGTGTCGTCGAAGGCGATCTCCATGCCCAGGTCTTTGAGGACATCGTTAAGCGAAGCTTCATACTCGAACTTGAAGCGGGGAAGTCCCACACGGCCTTCCGTCTTCCGGAACGCTTCCAGCCAGGTGTTCCATTCGGCTGCCGTTAGCTGCTCGTAAAAGTCCTGCAGGGTCTGCCCGGGGTCGGGCAGGAAGATGTACATGTTAATGCGCTCGTTCTTTCCGTATGGTAAGGCGACGGCCTGGAAGCCATCACCGTCCAGGTACTGGAACTCTCCTTCCCGGAACATAAGGGGGTGCTCTTTGTGGCTCCCGTCCGGGAGGGGGAAGGGGACCTCACGGGTTAGCTCCGGGTTGAACGGCTCCGCCCAGTCGGCCTGGAAGTAAATGGCGTTTAGGAGGAAAAGTACTGTCAGGGGATGGATCGGCGGCTCGATCAGGTCCTCGATTTTCCCCTTCGTCTGCTGTTCTACCCACCTGTTGATCGTGTCGGCGGCATTGGGGCTGTCGAAATCCAGTGTTGCCACCTCTGCCCCGAAATACTCGCGGTTCCGCTGCAGGAAATCATCGTAAAACTCCACGCCCTGGCGCGCCCAGAGGGAGTTGGCTATGGCCAGTTCTACTTTCGGGTCCGGGTTTTCAAGGATGGTACGCAGGTCCGCAAAGGCCTTGTTTACATCCTCGATATTCATGTTCTGGAAGTGCAGTACCTCTTCCATGGCCGCGGCCGTCTCCCCGGCGGCACCGTTGTAAGTCATTGCCAGGGCCAGGGAAACGCTTGCCGGGGAAATGAAGATATTTTCGCCGGGAGTTTCTTCCTGGAGAGCATGGAACAGTTCGAACGCAAACGCGGTGTTGGCCTCGACCAGGCGTGCATCTACATAATCAGCCGGCTCCGCATAAGCAGATTTTTGCCCGGGTTGGCAGCCCGCGACACCTGCCAGCCCTGTGCAAAAGAGTGCCAGAAAAAGTAATGCCACCAGTTTTTTCATGTGCTTGTTCATTTATAACCCCTCGCTTTAAATGGCTTGTTAGTAATAAGACCATTTTAGAGGCCAAAAAGTTCCCTTTAGCAACTCATAAGAGCGTGTAACAGCCTGCCAGGAGTTAAAAAAATATTCGGAACAGCAAACGTTTGTGTTATAATACAGAAGGGTGGTAAATTTATGGACGGAAACCTGATCATGGATAAAACCGATGAACCGTCAATGGACGAGTTAGCTTCCTATTTCGGGGACGAGGCTGTTTTTGAAGACGTAAGGAGACTGATCATGTTGAAAGTAAAGGAAAAAAAGAAAATGAATTATAGAGCGGGGATGATGTCTTAATTTCCATCCGCGGGATTAGTTGTAAAAGCTGTTTGTCGATTTTCCACAAAATTTCAATGGAAAATTTCAAATAAAATTTCAATGTGTCCCGAAATTTTTTAAGGGGGCGTGGCTTTGGTTAACAGCATTGAGCGGGTTGTAGAGTTGATGACTGCGGCCGGTTATTATATAGACCGCCGCGTAGCCACGGTTATTTTCCTGGCCCTGCGCCTGCAAAAACCGCTGCTTGTGGAGGGGGCGGCCGGAGTTGGTAAGACCGAGCTGGGCTGCGCTCTTGCCCGGGGACTGGGCACGGATTTGATTCGCCTGCAGTGCTACGAGGGGCTGGACGAGGCCAAAGCACTCTACGAGTGGAACTATACCTTGCAGCTGCTCTACCTGCAGGCAGAGAACACCGGCCGCTGGGAGGAGTCTCGCTGCCAGCTATTCGGGGAGGAGTTTCTATTGAAACGCCCCCTGCTTCAGGCGCTGCTGGCGGATAAAGAGGTGGTCCTTCTCATTGACGAGGTTGACAAAAGCGATGCCGAGTTCGAGAGCTTTCTCCTGGAAGCGTTGTCCGATTTCCAGGTGACAATCCCGGAGTTCGGCACCGTGAAAGCAGCCTCCATTCCGTTTGTCGTTCTGACCAGCAATAACAGCCGTCCACTCAGTGACGCCCTGAAGCGCCGCTGCCTGCACCTCTACCTGGATTACCCCGACGAGGACAGGGAGCGGGCTATCCTCTGCCATCATGTGCCCAAACTTCCCGAGCTGTTTGCCTCCCAGATAGTTTCTTTCCTGAACATTTTACGCCGGAAGCCGCTCAAAAAAGCGCCCGGGGTCTCCGAAGCGGTGGAGTGGGCCCAGGCTCTTTTGCTCCTTGGCTACCGGGAGTATAATGAAGAGTGTGTGCTGGACGGGCTGTCCATCCTGGCCAAGTATAAGGAGGATGAAGCTGTAATTGTCCGGGAGGCACGGGCTGCTGCCCCGGGAGGCGGGGGATAATGGAAAGAGTGCTGTTTCTCTTTGCCCGGCGCCTCCGCCAGGCCGGATTGGATGTTGCACTGGGAGAAATGATAGATACCGGAAAGGCCCTGGCCTGCCTGGATATCACCGACAGGGAGGCAGTCCGGGCGGCCCTGCAGAGTACCCTGGTCAAAAATGCCGCTGACTTTCCCGTGTTTGACAAGGTTTTCGAGCTCACTTTCAATGCTGCTGTAGAACAAACAGAATTGGAAGCAGAAACAGTACCAGCAGAAGCCGGGCGGCTGTTCCCGGCTTTGGTTGTCGATGGCGGCGGCAGCGCATTTACGGGGGCGGGCTGCTGCCGCGACGAACTGGAACGGGTCCTGGCCGATCCCGAAAAAATGGGTGTTTTTTCGTCCCAGCTGGCGGCCATGCTGCAGCTGCCGCCGCCGGGAGAATCCCTGGACCCTGACGACCTGCTCCACCAGGTTAAAGTGTCGCTGGGCTGGTTTATGGTAGAGGCGGCGCTGGAGCAGGGAAAAGTGTCGTATGCGGAGGAAAAGAGGCGGCTGCTGGGCAGGTTGGAAAAGGACATTAAAAGCAAGATCGAAAAGCGCCTGCTTGCGGAGCGGGGAGCTGCAGGGCTGGCTGCGGTGGTGGAGAAGGTTGCGCTGCAAGGGCTGGACTTTGCCTGCCTTAGTGACGCCCAACAAGCGGCTGTCATGCAGGAAGTAGACAAGCTGGCTGCCAGGATTCCCCTGGCCTTCAGCAGGCGCTATCGTCCTTCCGCCAGGACGGGACGGCTGGACCTGCGGCGAACCTGCCGTGCCCTGATGCAGCGCGGGCGCCTGCCGGGCAGCCTCCGCTACAAGAAAAGAAAGAGGCACCGCGTAAAGATGGCCGTGCTCTGCGACTGGTCCGGCTCCGTCAGGCCGTACGCCCTGTTTCTGCTTCGCCTGGTTTATGCCTTCTACCAACGCTTCCCATCTACTTCTGTCTACCTGTTTATCGACCGTGTGGCCGAGATTACCTTTTACCTGGACAAATACGGCTTTACGGAAGGACTGGCCCGTGCGCTGGATGAGGACGACATTTCACGTACCAACAACTCCGACTACGGTACCGTCTTCTACCAGTTTTGGCGCAATCACCTGCAGCAAATTTCCGCGGATACTGTCCTGCTCATCTTTGGCGATGCCAAGAACCTGTTTAAGGCGGATGAGCGGGAATTTTTTTCTCAAATCACGGGGAAAGCAGGGAAGGTGTACTGGCTCAACCCGCAGCCAAAAGAAAATTGGAATACCCATGACAGCATCATGCGGGTATATGAGCCCTATTGTGACGCCGTCGTTGAATGCGGCAACCTGAAGCAGCTGCGAGATGCAGTCCAGCGGATCAGGTAACTCAGGGCAACGGATGAGTCAGAGTGAGAGGGGCCGGTTCTTTGGTCCATTTGGGGGCGATTCTTTGACCCATCCCTGACTTAAGTGGAGTTGAGTCGTGGATAATAATTTTCAATGTGTCCCGAAATTTTACCCGAAATTTTACTCAGAATAAACAGCAAAGAACTCCGGTTCCGATCACTATTGACAGAAAAAAGAGGACTATTGTAAATGGCCATAAGTGAATGACTGCTCATTCATAATTTGCCTGGACGGGGGGATATCTTTTGCCCAGAAAATGTTTATTGGCGCTGGCAATACTGCTGTTTTTCGTATTTGCGGGGGCAGGTTACGGGATTAGCAGGGAGGCTGGAAATGGATACGGATTAGGGAATTCTTTAAGGCAGACATTTTCGGGATAGAGTAGTATTTGCGTGAATTAAGTATGGTGTCCCTCGAATAGCCGTCCCTCGAATAGCCGCCTCGAATAGCCCCGCGGATGAATTAAGTATGGTGTCCCTCGAATAGCCGCCTCGAATAGCCCCCCTCGAATAGGCCTCGAATAGGGGGGAATAGACGCCTCGAATAGCAGCTCGATTAGCCTCGAATAGTTAAACCTCGAGTGGTTACAGCGCGGCAAATGGGAGGGCTCCAAAATATGAGAGAAGTCCCGATAAGCCAATTAGTATAAATACCAGGGCTGCGAGCCGCCTCACCAGGGCGGGGGATAGGAGGCGGGAGAGGTAATTTCCGGTAAAGATGCCCAGGGCATCTGCCAGCACCATACCGGCTACTACCCCCAGGAGCGTTAAGAAAGGAGCGCCGTACTTGACGACGTAAGAAATAGTGGCCAGCTGGGTTTTGTCACCCATTTCTGCCAGGAACAGGGCCCCCGCTGACGTTATTACGGGGTTGATTGCCGTCCCCGTTTTTTTTGCAGCTGCTGGAGTATCCACCTGTAAAGCTTCTTTTTCACCGCTCTCTTCATACAGTTTCCACAATCCAAAAACAATAAAAGAACTGGAGGCAGCCAGCTGCATTATTTCCAGGTTGAGGGAGGCACGGAGGTAATAACCGGCGAAGACAGCCAGCCCGTTGTTCAGTAAAGTAGCCAGCACCACCCCGGCTAAAACTTTCTTCACAGAGTAGCGGGTTGCCAGGGCCATGGCCAGCAGTTGAGACTTGTCTCCCAGCTCGGCGACAAAAACCATTATAAATGCTCCGGTAAATATCAGCAATTTTACTGCCTCCGCTTTTTTAAATACGCTGCCTGGCGCCGCTGCCGCCATATCCTGCAGCAGGCACATCTTCGCCCGTAACAAAAAGCCCGACAACCTATTTTAACAAAAGATGCTTCCAAAAAAAATAGCAGCTCTAATAACAGCTATAATAGGAGCAACAATGGCATTTTCTGTTGATGGTGGCATAGCCCATGCCGGCAGCGGCTGGTGCTTTCTGCAGAGTGAACCATTCCCTAATATCCACTGGATTATTCCTCATTACCTCAGTATTGCCTCGGTCAACCTTCTCCAACGCTGCTAATTGAATCCGTAAATGTTCTTAACAAACTCTTAATACCATGTTCACAAATTCTTGACACCTGTTGCTTAAAGTAGGCAGTGGGCAGTGGGGCAGTGGGGCAGTGGGTTAAGCAGCAGATTATATAAACGAAAATGTAAAGACCACTTTAAGCTTTTTTGAGAAAATGTGAATGGATGTGGTATCCATGTATTTAAAAGCGGAAAAAACAGCGAGCAGGGCCGGGGTAACACGCCCCCGTAGTAGCAACTTATCCGGTATCGTGCTGCTCCTGGTCCTGCTGCTGACAATGCTGCCGTTCTTATCCGGGTGCAGTAAGATAATGTCCGTTTTTGGCGGTAGCGCGGGGCCCCGCGTGGAGGTGCTGCTGTATCATTCACTGGAACC
>PWRZ01000221.1 GCA_003563385.1 Syntrophomonadaceae bacterium
ATTTTCAAGGCTCCTTTAAATCAAGTTGTTATAAATTATATCCCCCGTTTATCCACTAGGGAGGTGCAACCAAGTGTTCCATAGCACAACAGATCCCTCTCTACAAAAATAATTCCCTATCAAACGGTTGCGGTAACCTATCGAATCGAAGCGCGTGTTTGCCTTTTTATAATTATTATATCATATCTCTTATCACTTGGACATGAAAAGCCCCGCAACGCATGTACTTTTCGCCGGCGAGGCGGAGCTTTAATATTATTGAAGCTTTCCTTTTATGCTGTTTTACGCCACCGTGGGCCCGGTAAAGAAGGGTTCCTCGGGGGCGTCTTCCCTCTCCTCGAAGACCAGGGCGCCGGTGGGGCAGGCCTGGACGCAGGCCGGACCCTGTTCGCGGTCCTGGCACTGGTCGCACTTGACGGCCATGTTCTTGAGGAGGTCCCTCTTCATGCCGCCGAAGGGGCAGACCATGAGGCACATCCAGCAGCCCACGCAGCGGTCCTCGTTGGTGACGACGCCGGTTTCTTCGTTCTTCTCGATGCAGCCCACCATGCAGGCATCGACGCAGGGGGCCTCCTGGCAGTGGCGGCAGAGTTCCTGGAATTCGTAGCGCTCAAAGAGGTTCTGCCGGACGTTGATACGTCCCAGGCGCGGATTTGTGCCTCCTTCGTGGACCATGGCGCAGGCGTTGGCGCAGGTGCGGCAGCCGGTGCAGAGGGTGGGGCGGCAGTAGACCTGTTTCTGTCGAATGATCATTTTCTCTTCATGCCTCCTTTAGGTGAGCTGTTTTAAGCGGTTCAGTTCGTCTATTCTTTCCTGGGGCAGCATGCCCTCTTTGTCCCAGCCGTGGAGCTCGTAGTAGTGGTCCAGCATTTCGTCAAATTTCTGGCGGTCGATGCGGCTGCCTTTGGCACGGGCGCTGGGCATGGGTTCGTCGAAGTAGCGCGCCGGCAGGGTATCGTCCTTGCGGGTGATGCCTTTTTCCTGGTAGTTGATGAGCCTTTCCTGGTCGATGACCCGGCGGCCCACCTGGACCAGTTCTTCTTTGCTGAATTTGAGGCCGGTGGCCAGTTCGGTAAGCTCCCGGAAATGGTCGTAGTTCAGGTTGCGCGGGCTGTTGAAGCCGTGGCAGACGAATTTGCAGATGCCCATGCAGTCCACTACGGCGAAGATGGTCTCGCTGAAGGTGACCACTACAGCCTTGGTGTTGTAGCTGGTGGGGTTGGGGTCTACCGGCTGGCCGTAGATACGGCGGGTGAGCTGGGCCGGAAGGTCCAGGATCTCCAGGGTGGGCCTGCTCCTTAAGTGGTCAGAGCCGCGGGAAGAGGTGGCGTTACCCAGGGCGAAGGCTTTGAGGTAGCGCACGTCGTGGGGGTCCGACTGGGGCAGGCCTTTGATGGCCATAAGGAAGTCGGCGGTTTCTTGGCCGTATTTGTCCACTAAAAGGCTGCCTTCGGCCAGGGTGTCGCCGAAGCCCCGGCGGTAGGCGATGTCTTCGATGAGCTTGCGGGACATTTCATAGTCGCCGAAGCGCAGGGGGCCGCCTGTTTCTTTGTCGCTGATATAGCCCTTTTCGTAGAGCTCGATGGCCCAGGCGATGTAGGTGCCCAGGGAGGAGACGTCCAGGCCCAGTTCGTTGGCCAGGTTGTTGAGCTCGATCACCTGGCCGGTGTCGGCGACGCCAATGTTGGCGCCGATCAGGACTTCGGTGGTGTACTCGGGGCCTTCGCCGCCCAGGGTGTTGCGGTGGCGGCAGTGGACGACGCAGCCGCTGCAGCCCAGCATTTTGTTGACGTATTTGTGCACTTCTTCGGCGTTTAGGGTGTCGAAGAAGACGGTCTGCTGGCTGTTGTGGGTGCGGATGGCGCCCAGGTAGTTGCTGACGTCGTACAGAAGGGGGGTGCCCACCCTACCCAGGATCTGGATGACTTTGGATTCTCTCAGGTAGTCCCGCAGTTCGATGTATTTGTCGAACAAACCTTCCGGGTCGGCGGCAGGCAGGGGCTGGTTGCCACGGGCGACGACGGCTTTTAAGTTCTTGGAGCCCCAGACGGTGCCGGTGCCGCAGCGGCCGGCGGCGTTTTTGACGCCGTAGCGGGTGCAGGCGTATCTAACCAGGTTTTCGCCGGCGGGGCCGATGGTCTCTACTTCGATGTCGCTGCCCAGGTCGTGTTTGAATCTGGCGTCGGTCTGGCTGCAGGTGAGGCCCCAGTAGGGGCCGGCGTCTCTTATTTCGACCTTGCCGTCTTCCAGGTAGAGGTAGACGGGGCGGTCCGCTTTGCCCAGGATGATGAGGCGGTCGATACCGGCATAGCGCATCTCGGGGCCTAAGAAGCCGCCGATGTTGGCGTCGCCGATGATGCCGGATTCGGGGGATTTGCAGGTGACGCTGTGGCGGCCGCTGTTGGGCGAGAGGGTGCCGGTTAGAAGGCCGGTGCCCAGGAGAAGGACGTTGTCGGGGGAGAGGGGGTCAGCTCCCGGTTTCAAATATTTGTAGAGGTAGTGCATGTTGAGGCCCCGGCCGCCGACGAAGCTGCGCAGTAGCTCGTCGCCGGTCTCTATAAAGTCGACGGTGCGGTCGGTCAGGTTTACCAGGGCGTTGTTGCATAGGGGGCGCTGGTTCATTTGGAGTTCACCTCTTTCCATTCTCTTTTGTCGCGTTCACGCTCGGTCCAGCTTTCTTCGTTGAAGGCTTTGACGTAGGGCTGGGTGGAGCTGTGGGTTTCAGGCCAGGTGATGTTTAGGCCTTCTACCTTTTCCTGTCTTTTTTTGCGCAGGAAGGCGTAGAGCTGGTACTTTTCTTCGATGATGGAGTCTTTGATGATGCCTACTAAGGTCTGGTCTTTGATGAGGTCTTTGACGGCGCCGCAGTGGTGCAGGTCGCCGATGAAGATGGCGCCCTTTAGCAGGTTGTCCTTGAAGACCAGTTTGGTGTAGAGGTGGTGGTCCGGGATTTCTTTGGTTTTGGTCTCGGCGCCTTCTTCTTTTTCTGTTTCGGGGTCGAAGAGCCCCAGGGAGACGACGGGGACGCCGAAGAAGCTGACGGAGTTCATGCCCAGGGAGCCTTCGTAGGGGGTCATCTGCCCGGTCATGCAGGTGCCGGCATAGCGGCCCTGCTGGTGGGCGTTGGGCCAGTTGGCGTTGACCATGGCGCGGCCCCGGGGGATGTCGTAGGTCTCGGCGACGTCGCCGGCGGCGAAGATGTCGGCAAAGCTGGTCTGGAAGTACTGGTTGACCAGGATGCCCTGGTTGGTGCTGATAGCGGTACCCTTTACCAGCTCCAGGTCGGGGGCGACGCCGGTGGCGATGATGGCGATCCGGGCCTCCAGCTTCTGGCCGTCGTCCAAGGTGAGGCCGGCCAGCCTGCCGCCCTGGCCGGTGAATTCTTCAACTTTGCGGCCGGTGAGGATCTTCAGGCCGCCCCCTTCCAGGACGGTCTGCACCATGGCGGAGCCCCTTTCGTCCAGGACCCGGCTCAGGATCCGGGGCAAAAGCTCGATGATGGTCACCTCGGCTCCGGCCTCGTGCAGGCCGTAGGCGGCACGCATGCCGATGAGGCCCGCGCCGATGACAACGGCTTTGGTGCCGGGGGTCAGCTTTTCTTTCAGCGCACGGGCCTGCCGGTAGGTCTGGAAGGGGCTTACTCCTTCCAGGTCCAGACCTTTTAGGGGGGGAACCGCGGCTTTGGAGCCGGTGGTGATAAGGAGCCGGTCGTAGCTGATGGTGCCGCCTTCTGTATAAAGCTCCCTTGCCACGGGGTCAAGAGCGGTGGCGGTTACTCCCAGGAGTGTTTCTACACCATAGGTGTCGTAGAAGTCCAGGGGGCGGTAGGGCATACGGTCTTCTTCTACTTCGCCGGCTAAGTAGTGGGCAATGAGCGGGCGGGAGTAGATATGGTCTTTTTCGTTGGAGACGACGGTGATGCTGCCCTCTTTATCCAGGCGCCGGATGGATTCGATGGCGCCGGCCGCAGCAGCACTGTTGCCTACTATGACATAGTTCAAGTTCCTCTTCCTCCTTTTCCTCGGTCTTTTCGCTTGCCTCTAGTCTAAAAATTCTACAACGTCAGAGATGTTTAGCTCCAGCATCTTGACGCTGGCCAGGATGCGATCACAGTTCCGGTCCACACACTGCATGCCACCGGAGATCTCTATCAAGTACCGGGCCTTTTCTTTTAACTCCTTTATGACCCTGTCCATCTCTTTTAAGTCAACCTCGGCAGTAAGCACTTACGCTCAGCCTCCTTTATCATAATTGCAAAATTAAGAAATCGGTTCTACCCGGCAGAGCAGCGTTTTAAAATCGGGATACGCCGTTATGGGGTCAATATTGTCC
>PWRZ01000065.1 GCA_003563385.1 Syntrophomonadaceae bacterium
GGCGCACATTATCCAGGGTCCCGGAAGCGGCCTCAAGACCGTCCCAGTCCAGCTGCTGCCGGGCAGGATAATGTTCCAGCTGCACATCGTCCAGGGCAAAAGCTTTCAGGGTAAGGGCTATATTGTGCTCAATGAAAGGGCGCTCAAAAGCAAACTCGTTGGGGTCAACCCGGAAGCGCTGAATAACAGCCGGATAGATATTGCCGACAGCTACAGAGCCGGCAATGAGCAGGACAACGCTCAGGAAAATAAGACGCCCCTGGCGCCGGTAAATATTAAATATGAGCATTGCCGTAATGCCCAGGGATAGGGAAAGGAGTATCCACAAAGCGGGCAGTTGGGCATTCATATCAGTATAGCCGGGTCCGTAAGTAAAGCCGCGCGGTGAAAACATCAGCTCAAACATCTGCAGGCGGTAATCCCAGGCCTTGAGCAAAAAAGCAAACGCCATCAGCAGGGAAACATGTCCCTGTCCCCTGTAAGGAAGGAAAACTATCCTGCGCCCTACCTGCACCGGGGGATTGACCATCACATAGACAATTCCTACCAACACGAGAGTAAATATCACTGCAGTCTGCAAAAAAGAATACAGAAAGCGCCAGAAAGGCAGCTCGAAAACATAGTAGGAAGCATCGCGGCCGAAGATCGGCTCGCTTATATTAAACTCCTGTCCGTGGAAAAACTGGCTCACCTGCAGCCAGTATGTTCCCGTGTAGGAAGACAGCAGAAAGGAAATCAAGAGGCTGGCTATCAGCAAAAAGGCGGTAATCCTTGGCGTCGTTACCAGCTTTGCCAGGAGGTTCACCGCACCGGGATCGCCCGTCTCCCGCATGGAAAGGCTCATCAACGCATCCCTGGTGCGGTAAAGGTTGACAAACAGGAAGACAAACAAAAGTCCCCAGGCGGCCAGCCTCACACCCCACTGGGTAAAAAAGACCGTCAAAAACACGGAACCGTAGCCAAGGTTGTCAAACCAGAGCCAATCGGAATACAGGGATACGGCCCAGACGGCAACTCCCAGGCCAACAACAATTACAGCAACAATAACTATACTTCTCAATCTCATAAATATACCCCGCTACTTTTCGGGTTTACCTCCTTAAAAAACTGTATAAAGAAACAAAATGAGGACAGGCTGCACGCTCCCTGTTTTCCCCATCTTTACAGATAATAAAGCCTGCTGCAGAGCAAATTTAATTTCGGCACCTGTGGCTTGTTTAACGACTTTATACAATTCAGGTGCCTGGTATTCCAGCCATATAACCGTACGAAATTGCATACTAATTGTATTAATAATTATTACCACATTACCCTTGAACATTCCTGCCGGTAACCCAAAATGGTTTTTAGAAAATGACTGCCATTTTCTTCTCTGCTTCTATTCTTAATATACTGTAATGAGGTCTCTGATGTTTTCCACTGTCTTTTCCCCGATGCCGCTGACCTTGACCAGGTCCTCTATACGCTGGAACGGGCCGTGCCTTTCCCGGTAGCTGACAATACTGGCGGCTTTTACTGCACCTATCCCGGGGAGGGTTTCCAGCTCCGCCCGGCTGGCGGTATTTATGTTGACCCTGTCCTGTTCCGATGCCAGCGATAAATTTTCCCCGTCAGCGCCGGGAACTGCTGCCGAACCGGGTTCGCCGGGATTTTTCAGGGGGATCTCCACTCTCTGGCCGTCAAAAAGAGGCTGGGCCAGATTCACCCTGTTCAGATCGGCATCCTCCAGGTATCCGCCCGCCTCTTCAACAGCTTCATAGAGGCGCGAGCCTTCCGCCACATAGTAGACCCCTGGCCTGGATACAGCCCCTGCCACGTGGACAGCGATCTTATTGTCTTCAACAAGGGCATTTTCCTCCACCGCTCCCGGATTGTTCGAGCCCGGATTGTTTCCAACTGCTGCAACATTTTCTCCCCCTTTTACAATAGCAACCCCATCCGGGTCAGGCAGTGTAAACCTGAGGACAAGCCCTAAAAGCAACAGGCAGCCGAGTAAGATGACCAGTTTCTGCTCCCTAGGTGTCAGTTTAAACATCTTACCACCCTTCTAAGTATTATTAGACCACAGGTACGGGGAAAGTTTGACATTGCTACTGGGTTTATACATTGATACCTGGCTTTACCTGGCTTAGTTAAGTTCGACAAAATTTCTTAATTCCCTGCTAAGTATGAAAGTTTAAATTACTGTAATTTTATTCCTCTCCCTATAACAACTAGCGGCGTCTAATATTCACCACCGGGGCGAGTTCGCCCGGCACGGGAACCGGAAATGTACTCCTGGAAAGTCGTCGGCGAGGCTGTCGTGGTGCTCCCCTACCAGGTCATAACCGCGGTGGTCAAAAGGGGCCGGCGGGACAATTACTGTACCGGGAAGGTGGCTATTTTCAAGCCTTTCGTGAAGGTGTTCCTTAATATCGGAAACTGTCAGTAGCCCGGCACAGCAAATCGAGGCGCCGAAGAAACGGTTTTCCACTGCACTGACGGCCGCTTCGAACGGCAAAAAACAGCGCTTTTGGGCCCATTCCCACAGGGGTGCGGCCAGCCTGGAAGTAAGCAGCAGGGGAGCAGCGTCATTTTTTATGTCCTTCAAGTCTGCTTTCACGGCCTCCAGGAAACCTCCATCCAGGTCACTGTAAATAATAAACCCCGGCGCTGCATCCTTTTCCTTATCAAGCCGAACAAGAAAAATGTCATCTGCAGCCGCTGCCGCACAGGCATCCCCTTCCCCTGCTGCGCTCCGGCTAAAGCAGTAACGGGCAGCTTTCCCAGGATACCCGACGGGAGCCCGTTCCACTTCCAGCAGCGGCGAGGAAGACCTTTTGGCCCGGTAAAATGCCTCTGCGCCGCTACACACTTCCCGGCCCTCTACCTTTTTAATAACATCCCCTTTTTGCAGGCCCGCTTTCCGGGCCGGTGAGGAAGGCAGGACCCCTTCTACTCTGGCCAGCAGGTCCTTTTTCAAGGGGGGCTCCAGCAGCAGCGGGCGGTGCAGGGAGGCTTCAAGGTTATCTTTGAATGTAACTATTTCCTCCCACAGGGAGATATCGAACCGCAAGGCCGGGTCGGCAAAACGGGTAAACCCGGGCAAAAAAAGACGGGGGCTAACAGCACCGGCTTCTTCCAGGAAGAAAATAGTTTCTTTCAGCTGCTGCCAACCGGTCAGGTGGGGCAGCGCTACTATGCTGCCGTGAAAAGGAAGCTCGTATCGCCTGCATAGCTCAATGGATTTAAAGACTTTCTGCGCATCGTTATCGCCCATTATCCTGGAACGCGTGTCGGTAGAAATGATGTTAAGGGAAAAGACAAGCTCGAGGGCAGGCGCAGCGGAGGGTCTTCCCCCGGCCAGCTCCGACAGCCGGCGGGCCGCCTGTTCATCTATAAGCGTTCCGTTGGTGGTAATTTGAAGGGGGGCTTCGGGGTATAATTTCCTTGTTTCAGCAAGCAGCTCCATTATCTGCGGGTGGGTAAAAGGCTCCCCCTCGCAAAGCCTGGTTGAAGACTCGCCCACTATTATTTTCCGGGTCCTGTCCAGGAAAGGAATGAGCTGCCTCAACACCGCGGGGGAAAGAGGCCCAAAGTGGTATGTCCTGACCCCGGGAGGATTCTGGCGGTGGCTGCAGAAAACACAGCTCAGGTTGCAGGAAGAAGTAAGGGGCAGAACATTATTCGAAACGGCCTCCAACAGAAGGGGCCACAGTTCTTCTCCCAGAAGAGCACCTCCTCAGGTTAACCGGCTATAACCTTTTCAGCGGGCCACTATGTTTACCAGCTTGCGGGGCACGGTTACCGTTTTCAAGATTTCCTTTCCTTCCAGGTAGGGGCGTACCCTTTCATGTCCCCTGGCAGCCTCCAGCAGGTCAACTTCGGAGGAATCGGCGGGAACAAGCACGCGGCCCCTGACCTTGCCGTTTACCTGGATCACTATTTCCACTTCTTCCACCTCCAGGGCGGCGGGGTCGTAAGCAGGCCAGGACTGCTGGTGCACGCTCCCCTGAAGACCGCACTGGTGCCACAGCTCTTCGCAGATATGCGGGGCAAAAGGGGCCAGCAGCAGCAGGACTGTCTCCAGTGACTGCCTGAGCAGCACCCTGTGGGTGTCCCTCTGCTCCGGGCCGGCCTCGCCCAGGTATGCGTAGAGGGCGTTGACCAGCTCCATGATGGCACTGATAGCGGTATTAAAGTTGTAGCGCTCCTCTATATCAGCGGTAACCCTTTTTATCGTCGCATTCAGCACGCGGCGAAGCTCTTTTTCTTCCCTGCCGGCGCCCTCTACAGCCGCCTTTTCCTTGTTTCCGCTCCATGCGCCCCCGGGGCTCTGCTCAAACAGCTCCCTGTTTTGCCCAAAAAGGCGCCATACGCGGCGCAGGAAGCGGTAGCAGCCCTCCACTCCCTGGTCGCTCCAGTCCAGGTCTTTTTCTGGAGGGGAGGCAAAGAGAATAAACAGCCTGCCGGTATCGGCACCGTAGCGCTCTATTATTTCATCCGGGGTAACGACGTTTCCCTTGGACTTGGACATTTTGGCCCCGTCCTTGTACACCATTCCCTGGGCCAGGAGCCTCTGGAACGGCTCCTGTATGCCCACCAGCCCCTGATCGTAGAGGAACTTGGTGAAAAAGCGCGAGTAAAGAAGGTGCAGGACGGCGTGTTCAATGCCCCCGATATACTGGTCCACCGGGAGCCAGTAGTCCACCTCCTCTTTCAAGAAAGGAGCAGACTCCCTCCTGGGATCGGCGTAGCGCAGGTAGTACCAGGAGGAGCAAAAGAAGGTGTCCATGGTGTCGGTCTCCCGGCGCGCCTCTCCGCCGCAGGCGGGGCAGGAAGTATGCACAAACTGCGGACATTCGGCCAGGGGAGACTGCTGCAGGGTGGACAGTTCTATGCCCTCGGGCAGCAGAACGGGCAGCTCCTCCTCGGGGACGGGGACCGTCCCGCAGGAACCGCAGTAGACAACGGGAATGGGCGTCCCCCAGTAGCGCTGCCTGGAAATAAGCCAGTCCCGCAGCCGGTACATGACATCGCCGCCGCCCCTATCGCGGTCGGCCAGCCAGTCCGTAATCGCTTTTTTGGCCTCTTCGCTGGACATGCCGTCAAAGAGGCCGGAGTTGACCATAATACCGGGCTCCTCGTAGGCCCCGGTGAGCTCATCTGTGGAAGGGCACTGGTCCGGCGGAGCCACTACCATGCGCACCGGAAGGTTGTATTTACGGGCAAAAAGAAAATCGCGCTGGTCGTGTGCCGGAACACCCATGATAGCACCGGTACCGTAGCTCATCAGTACGTAGTTTCCCACCAGGATGGGGATTTCCTCACCATTGACGGGGTTCACCGCGGAAGCACCGGTAAAAAGCCCTACTTTTTCCGCATCGGCAGCAGTCCTGGTAATCTCGCTTTCCCGGCGCATCTGTGCGACAAACTTTGTGATCTCCTCTTCCTGCGGCCGGCCCGCTATGAGCTTGTTTACAAGGGGGTGTTCCGGCGCCAGCACCATGTATGTAACCCCGAAAACGGTGTCCGGCCTGGTCGTAAATACTTTCAGCTCGTCGCCTGTTTCCTTTACGGTAAAAACAATATTGGTGCCCTCGCTGCGTCCGATCCAGTTCTCCTGCATCACCTTGACCCTCTGGGGCCAGCCTTCAAGCAGTTCCAGGTCATCAAGGAGCCGGTCCGCATAATCGGTAATGCGCAGGAACCACTGCTCCAACTCCCTGGAATCGACCGCGCTGCCGCAGCGCCAGCAGCCGCCGTCCACGACCTGCTCGTTGGCTAGCACCGTCCGGCAGGAGGGACACCAGTTTACCGGCGCTTTCCTTTTATAGGCCAGGCCTTCCCTGTAAAAAAGCAGAAAAAGCCACTGGTTCCAGCAATAGTAGTCCGGTGCACAGGTGGTTACCTCCCGTTCCCAGTCGTAGCTGAGTCCCAGGGCATCCTGCTGTTCTTTCATGGCAACGATATTGGCAGCGGTCCACTCCGCCGGGTCCACGCCGTGCTGGGCAGCGGCGTTCTCCGCCGGTAGTCCAAAGGCGTCCCACCCCATGGGGTGCAGGACATTGCAGCCGCGCATCCTGAAAAAACGGGCCAGGACATCGCCGATAGAGTAGACCCGCATGTGCCCCATGTGCAGCTTCCCGGAGGGGTAAGGAAACATCTCCAGGACGTAGTATTTCTTTCGGTTAGGATCCTTTCTGGTGCTGTAAAATTGTTTTTGCCGCCAGAATTCCTGCCACCTGGGCTCCAGTTCACTGGGAATATATTCCTTCATATTTGTTAGCACCTGCCTATGCATTATTAATCAAAGGCCTCAAAGCTGCTTCCGCTCCCGGACTCGGCTGGCGGACGGGCAGCCATCCGCTCCGGCAGCATTTCCGCCGCCGGGAAGGGGAAACTTTTGCGCCCCTTTTTTTATTCCATCCTTTATTATAATTGTTTTGATGCCCCAATTGCAACCACTGCTCAAATTAAGGCATCATAAACTGGAAAGGCCGCCGCCCTGCTGAAAAAGGGCCGCGGCCTTCTTTGAAGTATTAAACGGTGCGGGAACAGTGCGACAATAAAGACAGGCAGCTGCCCCGCCCCATGAGCTGCAGTTAGGCCTCCTTAATTGAGCCAGCCCTGCACTACGTCTTCGTTTTCGGCAATCCACTGGCGGGCCGCGTCCAGGGGCTCCTCCCCGTCGGCGATCATGCCCATCACGGCGCCGATCTGCTCATCGTCCAGGAAGAAGTTCCCCAGGAAGTTCGCCACATCAGGAACGTCCGCTTCAAAACCCTGGCGGGCGATGACGTGGATTCTTTCAACGTCGCCGTAAACCCCCTCCGGGTCTTCCAGGAACTTGAGTTCGTAACGGGCAAACTTCCAGTGCGGTGCCCAGCCGGTAACCACTATCCACTCGTCGGCCATAATGGCATCGGCGAGGGCGGCGGTCATGGCCATATCGCTGCTTTCGAGCAGCTCCAGTTCGAGGTCATATTCTTCGATGGCCCTTTCCGTGGCCATCATGATCCCGGCACCACCGTCGATCCCGGTAATACGACCTTCAAACTGGTCGGCGTAATCGTTCAATTCTCCGATGGAGTCAATATCCACGTAGGCTGGCACTACCAGGCCGATACGTGCTCCTTCATACAGTACCCCCAGGTCATCCACCTGGTCCCCGTAGGTATCCATGTACTCCTGGTGCGTAACTGGCAGCCAGGCCGTCGTCTGCGCATCGAGGTCGCCCTCGGCTATCCCCGAATACATGCCGCCGACTTCCAGGGGGGTAACCCTGACGTCGTAGCCCAGCTCGTCCATGATCACCGCCTGTGCCAGGTGTGTAGAAGCCTCCGCACAGGCCCACATGACGTAACCAAGTTCGATTGTATCAACTACCGGATCCACATCCGGGTCCGGGTCCGGGTCCACGGGCTCCTCAGGGGCCGGACATCCGGCAACTAAAAGCCCCGTTATCAACAACACCGCTACCAGTAAAACAGCACCTCTCTTAAACCGGTAAATAATAATGAAACACTCCCCTCTTTTTTTAGGTTCCTCTGTTTTTTTGCGGTTCTTTACCCATGGACTGCGTTATGCGGTCCAGGACAATGGCTATGATAACAACGGCAACCCCCCCTTCAAATCCTGATCCAATTTCAAGCCTTGTTATGGCACGGTAGACTACTCCTCCCAGCCCCCTCGCTCCAATCATGGCCGCTATAACAACCATGGAAAGAGAGAGCATGATGCACTGGTTCACCCCGGCCATTATGGACGGCATGGCCAGCGGCAGCTGCACCTTGGTCAGGGTCTGAAAAGAAGACGAACCGAAAGAGTGCGCGGCCTCGACAACCTCCCCGGGCACGTTCCGTATACCGAGGTTGGTCAGCCTGATAGCGGGCGGCATGGAAAAGACTATGGTCGCTATTACCGCCGGTACTATACCGATCCCAAAAAGCATTACCGCGGGCAGCAGGTAGACAAATATGGGCATGGTCTGCATGAAGTCCAGCACCGGCCGCAGTATTCGCCAGACAACGTCGCTGTGCGAAGACAGAATGCCGAGCGGTATTCCTATGACCAGCGCTATAAAGGTGGCCGTTAAAATAAGGGCCATGGTGCGCATCGTCTCCGGCCAAAGCCCCATGCTGGCCAGCAGCAAAAGGCCCGCCAGGGAAAATATGGCCGTCCCGCGGCCGGACAATCTCCAGGCAATGGCCGCCACCAGCAGGATGAAAAGAATTTCCGGAGCCATCATCAGTATGTCTTCCAGGCCGTAGACAAAACTCTCTATTATGCCGCTGAACCACCTGAAAACAGGCCGGAAGTTATCGCGCAGGAATGCGACCGTAAAGTCGGCCCAGTCGTCAAGCGGAATCTTGTAAGCTTCTATTTTCATCACCCTTTCCGATAAGCCCGGCCAGGACAGAAACGCGAACTATAATGCCCAGCAGCTTCCTGTTTTCATTAACTACGGCGATGGGAACCTTTGCCTCCACAGCGGCGGGGATCAGGTCGTGAATTACGGTCTCCGGCGAGGTAACGGGAATGTCCTCGTCAGCAATCTTTAGCAGGTCAGTTTCCCCTGTGTTAACCGCCTCCACCGCCCGGTCAACAGTGACTATCCCTTTAAGGGTGCGGTTTTCACCGACCACGAAAATGCTCGAAAGGCCCTCCTCCTCCATTTTGCGCAGGGCCACGCGCGGCCCGTCGGTAGCCCTTACCAGGCAGGTGGGGCGCATCATGATGTTCTCCGCCTTCAAGACCCTGGAGCGGTCCACGTCGGTTACAAAACTGGCTACGTAATCGTTGGCCGGGTTGGTGAGAATCTCTTCCGGTGTACCTATCTGCACGACAGCGCCATCTTTCATAATCGCAATCCTGTCCCCCAGCTTCAAGGCTTCATCAAGGTCGTGCGTTATAAAAATGATCGTTTTGCGCATCTTCAACTGCATTTCGGTGAGCTCCTCCTGCATCTCCTTGCGGATCAGCGGGTCAAGGGCACTGAAAGGCTCGTCCATCAGTAGTATGTCCGGGTCAACGGCCAGTGCACGGGCCAGCCCTACTCGCTGCTGCATGCCCCCGCTGAGCTGTTCCGGGTAAACGTTGCCCCAGTCTTTCAGGCCGACCGTTTCCAGGACCTCCTGGGCCTTCTTTTCGCGGGCGGCCCGTTCCATTCCCTGCACTTCCAGGCCGTAGGCCACGTTCTGCAGGATAGTGCGGTGCGGAAAAAGGGCAAAACGCTGGAATACCATGGCCAGCTTTTCCTGCCGCACCGCCCGCAGCTTCTCCAGCGGTAGCGTGGTGATATTGAGCCCGTCTATGGAGATCTCCCCCCTCGTAGGCTCGATAAGCCGGTTTATGCAGCGCACCAGGGTGGACTTGCCGCTGCCGGAGAGGCCCATCACTACGAATATCTCCCCTTCGTCAATGGTAAAGGAAACATCGTACACTCCCACGGCATGTCCCGTTTTCTGCAGCAGCTCTTCCTTGGACATGCCCTTTTCCAGTCTTTCCAGGGCCAGGCCCGGGTTTGGCCCAAAAATCTTGTAGAGATCATTTACTTCTATCTTTAGACTCATCGATCTCCTCCCCAAAATAAGAATAGCACTCTATTTTCCAGAGGTTAGAGTGCCTGAACTTCGCCGCCCAGAAGCGCGACTCGCCCTAAGCCACAGAAACCATAGCCTATTGACGACCCGCCTGGACCGCCAAAGACCCCAGTTCTCTCCAGCGATTTTTCACCTGCAGTTTTCTCCTCATCTATGGGAGCTTACCGTTGTCCACCGGTAATCAAGCCCCAAAACACGGAGGAAAAAGCCGACGTACAACGGCTCGCGTCCAGGTTACTCCCTGAAGGCTACTTCACCTTGAAAAAGATGAATACGACAATTTTTCCAATACACCAGCTAAATGTTATCACAACAAGGTATAGTTGTCAATGAAGCTGTCATTATATGTAAGTCAGGCCGCCCGCAGTTAATACAACAACGGTTTAACAACAGCTGTTCTAGAAATGGCAGTACCAAAATACAGTGCTTCAGCGTCAGTGTCCTTGATTTCGTGGAGCAATGGTCACACGGTATTAACAGCTACCTATTTTCGCTGCTGCCGCAGAGGTACTTACGGACCAGGGAGACAAAAAAATGCGTTTTCAGGCGCAGGCTGGCTATATCGATGCGCTCGTTCCGGCCGTGCACCATAGCCCGCGCACCGGGGTCGAACCCGGGGGCCATATGCCCGACGCCGTAAGCGGGAATACCGGCACGACGCAAAAACCGTGAATCCGTTGAACCGGTGGAAATAACAGGCAGGCAGAGGGCTTTTCCGCCGGTCACTTCGGCAGTCACTTCTTCAATTAAGCGGTAATACCTGGAGTCGGATGCTGAAAATGTCGGTGACTGGTAACGGGGAATTTCAACAGCCACGTCTTCTCCGAGGTTGTGGCGGAGCTCCTGCAGGACATAGCTGCGGCCCTGGCCGGGCAGGACCCTGATATCTACGCTTGTACTGCAGGAATCGGGGACCACATTTGTTTTGCTCCCTCCCTGGATGACGTTTGGAGAAACCGTCATTCGTGTCATGGCGCGGAGCGACTCGGCAAAGCTCCGATCTTCAATACAATCGAGGAGGTGGCCCAGGCTGTCCGCGGTTACCATACCATCAAATCCCTTCAGGCGGGCAAGCTCCTGCAGCAGATACTGCACCTCCGGGATAAACTTCACTTCCGGCTCGTAGCGGTCCAGGGAAGCCAGCGCCCGGACCATTTTCATAACGGCATTATCGCCCAGGGTAGGAACCGAACCGTGGCAGGGACTTCCTGAAGTTTTCAGCCTGCTCCAGGAAGTCCCTTTCTCTCCGACCTGGATAAAGTAAACCATCTTTCCGTCTAGCAATACCGGCTCCTCCGCACCCTCGTTAACGGCAAAATCGGCCTGCAGCTTTGCGGGCATCTGTTCAAGGAGGTAGCGGACTCCGCACGCACCTCCCCTTTCCTCGTCAGCGGTGGCTGCAAAGACCAGCGTCCCATCCAGGGGCAGCCCTTCCCGGGCCAGGGTAAGCACCGCGGCGGCCTGGGCAGCGACAAGCCCCTTACAGTCAAGGGCCCCGCGACCGTGAACAATACCTCCTTCAATTTCTCCCCCGAAAGGATCGAAATCCCAGCCTTCGCTGGCCGGCACCACGTCCGTATGCGACAGGAAGAGCAGCCTCCCCGGTCCGCGTCCCAGCTCGGCAATGAAGCTCCCCCGCCCTTTTTCCGGTTCAATAATCTCCCCGGCAATGCCGGCCTCATCAAAGAGCTCCCTGAGGTATTCCGCTGCTGCTGTCTCGTTTCCAGGCGGGTTTGTGGTGTCCAGGCGAATAAGGTCGGACAATATTTGCTCCGGTGTCATAGTTGTGACCCTCCCAGCGAATTGGGCATTGCATGGTCAGCATCAAAGACTTCATTCCAATCCATAAACACCATCCATTCTTTAGAGCATTGAGATGCCAATAAACAGTTTAAGCTTATATTTACCATCCTCAAAAAGGTATTGCTCATAAAGATGATTCAAGTTTAGCACTTCTTTGTGGAAATAGGCAAGTTAAGTCCAATTTTTCATGAAGAAAGCAAAAACACCCGCAAAGCTGGTAATTTAACTGGCAGCGTGTTACTTCTTAATTCAATATATTTCATTCAATTCCAGGTCATCTCTAAGTTTCTCTTGCAAAAAGGAATGTTCCCGAGTCCTACTTATGAACAACACTTCTCATTGATCTACTTTACTGATGATTTCATCAATTGTTATTTCACACAAGTTATCCCAGGCGAGGGTGTTTCCATGTTTCACTTTTACAGATTTAAATCTATCCAGATCCGCAAGTCAGCAAAGGCGCACACCTTGGAGCCGGGGTTTTCATGTCGTAGATAATTTTATGGTTGTTGCTTAACTTTATCAAAAGCGTATAATCGTCCTTTGGTACAACCCTTACAATTCTGGGCACGTTTGTTCCTCCTTTACGGGAGATTGCACGATAATCCAGATCACCAGGGCCCACCCCAGGACAAAACTGCTATAGCCCCGCAATCTCCACCTGGAGCGCAAGGCGGCAGCTCCCAGCAGATTGCCGAGGCCAATAACCGTAAAGGAGAACAAGGTATATGTTTCTGATCTGGCCAGATTAGATTTTATCTCAGCCCTACATCGCCACTTCCGCCGCGGAGAGATAGGAGATGAGGCTCTTGGAGAAGCCTTGCAAGCGTTTGATGAGGAATACTCCAGTTTTTATGTGGAGCCTATGAGCCGCATGATCGTGCAGGAAGCTGAAGAGCTTCAGTTGCATTATGGGAAAAAGCATGGCTTAAGGACACTTGATGCCATACAACTTGCTACTTTTTTGCTCTTAAGGGATAAGGATTGGCTATTTGTAGCCAGTGACGACCATCTGCTCCTAGCAGCAGAAGTAGCCGGAGCACTAACTTATAACCCTTTGACAAGAAAGGATTGATTATATCTGTTAGCTTACCACCCCATATCGCTTGGCTATTAATGCCAGTACCTTCAAACACCTCAGGGCTTAAGGACAGAGGCATCCCCGCCCTGGAAAGTTTTCTTTACCTGGTTTGCCTGGAAATGCTGGGCACATCCCTTACCTTTTCTTCCAGGGATCTGGCCCCGGCTGTTGCTTCAGGGCTTCCCGCTCATCCCAGCAAAAGCTACCTGCACCGCTTTTTGGAGCGTCCCGAGCTCCAAAGAACAGAGGAGTTCATTAAAGCCCTGGGTCGGCAGCAGGTGGAAAACGGCCAGGTAAAAGGCGCCGTTTTGGCCTGTGATACGACCCTTGCTGTCTACAGCGGAAAGACAGATATATTAAAAGACAAGCCCGGCCAGGAAAAGTATCCCCGCAAAGCCGTGCGCTTCTACGTGGTGGTAGACCAGAGCCTTAGAAATCCCCTCTACCTTAAGGCCGCTTACCCGGGCAGGGGACCTGTTGATGTGAGCAGCACGATGGTTGATTCCTCTTTGGAAATCCTGGGTGAAGGGCAGGCCACCTTTATCTTTGACAAATGGTTCAGTGTAGGAGATCTTTTGGAGTATATCGATCAGCAGGGCCAGAAATTTATCACCCTGCAGAGGCGCCATGCCAACCGCATTAAAGAGATGGAGCAGATACCCCTGGACCAGTTCCGCAGCTATACCGAGTATGAGCGCATCACCCACATACCGGTTCTTCTGCGCAATTATTCTTCAGCGGCCAGGCTGGTTGTCGTAGAGCTCACTGTAGAAGAAGAGCTCTTCCTGTTCGCTGCTATAATCAAAAGAACATGGTATAATATTTCTTATTCTTCAATACAATAATCCCCACATTAAATTGGGGTAAGAGACATCCCATTCTATCATTGTTTCCCGCTTCACAGGTTTATGGCTAAAAAGCTGCAGAAAAACCTCCTGCTCATAAAAAGCCACACTGTGCTTTTTTATGCTGAAATATTATGATTTGGTTTATAAAATGTGTTGTACAGGGTGGCGTTTATTTCTCCCCCCAACAGTACCACTACACTGTTAATATAGAACCAGAGCATGAAGACAATCATTCCGCCAATACTACCGTAGGTTCGGGAAAAATTGCCGAAGTTGTTGACGTAAAAAGCAAAAGCCTGAGATGTTGCAACCCACGCCAGTGTAGAAAAAATTACGCCGGGATAGACGTGCCGCAGTTGTAAGGGGTAATTAGGCGAATATAGAAATAGCAGCGTGAAACTTACGGATAAAATTAAAATGGGTATAGCATAACGCAATAGCGACCATAAGATATGAAAAATTTCCTCAAGGCCCAGATATTGAAAGGCCAGCTCGCCAATGATTTTACCAAAAACCAAAAATAAAAGTGTAAACAAGACACCCAGAGCCATGACGAATGTGGCGAGAATTCCGATGGCATTCAGCCTAAAAAAAGACCTGCTTTCCGTGATGTTATAAGCCCTATTAATGCTTCTGATAAGAGCAGATATTCCTCTGCTTGCAGTCCAAATGGTAGCCAATATTCCAAATGAAAATAATGTAAAATTATCTGCTGCTGCTACTTCCGAGATAATCTGAGATACAATAATAAAGGCTGCCTCAGGGAGCAGCAGGGAAAGCTGTTCTAAAGAATCCTGCCTTGTTAAGGGGGTATAGTCAATAAGAGTTATTAAAAATATTAAAAAAGGGAAAATGGACAAGATAAAAAAATAGCTTAACTGTGCTCCTCTGGCAGTAGTTTCGTTTTCCTGGACCCTTTTATACAATTCCTCAAGATATGCTTTTATTTTCAGCAAGGGTGTTCACCTCTTTTACAGAAAACCTCGGCCCTTTTCTAGATTATACAAGTAGTATTTTGCTATGACAATGAAAATGCAAACTGCACAGTGTTTCTGCTAACCCATAATGTTTGAAAGCTGACGGTCTTGCCTGACCAGAAATAACTGTATATAATGTCCATATTGGACTTGGACTTTATAGAAAGGAAAGACACCTCTGTTTGCCCTGCTATTACGACCAACAGCATTAGAGGCGTCCCCATACGATGGCTAATTATATTTATCAGCTAGTTGAGAAGCCATCTGATGGGGTTTTTTGTTAGGAGCGGAGAGCAGAATGTTTGTCCCTGTTGTGGCGGCGCGTTAAAAGTCATTGGGAGCCGGGAGCGGATTTGCATCCGGTCGACCGGCACGAAGGAGATCTTGATCATTCGCTGGCTCCAATGCCAAGACTGTAGACGCACCCACCATGAACTACCGGACTGCTTGGTTCCGTACAAGCGATATGACAGTGCGGGCATTGAAGCCGCTGTAAGCGGTGAACAGTTGTTAGATGTAGCGGCCGATGAATCGACCCTTCTTCGCTGGAAAACGTGGTTTTCCATGCTGGCCGACTATTTCTTGGGCTGCTTGCGTTCCCTCAACCTCCGCTACACGGGATGCGCTGTGGAAGTACGATCCGACCTTCCCGAGTCTTCGCTCCAACGATCTGGCACTATGTGGGTGATGCCCCCCGCTGGCTGGCCAGAGTTGTCCGTCCGGTTGCCAATGGTCGAGTAGATGCAAGCCTCTCCGGTTTAGAGAACGTTTAGGTCCGGCCTATCTGTTTCTGCCCCTTTCGTCTGGCAGTGCCTCAATATCGGGACACAAAATTTTGGCAAAATTCTGGGACACATTGAAAATTTTGCTGAGGTGTCTATTTCTATATTTCCCCGCTGTTCCCTTTTAGAAGAGAGTTTGTTTTGATACACTCTATCGAAAAGCTAGATTGACAAATTAACCTTTGTATAGTAAACTACTTGAAATAATTATTACAAATACAGACTAATTATTAAATATTGAAATCAAGGTCATAAAACCTTACTTTTATTTGAAGAACCGTCTACATAATTTATAAACAGAAATATATGCCCATCACACCAGAAAATCAAAGAAAAGAACGTATATTTAAAAGGTGTTTGTCCAAAATGCCTTTTAAATATAAATACAGGATGACGGAGAGGAGCGAAATTGATGAACGAAGAA
>PWRZ01000203.1 GCA_003563385.1 Syntrophomonadaceae bacterium
CCGCAGCCCACGTTTAAAACTTTGTCCGCTGCTTTTATGCCGGCCAGCTCAATTTCCTTCTCCACTACCCTGCGGTAAGGGTAGGAATATAACCCGGCCAGGAGAGGGATAAAGCTTATCCTTTTTTCCAGGAGCGCCACCGAGGGCTTAATTAGGCTCACAAAACACACCGGCCTTTCCCAGGATTTATTATGATAATGAGAACCGTTTTCAATCGTGTTTCATAAGCATACCCTATAAATAAAATACTGTCAACATCCTGTTTAGGAGTTTATTGGCCCCTGGAGGGCCAATATGTCCAAAAACGGCAGAGAAATACTGCAATAATTCCTCAAGCTTTTATTTTTCATAAAAAACCCCCGCTTTTTTAGCGGGGGCATTGATAAGCCAAAATCCTTCTCTACAGGTGGACCGTTTTTCCACCAAGCAGAGCGGCTGTAGAAGGGTCAAAGGTAGTGATGAGAAGCTGCCTGTCCGCGGAAAAATCTTTCAGCATGGCAGCAGCTTCCTTTTTCCTCTGCGGGTCCAGGTCAACGAGAGGGTCGTCCATGACCAGTAATCCGCCGCTTTTCCCCCAGAGGTGCTCGGCCATGGCCAGCCTGAGGGCAAGGGCCAGGCTGCAGGCAGTCCCGGTAGAAAGAAGGTCAACCGGGAGCTCTTTCCTGGCAGTGCCGCCGGGACTACCGTTGCTGCCGGTGCTTCCAATATACAGCGGGATTGCCCCGTTCATCTGCACGGTATCGTAGCGGTAAGCGGTTGCCGGGGCAAGATACTGGACCAGGGTTTCTCTAAGGGGAGTAAACGTGTTTTTATCTATCTCGCTGATCAGCTTTTGCAGCTCCCTTTCAACAACACAGAGCGCCCGGGCCCTTGATTTCAAACGAGCCAGCTTTTCCTGGCCTATCCTTATCTTTTCCCCCAGTTCCTCGGCTGATTCTTCCGGCAGGTCATTTTGAGCGCTGTTTAATTCTATTTTCAGGTTATAGATCTGCTCATCAAGCTGCCTGCTTTTATCCCGGGCTGCACCCAGGTTTTCAAGGAACTGGTCGGGGGTCTCAAATTGTTCCGGGAGAGGGGCCAGCTCGGAAAGCCGCTTTTCTATGTCGCGCCTGGCGCCCCTTAACTCGGCAAGCTCGTCTATGATGTTTTCGTAGCTGCCGTATTTTTCCTCCCAGCCGCGTAGCTGTCCCTGGACCGTTTCAATTTCCCCCTTTACAGCATTTATTTCTATTTCAATGCCCTTTAATTCTTCGCCTATTACCGCCGGCTCCCGAACATTCTTATCGTCCTTAAGTGCGGCAACCGCTTCCTGCAGTTCGGCGTAGGATCTTTCACCAAGGAGAGCCTCCACCTTCACCCTGAGGCGCTCCATCTCGCTTTCCAGGACGGCCCTCTCTTCGGCCATCTGCTGCACTGCTTCAATGCTGCCCGCAGACAGTTTATACAGCGCCTCCTTTATAAAAGTACGTCCCTGCTCGATTTCCCGCACTATTTGCTCCACGTCACCCTGCCCGGACTGTATTTCCACGGACCAGTCCGCGCCTTCAAGCAGAATGCGGCCTTCCGCTTCCAGGGCTGCCTCTTTTTCAATTTGAAGCTTCGCGGGGGGCTTAACACCGGACACAAAGCGGAGCTCGGCAGGATGGTTTACTTTAACACGCCCTTTCAGCTTCATCCCCTCCAGGGTAGCCGTCAGCCGGGAGACCTTTGAGCTGGCGTTTTTCAGTTTCTTCACCTCGCCGGGGTCAACCGGGGGGATTTTTTGCAGCCGTTCGGCACCGGCCTCCAACTCATCGATCACCGGCTTCACCCTGCTGTAGAGAGCCCGTTTTTCTCGTGAGGCCAGCACTTTCTGTGCCTCTTCTTTCTCTGCAGCGAGAGCTCCAAAAAGACCCTTTTTATCCTGCAGGCGGCTGTGCAGGTTTTGCAGTCTCTCTCCAGCACGGGGCCAGTGCTCGCTCACCTCCCTGAGAGCCTTCTCCTTTTCCAGGAGCAGGTCCCGCCGGGGCTCCAGGGTCAGGCGGGCACTTATATCTTTTTCTATTACGGCCATTTTCTTTAACTGCGGCTCCACTACCTCCTGCTTTTCACAGGAAGCTTCCTGCAGCCTGGCCGATATTTCCTCCACCTTTTTCTCCAGCTTTACAGCACCGGCCATTTCTTTCTTAAGACTTTCCACCTCGTAGTAAGTCGAGATAACCTCTCCCAGGCCTTTACGGTAAGGATTGTCTATGCCCCGTCCTCCCCTGGGAGCATCCCTTTCCAGGTCCCAGAGCTCCAGCAGGGACTTCTTTTCGTTCTGCACGGCCGCCTGCAGCTCGTCCACTGAAAGGCCGCCCGCCTGGAAAGAGGCCGTTCGGAGCAGGTCAGCGAGCGTTACGGCGGCTTCGCGATTTTCCTTCAACCTCTCTACTGTGCCGGTCAACTCTTCCTGCCTGACCATAAAGACGGCTTCAAAGGTACCCCGGCCGTGGCCGATTACGGAAAGCAGTATTTCCGCTATTTTCTTTTCGCCTCTTACTTCGCTGCCGCCGGGTAGAAAAAGGTGATCAACCTGTTCTTCACCCCATGAACGGGCAACGGTATACTCCTCACCGCCGGGGCCGGTAAATGTCAGCGAAACGCGCATCGTGTCTCCGTGTGGATAAGGCATATACTGCGAGAGGCAGTTCTTCCAGTCGGAGGAGTTTTTCCTGATGCTTGAAGAGAAAAAGAGAGCGCTGAAAACAGCATTTACAAGTGTGCTCTTCCCGGCCTCGTTGGGTCCCAGTATGACGTTTAAGCCGCGCTCAAACTGAAACTGCCTGTCCTGCACGCCCCCAAAGGGGAACAGGCGCACCTGGCGCAGTATCATTTTTTCACCTTCTTAATAAGACGGTAGGCCAGCTGCAGGGCTTCTTCTTCTCCCTTCCCGGCCAGCCGCGAAAGGAGCATGTAAGGGAAAGAGTCCCGGGCAAACTCCTCTGCAATGGTGTCGGGGGAAATATCGATGGAGAGCTCCTCTTCATCGAGCTCCATGTAGGCAAGCGCTTTTTGCAGTTCTTCCAGGACAGCTTTTCTGGCCGTATACTCCTCCCGGCTCAAAAAACCGCTCAGGGCCAATTTCAGCAGGGTATCCTCAGCCCTTCCGTCAGCGGAGGAGACAAACTCGTCTTTCAAGGCAACCAGCTCATCCAGGCTTTTTAGCTCCCTTTTAGCCTCCCGGAAGCGGAAACGGCCCGTAGTAAAGGAGCGGCTCTCCACGTCTCCGCCTTCATCGAGAGTGATTATACGGGCGTAACCGTCATGGCTGCAGCTGAAGCCATCCGGTTCCGGTGTTCCACAGATGGAAAAAACTGTGCCCCGGCTTGTGTCGGCATCGGGATAGCGCATGTGCGTATGCCCGAGGCACCAGTGATGCAGCCGCATTGCAGCCAGCTCTTCCTCTTCCACGGGGAAATAGTGCCCCTCAAAATCCGGCGAAATTCCCCTCACCGCTCCATGGGCCACGCCCAGGTGCCACCTGGCCGGCGGCCTTTCACCCAGCGCAGAGATCCAGGCGACCCTGCCGGTATGGGAATGCTTCCGGTCACAGGGAGCGGGATACAAAACCAGGTTCAGGTCGTAATCACCGAGATGATAGGGAACTGCCTGTGAAAGAAGCACCAGGTTGTCGAAAGCATTCTGCTGAACGCTTTTCCACAGGGGGCTGAACTCATCCCAGTAGTCGTGGTTGCCCGGCAGCAGCGCCACGCAGCTGCCGGCAAACCCGGACAATATTTCCAGGGCCCTGAGAATAACCTTCTGGGAAACGTTGGCCCGGTGAAAGAGGTCTCCGGCTACCAGGAAAAGATGGCAATTTTCCCTGTTAGCCCTCTCCACAAGGCCGGCCATTGTTTCAAAGCGGGCCTCTACGAGGTCGTTTCTGACCTGTTCCGGGTAATTACGGTTCCGGAAAGTCATGCCCAGGTGCAGGTCAGCGGTATGAAATATTTTCAGAACCACTTCCACTCACCTCTATCCTCCGTTCATACATCCACTTCACCATATTGATCAACAACTGTACCTCTATCATTTCGCTCCCATAGAGGAGATCTCCTTTTAAATGGGAAAGCCCGTCATCCCCCCCGGCAAATATTAGAGCCATTTCCACACCACCACGGCATCTTCACCATTCTTAAAAAAGCGGCGGCAGACCCCGATTTCGAGCCAGCCCGATTTGCGCAGAAAATCCAGCTGCGCCG
>PWRZ01000123.1 GCA_003563385.1 Syntrophomonadaceae bacterium
ACTGGCTAAACAATACGTTATAGCCGATGTCAACGTCGTCTTACCATGATCGACATGCCCTATCGTCCCCACGTTAACATGAGGCTTCGTCCTCTCAAACTTCTTCTTGGCCATGTTTGCTTACCTCCTTTGATTAATGAGCCGGTTAAACGAAAGTCCTGCTGACTATCTTCTCCGCAATGTTAGACGGAAGCTCACTGTAACGACTAAACTCCATCGAATAAGTCCCCCGTCCCTGGGTATGGGAGCGCAGGTCCGTGGCGTAGCCGAACATCTCCGAAAGGGGAACAAAACCCTTGATTACCTGGCTGCCGCCTTTCGAATCTATTCCTTCTATCTTACCCCGGCGCGAATTAATATCCCCGATTACATCACCCATATATTCCTCGGGCACTATCACTTCCACTTTCATGACCGGCTCAAGCATGACCGGTTTTCCCTGGGACATCGCCTTTTTAAAAGCCTGAGAGGCGGCAATGCGGTAAGCCATCTCCGAGGAGTCAACATCGTGATATGAGCCGTCTACGAGTGTAGCCTTGACGTCGATGACCTGGTAACCGGCCAGTGAACCGCTGCTGAGAGCCTCCTTGACACCGGCCTCCACAGCGGGGATAAACTCCCTGGGAATATTGCCTCCTACTATACGGTTTTCAAAGACGAATCCGCTTCCTCTTTCCAGGGGTTCGAGCTCCAGCTTGACGTGGCCGTACTGGCCGCGCCCGCCTGACTGCCTGATAAACTTACCCTCTGCGGAAGTCTCCTGCAGGATCGTTTCCTTGTAGGAAACCTGCGGCCGCCCCACATTGGCGCCTACTTTAAACTCGCGCAAGAGACGGTCGACGATTATTTCAAGGTGCAGTTCGCCCATCCCGGAAATAATCATCTGGCCTGTTTCTTCGTCCGTAACGGAATGGAAGGTCGGGTCCTCATCGGCAAGCTTCTGCAGGGAGGTGATCATTTTTTCCTGGTCTACTTTTGTTCTCGGTTCAATGGCCACGGAGATAACCGGTACCGGGAACTTAATAGATTCCAGGAGAACCGGTGCATTTTCATGACACAGCGTTTCGCCGGTGGCGGTCTTTTTCAAACCGACCGTGGCCACTATGTCGCCGGCGGAAGCTTCTTTCAGCTCTTCCCGGTGGTTGGCATGCATCCTCATGATACGGGAAACACGCTCTTTAACATCCTTTTGAGAGTTGTAAACATAAGAGCCGGTAACAATCTTTCCAGAGTAGATCCGGTAAAAGGTCAGTTTCCCGGTATAAGGGTCGGTCATAATTTTAAAGGCCAGGGCGGCAAACGGTTCATCCTCATCGGCTTTGCGAAAGACTTCTTCTCCAGTAGAAGGGTCAATACCCTTTACCGGCGGAACATCGAGGGGCGAAGGCAGGTAGTAAACAACGGCGTCCATCAGCGGCTGCACACCCTTGTTGCGGTAAGAAGAGCCGCAGAGCACGGGGACGTAGTAATTTCCTACCGTGGCCTTGCGCAGGGCCGCCCTTATCTCTTCTTCACTTACAGGCATTCCCTCAAGGTATTTTTCCATGATGTTTTCGTCAACATCGGCCAGGGATTCAAGCATTTTGTCCCGGTAGCGTTCGGCAAGCTCCAGCATGTCAGCGGGTATATCCGTTTCATCGCTGCGGGTACCCAGGTCATCGAGGTAGTTAATGGACTTGAAACGGACAAGATCCACCACGCCCCTGAACTGGCCTTCCGCTCCGATGGGAAGCTGCACTGGAAGAACAGCGGTTTTGAGGCGTGCCCGCATCATGCGCAAAACGTTAAAAAAGTCCGCGCCGGTAATATCCATCTTGTTAACATAGGCAATGCGGGGAACACCGTACCTGTCTGCCTGGCGCCAAACTGTCTCCGACTGGGGCTCCACGCCTTCTTTGGCACAAAATGCCCCCACAGCACCGTCCAGGACTCTCAGTGACCGTTCCACCTCTACGGTAAAGTCCACGTGCCCTGGCGTATCTATGATGTTAATACGCGCTCCTTTCCAGTAGCAGGTTGTGGCGGCAGAAGTAATGGTAATACCCCTTTCCTGCTCCTGGACCATCCAGTCCATGGTCGCCGCACCGTCATGCACTTCACCCATTTTGTGCACTTTGCCGGTGTAGAAAAGAATGCGTTCTGTTGTAGTGGTTTTGCCGGCATCAATATGGGCAATAATGCCGATGTTCCGGGTATTGCCAAGTTGCATATAACACTATCCTCCTCGCCTGAATGTATCCGTACAGGGCTTATCAGGCTTACCAGCGGTAATGGGCAAAGGCCTTGTTTGCCTCTGCCATCTTGTGGGTATCTTCTTTCTTCTTAATAGTGGTACCGGTGTTATTGGCAGCATCGATCAACTCTGCGGCAAGCTTCTGGGCCATCGTCTTTTCCCCCCTGGCCCTGGCGCTGTTAACCAGCCACCTTATGGCCAGAATGAGCTTTCGCCGCGGATTAACCTCTATCGGCACCTGGTAGGTTGCACCACCCACGCGCCGCGGTTTTACCTCCAGCACGGGGGAGGCATTGCGGACAGCTGTCTCAAAAACTTCTACCGGGTCTTTGCCGGTTTTCTCCTCCATAATAGCGAGGGCATCGTAAAAAATAGACTGGGCGGTGCCTTTTTTGCCGTCGTACATCAACTTGTTTACAAACTTTGCTACAAAAACATTGTTGTGGAGGGGGTCCGGTAAGACCTCCTTCTTAGAAACAGGGCCTTTTCTCGGCAAATTCATACCCCCTTTCTGCTGTTATTTAAAATTTATAAAGGCCAGCCTATACTATACCTTCGGTCTCTTGGTCCCATACTTGGAGCGACCTTTTTTCCTGTTTTCCACCCCGGCAGCATCCAGCGCTCCCCTGACAAGGTGGTACCTGACGCCGGGAAGGTCCTTGACACGTCCTCCCCGGACCAGGACAACGGAATGCTCCTGCAGGTTATGACCGATCCCCGGTATATAGGCGGTAACCTCGGTCCCGGTGGTCAGCCTGACGCGGGCAATCTTGCGCAGGGCCGAATTAGGTTTCTTGGGAGTGGTTGTGGAAACCCTCGTGCATACCCCTCTTTTCTGCGGTGAGCGGTTCAGCGCCGGTGCTGTTGATTTTTTGGTAACTTTCCTGCGGCCCTTGCGGACCATTTGGTTTAATGTGGGCACAGGTTATGCCTCCTTCCCTTAAAGGGTCTGCCGTGCCTATTTTTCTATTACCGCAGCCATGGCCGCCCCTACCTTGATGTTACAGGCCTTGCCCAGGAGGGCCATGCTATCAACGTAACGGACCTCGATGCCTTTTTGCCTGCAGGCCTGCACGACCGGAAGGGTTATTCTCTCTTCGGCATCGCTGGCAATGTAGACGACCCGGGCCGAGTTATCCTCGACAACCCTTTTAGTCTGCCGTGTCCCGACAACAAATTGGCGCGCATTTTTAAGTTCTTCCAGCGTCACCTACAAGCAACCTCCTTCAGCAACCTGTACTAGCGAAGCTCCTGGCAAAGCCTTAAAGAAGCGCACTCAGCTATTTTAGCATCGAGGGGAATAAATGTCAACAAATATTTCAGCCCGATTCGGCAGTCTCGGTAACCTCGCCGGATTCCCGCTCCGCGGCGGCTTCTTCATCAATCTCTTCTTCCGGGACCTCTTCCTGGGGAATCTCTTCCCCGGTGACTTCCTGCAACTCTTCATCGGACGGCCCGGGCGGTAAAGGGGGCTGCCCCACAAATTGATCCTGCAGAACAATGACCTTGATATTGCGGTAACGGGACATCCCGGTGCCCGCGGGGACAAGCTTGCCGATGATGACGTTTTCCTTCAAGCCGAGAAGGGGGTCTATTTTCCCCTTAATGGAAGCTTCCGTCAGCACTCGGGTAGTCTCCTGGAAAGAAGCGGCCGAGAGGAAAGAGTCGGTAGCCAGGGAAGCCTTGGTAATCCCCAGGAGGACAGGCCTTGCTACAGCCGGCTTACCCCCCTGCGCGGCAATCTTCCTGTTGGCCTCTTCCACAATGAAGCTGTCCTCCAGGCTTCCGGGCAGCAGGTCGGTATCGCCGGAGTCGTCCACTTTCACTTTTTTGAGCATCTGCCGGATCATTACCTCGATATGCTTGTCGTTAATATCGACCCCCTGCAGGCGGTAAACTCTCTGCACCTCCTGCAGCAGGTACAGCTGCACCCCCCGAATACCCTTCACTTTTAAGAGGTCGTGGGGATTAACCGAGCCCTCGGTAAGCTCCTCGCCGGCCTCGATATGCTCACCATCTTTAACCTTCAGGCGGGCCCCGTAAGGCATGGGGTAGGTTTTTATCTCACCGTGGGGCGAGTAGACCTTGATTTCCCGCTTGTTGTGTATTTCTTTAAGCTCCACACGGCCGGATATCTCGCTGATAAGTGACTGTCCCTTGGGCTTGCGCGCTTCAAAAAGCTCCTCCACGCGGGGCAGACCCTGCGTAATATCGTCCCCGGCCACACCGCCGGTATGGAAGGTCCTCATGGTAAGCTGTGTGCCCGGTTCACCGATGGACTGGGCCGCTATGATGCCCACCGCCTCGCCAACATCGACCAGCTGGCCGTTGGCCAGGTTGCGGCCGTAACACTTAACGCAAACCCCGTAACGGGACTTGCAGGTGAGCACGGATCGAATAGTAACCTCTTTGATACCCGCATCGATAATGGCGGTGGCCTTATCCTCGTCGAAAAATTCTTCGGCCCCCACGAGCAGCTCGCCGCTCTGCGGGTGCCTGATATCTTCCAGTGAATAACGGCCCGTGATACGGTCGCCGAGCTCCTCGATAACTTCATCGCCGTCTTTTATTTCTTCTATGTGGACACCCTGCATGGTCCCGCAGTCCCTGTCCCTGACGATTACATCCTGGGCCACGTCCACGAGGCGCCTGGTTAAATACCCTGAATCGGCCGTTTTTAAGGCCGTATCGGCAAGACCTTTGCGCGCCCCGTGCGTGGAAATGAAGTATTCCAGCACGGTAAGGCCCTCACGGAAATTGGCCTTAATGGGAATATCGTGGATACGGCCGGTGGGGTCGGCCATAAGCCCCCTCATGCCGGCAAGCTGGGTTATCTGGGATTCGTTACCGCGGGCCCCGGATTCGGACATCAAGTATACCGGGTTGAAACGATCAAAGTTTTTCATCAGGGCAACAGAGATATTGTCCTTGGCACGGTGCCATATTTCAATGATGCGGTCATAGCGCTCGTCAGTAGTAATAAAGCCGCGGCGGTACTGCTTCTCAATTTCTTCCACTTTCATGTCAGCAGAAACAAGGGTTTCCTTTTTGGCTTCAGGGACGGTAATATCGTCTATACCGATGGTAATCCCGGCCTTGGTTGCGTAAAAAAAGCCCAGCCTTTTCATTTTATCCAGGATCTCTGTGGTCCTGGTAGAACCGTACTTGCGGTAGCAAAGGGAAATGAGGTTGCCCATGAAATCTTTCTTGATCCCCTTGTTGGGCGGAAGCCGGTGTAAACGCTCCCACAGGCCGGCAGTGGCCCCACCGTTAGAGAGGCAGAGGTATTCCTCCTGCAGGGGCACATCCATGTCCGCATTGTTAATATAAGGGAAATCTTCAGGGAAAATCTCGTTAAAGATTAGCTTGCCCGGTGTGGTTACCAGGAACTTGCGAGCTCTTTCTTCGCCGGGAAGCTGCAGGTTAGACTTGTTGTAAGCAGTTACATCTACAATAATGCGTGCATGCAGCTCTACACCGCCCCCGTAGTAAGACATTACCGCTTCAAAAGGATGAGTGAAAAAGCTTCCCTCGCCCTTTGCTCCTTCTTTTTCCAGTGTCAGGTAGTAAACGCCGAGAACCATATCCTGGGTAGGCGCCACTACCGGGCGGCCGTCTTTCGGGTTCAGGAGGTTGTTGGCTGAAAGCATCAATACCCGGGACTCGGCCTGTGCTTCGGCGGAAAGGGGAACGTGAACAGCCATCTGGTCCCCGTCAAAGTCGGCGTTGTAGGCCGTGCAGACAAGGGGATGTATCTGGATGGCCCTTCCCTCTACCAGCACAGGCTCAAAAGCCTGTATGCCCAGGCGGTGCAGCGTCGGGGCACGGTTTAAAAGAACGGGATGGTCCTTGATAACATCTTCCAGGACATCCCAAACCTCCGGGCGCACCTTCTCGACCATGCGCTTGGCACTTTTTATGTTGTGGGCCAAGCCGTCCTTGACCAGTTTGCGCATTACAAAAGGCTTGAAAAGCTCCAGGGCCATCTCCTTGGGCAGGCCGCACTGGTAAAGCTGCAGCTCGGGGCCAACCACAATAACGGAACGGCCGGAATAGTCTACTCTTTTGCCGAGCAGGTTCTGGCGGAAGCGGCCCTGTTTGCCTTTTAGCATATCGCTCAACGATTTTAAGGGCCGGTTTCCGGGGCCGGTAACGGGGCGTCCCCGGCGGCCGTTATCGATCAGCGCATCGACAGCTTCCTGCAGCATACGCTTTTCATTGCGCACAATGATGTCGGGCGCCCCCAGGTCTAGCAGACGCTTGAGGCGGTTGTTGCGGTTGATGACACGGCGGTAAAGGTCGTTTAAATCAGAGGTGGCAAAACGGCCGCCGTCCAACTGCACCATAGGCCGGAGGTCGGGAGGAATAACCGGTATTACCTCCATAATCATCCATCCGGGGTGGGCCTGCGACTTGCGGAAAGCTTCTATTACCTCCAGGCGCCTGATGGCACGCACCTTTTTCTGCCCGCTGCTCAATTTTATTTCCGTTCTTAACTCTTCGGCCTGCTCTTCGAGCTCTATCTCTTCGAGCAGCTTTTGGATTGCTTCCGCGCCCATTTCCGCGCGGAAGCCCTTCCCGGCGGCAAAAAGGGCGTCGTACTTCTCGCGGTAATCCCTGTACTCCGCCTCCGTAAGGAGCTGTCTCTTGCTCAAGTAAGTGTCGCCGGGATCAATAACCACGTAGGCGGCAAAATAGAGGATTTTCTCCAGGGCACGGGGAGACATATCCAGGAGCAGCCCCATCCTGCTGGGAATGCCCTTAAAATACCAGATATGGGAAACAGGCGCAGCCAACTCAATGTGGCCCATTCTTTCACGGCGCACCTTAGCCCTGGTTACCTCCACGCCGCAGCGGTCGCAGACAATTCCCTTGTAGCGGACACGCTTATATTTTCCACAGTGGCATTCCCAGTCTTTCTGGGGTCCGAAAATTTTCTCACAGAAAAGGCCTTCCCTCTCCGGCTTCAGGGTGCGGTAATTTATGGTCTCCGGTTTTTTTACCTCTCCGCGGGACCAGGCCCTTATCTGTTCGGGTGATGCAAGGCTTATCTGCAGAGCATCAAAATTGTTGACATCCAACAAGGACTATTTCCCCCTTCCAAGTAGTTGCCGGTGCCTTCAAAATCGCGCTTAACCAGCGCTTACGATTCTTCTTCCTCCAGGCCGATGCGGCTTCTAACCTTGGAGCGGCTTTCATCTTTTTCTTCGTCAAGCGGCTCCTCCTGCTCTTCGTCCAGCGGCGGCTCTTCCTGCTCTTCGTCCAGCGGCGGCTCTTCCTGCTCTTCGTCCAGCGGATCTTGGAGCAGCCCCTCATCGGCGTCCTGGGACTCTTTTGAAAAAAGGTCATAATCTTCGTTTTCGGTTTCCATGGATATCTTATCAAGCTCTTCGTCGTCCACCAGGTCAGCTTCTTCCTCTTCATACAGTTCTTCTTCGGTGGGCTCTTCTTCATCTTCTTCGATGCCCTCTATATTGACATCAAGTAGATAATCGCTTTCTTCGTTTCCTTCGCGTATGGGCACTTCCCCGGCTTCTTCACTCAGAACCTTGACGTTGAGGCCAAGGCTCTGCAGTTCTTTCACGAGGACTTTAAACGATTCCGGTACGCCCGGCTCGGGAATGTTTTCTCCTTTCACGATAGCTTCGTACGTCTTGACGCGCCCGACCACGTCGTCCGATTTCACTGTCAGTATTTCCTGGAGCATGTAGGCGGCCCCGTATGCTTCCAGGGCCCAGACCTCCATCTCCCCGAATCTCTGCCCACCGAACTGGGCTTTACCGCCAAGGGGCTGCTGTGTTACGAGAGAGTAGGGTCCCGTTGAGCGTGCATGTATTTTATCGTCTACCAGGTGGGCCAGCTTTAACATGTAAATATAACCGACAGTCACTTCACTGTCAAAGGGTTCACCGGTGCGGCCGTCCTTTAAAATGGTCTTACCGTTTAAAGGCAGGTTGGCCTCTCGAAATGAGGCAAAAATATCTTCCTCCTGGGCGCCGTCAAATACGGGCGAGGCAATGTATATTCCGAGGACCCTGGAAGCCCATCCCAAGTGCGTCTCCAGTACCTGTCCGACATTCATACGGGAAGGAACTCCCAGGGGGTTAAGGACAATTTCTACAGGCGTGCCGTCGGGCATAAAGGGCATATCCTCTTCCGGCAGTATGCGGGCTATAACTCCCTTGTTACCGTGACGCCCGGCCATCTTATCGCCTTCCGATACTTTCCTTTTCTGGGCAATATAGACCCTGACCAGCTGGTTTACACCGGGAGAAAGTTCATCCCCGGCTTCACGGGAAAACACCTTTACATCCACTATCATACCCGATTCACCGTGGGGGACACGAAGCGAAGTATCCCTGACCTCGCGGGCCTTTTCACCAAATATGGCCCTGAGCAGCCTCTCTTCAGCGGTAAGCTCAGTCTCTCCTTTGGGTGTAACCTTGCCGACGAGAATATCACCGGCACGGACCTCCGCGCCAATGCGGATAATACCCCTCTCATCGAGGTCTTTTAAGGCATCTTCGCCCACATTTGGTATATCCCTTGTTATCTCTTCGGGGCCGAGCTTTGTATCCCTGGCTTCAGCCTCGTATTCCTCGATATGGATAGAGGTAAAGATATCCTCCTTCACAAGCTTCTTGCTGATCAAAATGGCGTCCTCGTAGTTGTAACCTTCCCAGGGCATAAAAGCAACCAGTATGTTGCGACCCAGGGCTATCTCGCCCTCGTCAGTGCAGGGGCCGTCGGCGATAATTTCCCTTTTCTGGACATGCTGTCCTTTCCTGACAATGGGCTTTTGGTTCATGCAGGTGCCCTGGTTGGAGCGCTTGAATTTCTGCATCCTGTATATATCGCAGCCTTTACGGTCATAAGAGAGACCCTCCTCTGCAAATACTTCAGTGGTCCGCCCGTCAATAACATGGTTGGGACCGTCCGGATCCTCTTCACGCCGAATAATAATTTCGTAACTGGAAACATAGACCACTTCCCCGGCATTCTGGGCGGCAATCATCACCCCGGAGTCCTGGGCAGCCTTAAACTCCATACCGGTACCGACCAGCGGGGCCTCCGACTGCAGCAGGGGGACCGCCTGTCGCTGCATGTTGGAGCCCATCAGCGCCCTGTTGGCATCGTCGTTCTCCAGGAAGGGGATCATGGCCGTAGCCACGCTGACAAGCTGTTTCGGGGATACGTCCATGTAATCCACTTCTGAAGGAGGGACCAGGACAGTATCATTCTGGAAGCGGCAGGTAACCCGGTCACTTAAAAAGTGGCCTTCTTCATCTATGGGTGCGTTTGCCTGGACAATGATGTATTCATCTTCATCATCGGCAGTGAGGTATACAACATCCCTGGTAACAATACCTTTTTCTTTATCAACCCGGCGGTATGGCGTCTCAATAAAGCCGTATTCGTTAATGCGGGCAAATGTGCTCAGAGAACCGATAAGCCCGATATTGGGGCCTTCCGGTGTCTCTATGGGGCACATCCTGCCGTAGTGCGAATGGTGCACATCGCGCACTTCAAACCCGGCCCGCTCCCTGCTCAAGCCGCCGGGACCCAGGGCACTGAGACGGCGCTTGTGGGTAAGCTCAGCCAGTGGATTGGTCTGGTCCATGAACTGGGAGAGCTGGCTGCTGCCAAAAAATTCCTTTATGGCAGCGATTACCGGCCTGATATTAATGAGCGCCTGCGGGGTCACCGCTTCCACATCCTGGATGGTCATTCTCTCGCGGACAACCCTTTCCATGCGCGAGAGGCCGATACGGAACTGGTTCTGCAGCAGCTCACCGACGCTGCGCAGGCGCCTGTTTCCGAGGTGGTCAATGTCATCAACAGTGCCCAGTCCGTCCATCAGGTTGAGCATGTATCCGACAGTGGCCACTATGTCCTCCCTGGTAAGCTGCTTGAGCTGCGGTGAAACAGTACCGTTGCTGATAACAGTGCAGATCTTGCCATCCCTGTTATAGACGCGGACCCTTTGGAGGCGGCTCTCTTCAATCAGTTTGTAAGCTGCTGTATCAATAGTGGTCCCCTGGGGTATAATAACTTCTGCACTGTCCGGGTCCAGGATATCTTCGGCCAGGGTTTGGAAAAGGAGCCTTCCCCTCAAGGAAAGCTTTTTATTTGTCTTGTAGCGTCCTACACGGGCAAAATCATAGCGCTTGGAATCAAAGAAAAGCGATTCAAAGAGGTTGCGGGCATTTTCCACGTTCAAGGGTTCCCCCGGCCGCAGGCGCTTGTAAATTTCCAGCAGACCGTCTTCATGAGAATCTGTGTGATCCTTTTCCAGGGTGTTGACAATACGGACATCGTCGTTATAGAGCTCGGCGATTTCATTATTGGAACCGAAGCCGATGGCGCGAAGGAGAACGGTAACCGGTATCTTGCGGGTGCGGTCTACTTTTATCCATAGAATATCGTTAATATCGGTTTCCAGCTCCAGCCATGCCCCCCTGTTGGGGATGACTGTTCCCGTATAAAGCTCCCTGCCGTTGTACGGCTGGCTGTTAAAATAAACACCGGGCGAGCGCACCAGCTGGCTGACGATAACCCTTTCGGCACCGTTAATGATGAAAGTACCGTTCCTGGTCATCAGCGGAAAATCGCCCATGAACACTTCCTGCTCCTTCACTTCGCCGGTTTCACGATTAACGAGTCTGACGCGGACTTTCAGCGGAACGGCGTAGGTGGCATCCCTTTCCTTGCATTCTTCCACCGAATATTTTGGTTCGCCAAGAGAGTAATCTATAAACTCCAGTATTAAGGTTTGCGTAAAATCCTTTATCGGAGAAATGTCGTTAAATACTTCTTTGAGCCCTTCTTCGAGGAACCAGTTATAGGAACTTTTCTGGATTTCAATAAGATCGGGCAGATCGAGGATTTCATTTATGCGGGCATAGCTCCTCCTCCGCCTCTTTCCCGCCGAGACCTCTGTAAACATAAAAAAAATCACTCCCCCGGTCAAAAAAAATGAATGCCGCGTATCAATTTATCATTCCCATAAAATAACTTATTATGCATGGCAGCGGCATCTATAAGCAATTAATAATAATATCATATTCAATTCAATTAGTCAATATTTTTAGTGGAAACTGGGGATAAAATTTTGGTGCTTAAATAAAAAATGTGCAGCCCGGCAAAAGAGGAATCGTAGAAAGAGCATAATGACGTGAAGAAATCTAAATGACGTTTAAATGAAGCAAAAGGCGGCATCCGGCCCTGCGGGTATAGACGCCGCCAATACCGGTTCATATTTTTTCCTTTTCCATTTCCTTATTTTATTTCTACGGCGGCTCCTGCTTCAGCCAGTTTTTCCTTCACCGCTTCAGCCTCTTCCTTGCTAACCTTTTCTTTAACCGGCTTGGGAGCCTCGTCTACCATTGCTTTCGCTTCTTTCAGCCCCAAACCGGTAAGCTCGCGGACAACCTTGATGACATGAATCTTCTTCTCTCCGGCAGAGGTCAGGACAACATCGAATTCGGTCTGTTCCTCCTCGGGGGCTTCCTCAACGGCGGCCGCCCCGGGGGCAGCTGCCGCGGCAACCGGTGCGGCAGCGGTAACACCAAATTCTTCTTCAAAAGTTTTGACCAGCTCGGACAGCTCCAGTACGGTCATTCCCTTTACGATTTCCAGCACTTCATGTACTTTGGACATGATTTAGCCTCCTCAATGTTGTGTTTTTATAAAAATGCAACTGCTCTTTTAAGAAGCTTCTTCTTTCTGCTCCTTTACAGCATTTAAAACATAAACCAGGTTGCGCAGGTTTGCCTGCAGCACACCTACAAAGCCGACCATCGGTGACTGTAAAGAGCCCAGTGCCCTGGTCAGGAGAACTTCCCTGGATGGAAGCTCCGCCAGCCGGACCATCTCGTTCTTGGGAAGGGTTTTCTTTTCTACAACCCCTCCTTTAATCTCCAGGTCCTCATTTTCTTTAGCAAACTTTACCAAAAGCTTGACAGGCACAATAGGGTCATCGTAACCGAAGGCCATCGCTATGGGGCCCTCCAGGAGAGGATCCAGGTCTGCAAGACCGGTATCCCTTACCGCCAGCCTGGCAAGGGTATTTTTTACTACTTTGTATTTAATTCTTTCATCCTGCAAAGTGCGGCGTAGGTTATTCATCTGGGCTACTGTCAGGCCCCTGTAGTCGGTGAGCACAATAACGTTGGCACTGCCCAGGTCTTCTTTAATCTCCTGAAGCTTCTTTTCTTTCTGCTTGCGCGTGATCAAAAATTTTTCACCTCCTGTTTAGTTACATAATTTGCCATAAAATAATAGTCCCCCGCAGCACAGAGGCGGGGAGACCTGCCTGCTTTTAGCGAACCCAAAAGCAAGCCCAAAAATCTCACGCTGCCTCGGCAGGCGGCAATCGCCTTTAATAAAAGAAATGATCACCTGCTGTCTGCGGCAAACGATATTATTTTTTTTGCACTAGACTGCTTTGCCGAGGGCGGCAGCCTTTTGGGGGTTAACCTTTATACCCGGGCCCATGGTTGTACTTATTGTTACGCTCCTTAAATACTGCCCCTTAGCGGCGGCAGGCCTGGCCTTGATCAACGCCTCAATGACGGCAAAAAAGTTCTCCAGCAGCTTTTCGGGGGAAAAGGAACTTTTGCCCAGGTGCACGTGGATATTGCCGGCCTTGTCCGTGCGGTACTCCACTTTACCGGCTTTGATCTCCGATATGGCCCTGCCCACATCAAAAGTAACTGTCCCGGTCTTTGGATTGGGCATGAGTCCGCGGGGACCGAGGATACGGCCCAGTTTGCCCACTATGCCCATCACGTCCGGTGTAGCCACGGCGACGTCAAAATCGACCCAACCCCCCTGCACTTTCTCCACCAGTTCCTCGGCGCCGACAAAGTCGGCCCCGGCTTCTTCCGCTTCCCTGATTTTATCTCCTTTAGCAAAGACTGCCACTTTTACTTCCTTCCCCGTCCCGTGGGGAAGGACTACAGTGCCCCGTACCTGCTGGTCGGCATGCTTGGGATTTACCCCCAGTTTAACGGACAGCTCTACCGTTTCATCGAAAGAAGCGGTGGCTGTTTCCTTAAGCAGCTCAAATGCTTCCCGGGGCTCATAGAGATTGCCGCGGTCTATTTTTTTCTTCGCTTCAAGATAGCGCTTTCCTTTCCCTGACATTACGTTTTACCTCCTCGTGGTGCAAGCGAAAAATTTCTCCCACCGGTCCTCTTAATTCTCTTAATTACTAAAAGTTTACTTTTCCACAACTACACCCATGCTGCGGGCCGTTCCCTCTATTATTTTGACGGCAGCTTCGAGGTCCGTTGTGTTCAGGTCTTCCAGCTTCTGGCTTGCTATCTCCCTGACCTTCTCCCTAGAGATGGTGGCAACTTTAACCTTGTTCGGTTCCCCGGAACCTTTTTCGATATTCAGTTCTTTCTTCAGCAGCACTGCGGCAGGGGGCGTCTTGGTAATAAAGCTGAAGGAACGATCTTCGTAAACGGTTATCTCTACGGGGATAATAAGCCCCGCATCGGCTGCGGTCTTCTCGTTAAACTCCTTGCAGAAAGCCATAATATTGACGCCGTGCTGCCCCAGCGCGGGGCCCACGGGTGGAGCCGGGTTAGCTTTGCCGGCGGGTATCTGCAGTTTAATTAAGCCGATGATTTTCTTTCCCTTGGCCATGAACGCACCTCCTTTGCACCCCGGTGTTTCTGCCAGCCGGTATACAGCCTGCGGCGGGTGCTCCACGCCGCCTACGGGGTATGCTTTATGCTTTGCTGTTACAACCTCTCTACCTGGTCGAAGTTAAGCTCCACAGGAGTTTCCCTTCCGAAGAGGGAAACACTTACTTTGAGCTTTCTCCTGTCCTGGTGTATCTCTTCAATAGTGCCAATAAAGTTGCTGAAAGGACCGCTGATGACGCGGACCTGTTCTTTGGCCACAAACTCCACTTTCTCTTTTGCTTCATCAAGCCCCATCTGCTTCAATATATGGTGTACTTCCTTCTCGCTGAGGGGCACCGGCCTGGAGCCCGGCCCGACAAACCCGGTTACCCCCGGGGTATTGCGCACAACAAACCAGGAGTCGTCTTCCATGATCATCTCTACCAGTACGTAGCCGGGGAAAACTTTGCGCATAATGGTCCTTCTTTGCCCATTTTTTATTTCAATCTCTTTTTCCATGGGCACAAGGGAACGAAATATCTTGTCCTGCATCTCCATTGATTCAACGCGCTTGTCGAGGTTTGTTTTAACCTTGTTTTCATAACCGGCATGTGTATGGACTACATACCATCTCTTCTCGCTCATAAAAGGAGGAAGCCTGGTTTGCTTCCTGCTTCTCCTCCTCGCCTTTAATTATCTTATAATCATCTTTAGAACGGCCACAAAACCGGTATCGAGAACCCAAAAAAAAGCCCCGATGACCAGTATAACAGCAATAACTATGCCCGTAAACATAAACAGCTCGTTTTTGGTGGGCCAGTTCACTTTTTTAAGTTCCACCCTGATATCGTGCAGGAAGCGCTTTATCCTCTTTACAGTGTATGACATTTATAACCTTCCCCTTGAGGGTATTTCTACCATTACCGCTATTGTCATGCTCTGTTTGGTCCGCTTACTTTGTCTCCTTATGCAGGGTGTGGCTGCCGCACCGGGGACAGTACTTTTTAAACTCGATACGGTCAGGGTTATTTTTTTTGTTCTTCTTGGTAGAGTAGTTTCTCTCCTTACACTCGGTGCAGGCCATGGTTACTTTTACACGCATTAACAGCACCCCATCCCCCATTCATCGATTAAATCCTTATCTCACCGTATTACCGTCTGCGGCATGTAGCAATGCTCAATTTACCACAGTTTGCTGGCAATGTCAACATAATTAACCGGCCCGAAACAGCTCCGGAAACTATTATTATTCCCACCGTGTGGCCACATTATACGAGCACCAGTCTCATAAAAAACCGGGGCACGCTACCCCGGTTTTAACAACTGCCCTTCCTGTAACAGCTTTTTATTCTATTATAGAGGTGACAACGCCGGCGCCCACGGTGCGGCCGCCTTCGCGGATGGCGAAGCGCAGGCCCTCTTCCGTGGCGATGGGGGTAATCAGCTCTATTTCCATGTTCACGTTGTCCC
>PWRZ01000213.1 GCA_003563385.1 Syntrophomonadaceae bacterium
AGTCTTTTAGGCCCTTCGCGCCCGTTGTTTGCAAAGAAAGCGTTAATGTGTTTTTTGAAAGTGACCAACCCTTGCCTGTTCCGGCAGACTACATGCTTATGGTTTATCCGATAAAGAAGATGTATCGCAATAAAATTCCCTCTATTACTCACGTAGACGGAACAGGCAGATTGCAGGCAATAGAAAGAGAAGCTAATCCAGAATATTACGATTTGGTTAAAGAATTTGAAAAGCTTTCCGGGTTTCCTTTGCTTATAAATACTTCTTTTAATATCAGGTCTGAACCAATTGTTTGTACCCCAAAAGATGCTTATGAGTGTATGATGGGGACTGAAATAGATTGCCTTTTTATCGGTGATTATCTGGTTTATAAAAAAGAAAATGAAAAATAGGGCTGTTTTTATTTTCCTTTTGACCCAGCAGAAGAAATCTGTCATGAATTAAGAAAGAAAACCGCCGAATAGGGCGGTTTTATTTAGTTTTGAATAAAAAATAATGAGATGTTAGTTTTGTGGTGTCGGGACATACCCGACCTCAATCACCTTTGCCTGTCCTTCAGCTGAAAGACAGTAGTCAATAAACTCCTTAATTATGCCTGTCGGTGCTCCGTTGGTATAGTATAGTAGTGGTCGAACTAGCTTATAGCTGCCATCCATAGCTGTTTCCAGATTGGGCATTACGGTTGGATCTTCGCCGGTTTGACTTATAGCTACAGGCTGCACTGTTTCATCAAGATAAGCCAGTCCTGTATAAAAAATAGCATTTGCGTTTACAGAAACTTCGTTTACCCCAGCCAGGGTTGAAGGAAGAAACATTACCTGAGAGCCATACTCAAGGGTTGTGTCTTCATTTGGCAGTCCTCTCATTTGTATAACTGTTTCCTTAAAGAATACATGTGTTCCCGAGTTCGTATCTCTGGCAGTAGCTACTATTGGAGCATCTGCACCCCCGAGCTCTTTCCAGTTGGATATTTGACCTGTATATATACCTGAGAGCTGGGTATAGGTTAATTCAGTTACAGTATTAGACGGATGAACTATTAATACCAAAGCGTCAACAGCAATTTGGATTTCGTGAGGATTAATTCCTCTTGCTTTTGCCTGATCAATTTCTGACTGTCTGATTTCTCTTGAGGCCTGGGCAATTTCTACGGTTCCATCAATGAGGGCAGCAATGCCCACTCCTGAGCCTGGTCCGCTAACAGATATACTTACACCAGAGTTTATTTTCATAAACTCTTCGGCCCAAACTACGCTCAAGGGCTGTACTGTATTTGATCCTGTAATACTAAAAGAATCAGAGGGCTGTGGGTCACAACCACCAAGCATTGTTATTAACAGTATAGCTATTACTATCAATCCTATTTTGCGCATCTTTCTTTCCTCCTTTTTCTTTTTCTTGGATTTTTACTAAGCAAATCTTTTACATCCTTACACCTCCTCAGTTTATTATTCTAGTTTTGAAAGTGCTTATTTATTTTAGCAAAACCATAAGAAAAAATCTACTTTTTTAAAAGTAGAGGTCGTCTTATTACGCATCTTGTGCGACATTTCCAATAAATTAAAATGAGCTATCTCAGCTTGATTTTTTTTGTCAGGATATATAGTATAAGGGCAGGGAGGGCTATCTGCACCTTCTCAATTTCATAAAGGAGAAAAGAGCAGTGGAATATACAGCACATTACAGAAGGAAAAACCTTAATCCTTTTGTTCCTAATTATCAGGCGCTGGAAGGGGCAACTCTTTCTAAAACAGCCAACCTACCAGACGATATACCGCTGGAACAAGTTAAACAGATGGCCAAAGAGGCAACCCCCAAAGGTTACGAATTCGTAGAGGTTAAGCCGGTTAAGAAAGGAGGCAATTAGATGGAGAAAAAGAGAATGTTTGACAAGCCAATGGGTGAAAGCAAATATCACTGGAATAATCTGCCTATATTAACTACAGGACCTGTTGTCTGCGAACTTTGCGGTACAGAGTGGCCGGCCCTACCATTATCTGGACCTGAGAACTATCACCCGATGAAGTTTCTTGGTTCGGATACAATAGAAGAATGTTGCGGAAAAGCAGCAGATATTCTCTACGGAGAATTCGGAGAAAAATTTGCCCAACAATTCCTTTGCGATTTTGCTGAGAACCCCACTAATCCTCGTTTTAAAGATTTTCTTATTACGTTGAATGAATCTTTGACGCGAGCTAAGGTAAAGGCCCAAGAGCCATCAGAAAAGACACAGGAGCTTCACAGGCTATTAACATCAATGCTTGAATAAAAAAGAAAATCACAATAGCCGTCTGAGAAAACAAAGGCGGCTTTTTCATTTTTGAGCTTAATCTGACATAAATTTAGAATAAATTATCCGGGTAAAACTTATTTAAATTTTCGAAACCTTATTTGAATTTTCCTGAAAATCAGGGTAAAGTGAAATATAGCTTGACATGCCTCCGAAGCTTTAATAAAATAATAATATAAACAACTATATTGTTAAAATTATGAAGAATTTTAAGGTGGGAATTATTATCTTAATGGTGTTCTTTTTGATAGCCGGTGGTCTATATTTTTATTTGCAAAACATTAAGCCACCAGAAGTATTTATTCTGGATAAGGACGGTTTTTATAAAATATTATCGGATTTAAATAATTTGAGTGAACTTGAAATAGAGGCAAATAGCACCTCAGATTATTCTGGATGCATAATGACAGCAACCTATTTCGGAAAAATAGATGGAACAAGTCAATATGCTAAAACTGAAAATAAATACAAAAATGAACAAGTTGATTGCTATGATTTAGGTGTAATGGAGGGTTATTATGAAACCTACTGGTTTAAAGATAAAATTTATAATAGACAGTATGAACACCATAATTTTGTAGAGTTGTCTCCGGAGTCTAGGCAGGTGATAGCACCCAAGCCGGAAGAATTTATTCAGGAAATTTCTTTTACTCCCGAAGAATCAGAAATTAATTCGATTGAAGATATCGGGAAATCAATAAAGGTAATAGTTAACCATAAAAAAGAGATTTCTTTTGGAGAAACGATTGCCGGAGAGTTTACTTATTTTATAGATAAAGAGACCCAAAAGATTACTAAATATTCCTTTAAACTTGATAGTGTTTTTAAGGAAAAAAGAGCTTCTGTAGATGTAAGCGGCATTCTGCGATATTCTGTATCGCCAATAAAATTACCCACCTTATCAGATGTGTCTTTTCTGCTTTCATCATTTGACGACATATTTAACTATGATTCTATTTATTATAAGGTAGATACCGAGCATTACTTATTTTATACCGATAACAATTTCCCGCAAATTTATTTACTGACGGGTGAAAGGCCAAACTTTAAAGCTGTAAATTGTTATCTTTTTAAGCCGGTGTGTCAGGAAAAATTAAAAGAATTGAGAGGTCATTTCAGTGAAATTAGAGAAATGATAAAAAATTCCGAGGAAAATTTTTGCTCTGATGAAAGAGGTGAGACTGGTTACCGAGAAGTTATTTATAAAGATCGTTTAGTTTTAAAGATGTCTAATAGAAATAGAAACCCAAGAGAAACCGCCGATTATACCCTAAAAGTTGATTTTACTACAACAGGAGAAAATAAGGGCAGTTACCATGTTTATCTAAGAATGGGTAAGATGTATTGTTATAATGGTATGGTTGACGAAAAGACTTTCGACGCTTTCGCTGAAAAGTTTAATGATTATGCTGATTCAATTTACGAGGTAGGATACAAGCGATAGAGCTGAAATGTTATAGAAACGTTCATTCAAGGGGGCCCGTAATTGGGCTTTTTTGAATGGACAAAAACCCTCAAGGGTGGCAAAAGAAGGAGTGTGGGGCGTAGTAAATTATGAAGCCCGTCTAGCAATCGAACCAAAAATACAACATTTTACGGGAAAAATGAAGTTATGGTTCGAATTATGCTACCTCCTGTCACCTAGTGCATGGTTCGTGTGACCGAGAGGGGGTTGCTTTCCCACAAGGGTAATTTTTGGTAGAATAGAGTTGTCGAATAAAATAACAATCAGTAAAGCATAACACTTATGCCTAAATGCAATTGCCCAAATTGTAAAAAAGAGACAGAGTGTAAATACGAAGGTAAGATATGTAAGTGTGAAGAATGCGGTTGCGAATGTGAATGTAATTGTGGATGTGAATAGAAACAAGGATTCAAAAAAACCGCCTTCCAGGCGGTTTTTTG
>PWRZ01000206.1 GCA_003563385.1 Syntrophomonadaceae bacterium
AAGGAGGCAACTACCGCGCTCTCTTTACGGGCCCGGCTCAGCACCGGATCGTGGTAAGAGATACTGGTGCCCTCGGCAACCACCAGGTTGGCGTATCCCTGTTCCCGGTATATCCTGCCCACTTCAGTACAGAGCTCGCCCAAGTCCACCGGTCTTTCGGGAATGGTAATGAGATCCGCCCCTGAAGCCACCCCTATTTCCAGGGCCAGCCATCCCGCCTGCCGGCCCATGACTTCCACCAGGGAGATACGGCGGTGGGCCCGGGCGGAATCCGCCGTGCTCCTGGCGGCACTGGCCCCAAAAGATATAGCGGTCCGGAAGCCCAGCATCACATCCGTCCCGGACACATCGTTGTCAATGCTCTTGGGAGCCATGACCGTGGGAAATCCCCTCTTTTCCAAACGGGAAGCCGATAGAATGGTATCGTTGCCTCCGGTGCCCAGGATTCCATCCACTCCCAGGCGCTTAAGGTTCCGCATTATTTTCTCCGGGTAACTCTCCTCCTCGTTTTGAGGAGTAAAAGGGTTAAAGCGGGATGATTCCAGAATCGTGCTGGGACGGTTCTCCAGCCCCACCACCCGCTCCCAGTCCAGGGGCACCAGGTAGTGGTGTATATTATCGGAAGCGAGCCCCTCAAAAGACTTTCTTACCCCCACAAATTCCGCTCCGTACTCTTTAGTCCCCCTGCGCACGGCAGCCGCCAGGAAAGCGTTTATCCCGGGGCAGTCTCCCCCGCCTGTAATCAGAGCAATCTTTCTGGACACCCCTTTTACGACCTCCTCTTCTTAGGTAAAAGTAGCGCGGCACATTTTATTAGTGCCCTGCGGTATAAATTTTATTACTTCGGCAAAACGCGGGTAAACATTTATTCTTCGGGCCCCAGGCTAAAGTGGGACAGGGGTCCTGTCCCCGTGTCCCACTAGAAGTTTTCCGCCAGAAGCTCGAAAAAGGCCCGGGAATGGGCACACGCCGGGCACTCCTGGGGAGCGCCCTCTCCCTGATGTATGTAGCCGCAGTTCCGGCACATCCACTTCACGGTCTGCCCCTTGCTGAAAACCTTGCCTTCTTTCAAGTTGTTAAGCAGGGCCAGGAAACGCTTTTCGTGCTGCTGTTCGGCCACGGCAATGGCCCTGCATACGCCGGCTATCTCTTTGAACCCTTCTTTTTCGGCCACCTCAGCGAACCGGGGATACATCTCCATGTGCTCGTGGTTTTCTCCTTCAGCGGAATGGCGAAGATTCTCTTCGGTGCTTCCTATTACCCCCGCGGGGAAAGAAGCCGCAACTTCAACTTCTCCTCCTTCCAGGAACTTGAATAGACGCTTGGCATGAGCCATTTCATGATTCGCGGTCTCCGCAAATACCCCGGAAATCTGCTCGTATCCTTCCTTTTTGGCCTGGGAAGCAAAGTAGTTATAGCGGTTGCGAGCCTGCGATTCCCCGGCAAAAGCCGCCAGTAGATTCTTTTCCGTCTGCGTTCCTTTTACTTTTTCCATTAATTTATACCTCCCGGTTTGATTATATATATGTAACTACTCAGCCTACCAGTTCTTTGAAAACTGAAAACAGCTAAATTAAACCTGCGGGACGAAGGGGTTACCTTTAAGCGCTTCCTTAATAGCATCGAAGACAGGTGCAGAATTTTTCCTGGCTGTAGAGATATAGCCCCTGATGCGGCAGAACATCTTGGCGCCTTGATCGCTGCGAAACACCCCGGAGATCTTTTGCTTGACCTTCATCATGCGGATATCTCTTTCCGCTAAATTATTGTCGAAGGGAATTCGATAGTCATACATGAAGGCCAGCACTTCAGGCCGGTGCGCGCTTAAGCGGTCCAGCAAGTTTCTGGCTTTGCTTTGTTTTTTGCGCCCTCTTTTCTTTGTCTTGTTTTCTTCCGGCGGCGGGTTTTCGAGGTATCCTTTTTCAATGATCTGGGCGTATTGCTGTTCAAAGCCTTTTATTTCTTCCGGGTTTAACTTATGGGCATCTGTTTTGCTCCTGCCTACGGCAGTTTTAATTTCAAGCAGCAAATCAACCATCTCCAGCGGCCACTTTTGTCCGGTTAGCTCAAAGATACCCGTGAGTTCTCTTAAGTGATGGGCGTTGCACAGTGAATGGCTGAAGTCGTAATTGTAATACGGTTTCCAGTAATCATGCACGGCCACTCCTGTGATCTCAGGTAGAACTCCGATGTCGTCGGTTGCATCACTCCCCCGCTTGGGGTGACAACCATAATGCGTAAGGATCTCGTTGGATGCTACGTGCAGCCATTGGCGTTCCCCTTCAATGCGCATGCCCGTTTCATCTACATTCACAACGGGAGAGCCTGTCAGGTGCTCAACGATTTCCTGCTCTACCGGTTCCAGCGCTTCATACGCAGCATGAATAGAGTTAAAGACCGTGCCTTCGCTTAAAGAGACCCCGCAGATATCCTTAATAAGCTCTACCACCCTTTTGTAGGGGATCAGCTGGTACTGGTTTAAGTACACCAGAAACGATTTAAGATTAGGGCCGTATTGGAGCGGCATCTCCACCCCCTTGGGGAAAGGTGCTTGATTCTCCAGGCCGCAGCAGGGACACAATTTGTTTTCAGCGCAGTGCTCGGTTACAATCATCTTAAGGGTGGGAATATCATGCTGCTGGCGCTTTACCAGCTTTTTAACCGGCACATCTTCCAGGGTGTGTTCACATCCCTGGCAGCTTTCCACCCGGTGGGTAACGGTAACATCAGGCGTATCAGCCATCTTTAAGGTATCTCCCTTGTGACCTTTCTGGCCACCTGGTTTTTTGCCGCTTTTCTTGCGTTGACTCTTCGGCTTGACGAATTCATCCGAGGAGGGTGGCTTGCTGCTGTTACGGCTGTTTTGGTCCAGGCGGGATTCCAGCTCTTTAATCTGCTCTTCTTGAAGGGCTACCTTTGTTAAGAGTCTTTCATTTGTTTCCATAACTGTTGAGAGCAGTTTGTATACAGCTTCAGGCCCGGCGTTATAAATCTCCAGGAGCTGCTCATATTTCACGACAGAGCACCTCCCGGAAATTTTGTGTAAGCGGGTAGAGATAGACATCTTTGACCGGCACCTTAAGGGTGCTGTAGCGGTCGTTACGGCTCCGGCCTGTGGTCTGCCCTGCATAAACCCAATTGGCAGCCCGGTAGCAGGTGCCTGCAAAACGCTCTTTTTCAACGAAAGTTTCCAGCAGATAAATCCGGTGGCCGTATTTTTCGACCCAGTCGGAGCTGATGCGCCGGGTCAACTGGCCTAATACATGGCTGGCCAAATGCGGCACTTTCACCCAGGGCAGGATCAAAAAGCGCATATTGTTCGTCACCAGGTTGATGTTTTTGGTCCTGGCCTGGTGAGACCAACCAATAAATTCATCCCGGGCAGCGCTTTTCCAGGCTGCAGAACCAAACAGCAAGCAAGACAGGGGTCTGTCCTTTTTATCAAAGACCATGTATTTCATGTTCTGACCGACGGCACCGCTGAAACCCAGGTAATGATAACGGGCCAGCAGGCAGTAAAAGTGCTGAAGCATGCTTTTGTCTGTCGGCCTGACAGTAACCGGAACCAGGTCCTGCAGTTTGCCGGCAATGGGGTCGGTCTGGTGCGCAACGTCAGTTATCAATTTTGAGGCTGCACCGTTGTTATTGCTCGGTGCCGGAAGGATTATCTCGCCCCGTTTTTCCAGCTTGAGCAGAAAAGTGCGGCAGGCCATATCCTTGAGCCGGCCCTTTGCATTGCGCCAGTCCCATAAGCGGCAAAGCTCCCTGGAGAGCTTGGTACGGTTCCAGTCTGGATTGTCAGCAATGAGCTGGCGGACAAGTTCAATATCATCTGTTGTTGTTTTACGTCCCTGAATAACCGTTGTTTTTACCATGATTTAATGGTAGCACAAAATCATGGTTGAGTCCAGTGATTAGATGAAAAAATATCGACTTTGAAAAAGAAATTTACTGGTAGGCTGAGTAGTTACAAGAAATCAAAGAAATCATACAAGGGTAAAGGCTACGAAACTTATGCTTTAACCGAATCCTACCGGGAAGGAGGCAAGGTAAAACATAAGCATATAGCCAATCT
>PWRZ01000003.1 GCA_003563385.1 Syntrophomonadaceae bacterium
CCCGTTTTCTATCCTGAACTCGTTTAGCAGCTCATAAGCCCTCGCTTCGTCAGCGCTGAGCCAGCCCGGTGCTTCAGGAAGCAAGGGCTGCTGCGTTTCCGCCGCGCCGGAAGACGGGGAATCATCGCCGGACGGGGAAGAAGGTGCCGGAGATGGGGACGGGGACGGCGCGGGCGGCGGGATAAATCCCTCGCGGCCTCCCCGTGCCGGGTAGCGCGAACGCGGTGAAAAAAGGGCGGCGGATTCGCCGTCCACCGCTTCATCTTCTCCCGGGCCGGATGTTACTGGGGAAGATGAGGAAGGCTCAGATGCAGGCGGGGGCGGGGGCGGGAGCGGGAGCGGCAGAGAGCCGCCTTGTTCATTTTCAGGTTCGTCAGCCCCGGCGGGAGTGGAAGGCGCCGCCGGGGACTGCATTGAAGGCTCCGTAGAGGGCGTTGAAGATCCCGGAAGCTCCAGCGGGACATGGTTTCTCTCCAGGGGAGCCCTCGTAAAAGAGCGGCTCGCACCTGTAGGACGGTACGGCAGCAGCAGGCCACAGCCCACAACAACCGTCAAAAAGAGACAGAACATCTTTGTTTTCTTCATCAAATCACTACCTCCTCCATGTTTACAAATATTATACAGAGCTGGAATAAATAATGGCAAACGGCGGTTAAGAGGGGACAGGCAGGAGAAAAAAAACCTCCGACCCCGTCCTTACCGGTCGCCATTATATTGCATAAATAGGCCGCAATGGCATATTATGTTATATTTTTTATGCGGGCTGCAGTTAAATCGCGTCCCGGGGAAGGCAATTCCTGGACCGCGCTCTCGTATAAATGTTAAGGGGGGGATTAACATGGCAGCAGCAGGCCTGGAGGTCCGCACAGAGCAGCTGCCCGCGGTCACCGATGGAAAAGAAGGTAGAAGCTGTTTCCAGCTGGACGCAGGCGGCCGGCTGCAGCATTTCACTCACGGCGGCAGCGGATGGGAAATGCGCCATAAATGCCTCTTTGACCAAAAAATTGACGGCTTTGACGCTGCCGTGGACAGCGGCGGGACGGTCCACCTGCTCGGTTACAGCGGCGGGGGGACGCTTTATTATCGCTCCTTCCCCGACAACAACCTCCCAACCCGCTTTCATCACGACGGCAGAACAATAACCGGTCTATCCTGCTGCGCGGCAGCAGACGCCGGGGCAGAAAAAAAACTCCACATCCTCTATCTCTGCCGGAAAAGCAGCCGGCAGCGGTGGTCGCTTTTTCACGGCTGCCTGGGCGGCAAAGATACCTGGGAAGAGCAAGCTGTCCCTGAGTGCTGCTGCCTTACAGGAACAGAACGCGCCTATATCCTCGCCGACAGCAGCGGGAGCATTACAGCTCTGTGCATGCATCTCCGTAAAAAAGGCAACCGCCTGACAGCGCGCCGGCTGGAGAAAAGCACGCCGCAGGCAGCCGAAGCAGTCATCCTGGAGGACTCCCCGGGAGAGCTGTTTCCGCCATCTTTCCTGGCAGCCCCGGACAACTCCGTGCACCTCTCCTGGCAGAGTTCCAGCGGCGGCAGCCGCTACCTCAATTACGCCCGCCGGACCGCCGCTGGGAAATGGGAAAAACGCTTGAAACTGGAGCTGCAACTGCATTCACTGGCCGTAGCCCAGCTTCACCTGCTCCGCGGCCACCTGCTGATATCGTGGGTAGACGGCGGCAGCCTCCGCTACCTCTTCTCCCAGGACGGTGGAAAGAGCTGGCAGCAGGGAAAAAGCGGTGCCGTAGAGCAGCAGCCCGGCCTGGCCCGCTACCGCTCTGCTCTCCTGCCGGACCCGGCAGGAGAGCATCTCCGCGGTAACTATATTATCTGCAGGGGCGTCCTCCCTACGGCCGCCTCCCCCGGGGGAAGCCCCGCCCAATATGGCAACATAGCACAGGGCGGTACCGGAGATGACACCTTCATGGAACTAAATGCCCTCGACACCATCTCCTCCTACCTCTTTTACCGTGCCGAAGCCCTGCAGGCCTCACGGGACGACCTGCACAAAAAACTGGCGCAGAAGGAAGAAGAAGCGGCCAGGCAGTATTCGCAGGCTCTTTCCAGGGCGGGAGAGCTGGAGAAAAAGCTTGGCGAAAAGAGTATGCAGCTGAAAGAAGCGCAGTCCCTTTTCCAGGAAACGATTGGCAAACTGCAAAAACGCCTCCAGGAAGAAAGAAACTCCTTTTACGAAGAAATTAAAAAAATACGTGCCTGCAATAAAAGGCTAAAAAACGAGAACTTTTCCCTGGCACAAAAAATGACCGCCCTGGCCCGTAAGCTTGAAGCCCTGGAAAAGGAAAAGGAGGACGCCGAGCGAAAAATTGTGGAGCTGCAGTCCTCTCCAGGATCACTGTTCGGCAGGCTCTTTCAGCGTTTCCAGGGCCGTTAACAGCAGTCCCTTCCCAGACCGAACGCTTCGTAAAAAAGACGGTAAGTCCTGTAATAATCGTGGCTTGGAGGGGATGGACAGGAATAGACCTTTTCTTCTTTTTCCTTTCGAGAGGATACATTTTCCCCTGTTTGGCCGGGTTCCGCTGCCGCCGGTTCGGCGGGAACAGGCTCGGCGCCACCGGCGGCGGAACTGTCTTCCGCCGTCTCAAGGGGGTCCGCCTCCCCCGCACCGGGATCGTCAACAATGACGGCTGCGGCAGCCTGGGCGGCAAAAGCCCCGCCGGCCGCAGCGGCAGCGTCATCCTGTATGGGGGGGACAGTGCATTCATCCTCCGCCGGCTGCGGCAGTTCTCTGCAGCAGGCACAGCAGCGCTTTTCAGCCTCCTCTTGCATATCAAAAAGCAGCTCCGACTCTGAAAAAGAAGTCGCTGCAGCAGGTGTTACGCGGCCTTCAACCGCCAGGTTAACAACGTATAAAAGAGGGAAAAAGGAGGCCCTGCTGCTGCTGGACTGGTAGTTGGCCTCGCAGGTCAGGCCGCCCGTCTCAATGCCGTTCTCCCCGGGGGTGTACAACCTTTCTTCCCCGTGCCGCTCTTCTGCACGGTAAAGATAGCAGAAGCTGTGCGCCAAAACCTTGACCCGGCATTGGTCCCCCGGCAAATCCTGTTTCCGGTAACAGACCCGCAGTTCATATTCCCCCCAGAGAAAGGACTGTTTCTCCCCGTAGTTGCCGATATAGGCCCGAAAATTGTCCATGCGTATGCTGATTATTTCGGGGGGATACAGGAGGTAAAAATTAAAGCGGTGACAAAAATGATAAAGGCAATCTTCCATGGTCCACAACCCCTCTTTCGATGCCGGCCCTGCCGGCGTGCCCATGCCTGACTTCACGGTCAGCCCAGCTTCCTTTTGCCTCAGCATGTTTCAGAACCCCTGCCGCCGGTGACGCTTTTTGCGCCCTTCCTGTAAAAGCCCCTTTTGGGGAGGACCAGAACATCCTTTTTTTTCTCCTGCCGCAGCCTGGTGCACTCCTCCACGTTATAGCCGCGGCGGGAAAGCCGCATCTTGAATATATCCTCGGAGCTGTTAATCACATAAGCCAATTTTCGTCGACCTCCTTTCCCTTTCTTGACATTTACCAACTTCCAGCACATCTTGCCCGGTGCAATCACTGGAAATAATCGAGGGCAGTAACTGCGCATAATTTCCGCCTATTGGTCAGTATATTAAGAAGGTAAAAATATGTGACTGTTAGGGCATGCTCCAGGGAATGAAATTTTATCGAAGGGGAAATAATTTACACAAATGCACACACCAAAAGGCGCTTTGCAGCAGTGGAGATTATTATCGAACTACGTTTTTTTCATCCTGCCGCGCGTAGAGAAACAGCTTGCTTACTGGAGACATTTCCTGGAGGACCGCCCTTCTACTCCGCTCATCGAGCAGGCCCTTGCCAGCATTAAGGGGAAGCGCTTTCACTGCCAGGGAGGTGCGGTGTTTACACTGCTGGCCCCGCAGTCATCGGCCAACCTGCTGCAGTTTATCGTCTCCTTCCAGACCATCAGCGACTACCTCGACAACCTCTGTGACAGGGTAACCTGCCCGCCGGTAGCAGAAACTGCATCCGGGAACGCAGCTGCACCGGGGCCGGGC
>PWRZ01000087.1 GCA_003563385.1 Syntrophomonadaceae bacterium
CGAAACTTGCACTGAGCGTTGCCACGGGGACGGTTCGAGCGTCACCGTAGCGAAGCGGAGGTCCGAAGGGAAGACGATGGAACCGTCCCCTGTGGCTAGCGATGTAGCTATGAGAGACAATTTTTCGCTGTCAAGCCAGTATCGGGGAATTGTAGAGCGAAGCTGCGGCGTCAATATTTCTTGCCAAAAATTACGCAAGACTTTACGGATAAAGGCCCAACATACTATTTCACTGGTGGCATTTCAAATTCCTGGAAAGCATATTACAAGTTAATTCAAATGAAGGGAAAACCCCGGAAAAATAGAAATTCTATTTATGTACCGTGATGGTCCAGAAGCCCTGTTTGAAAGTGAAAAGAGAATATAGATAGAAAGGGGCCCAAAAGTAAATTGCAGACACAAGAGCAAAAAGTTTTGGATTACTTAAAGAGCTATACATTTGAAGAAACTGAGAATCTGGCGCTGTTCCCACCTCATAATAGAACTGTAGTTGAACCGTTCGAAGTTAACGGCATCCAAACATCCAGGTTTGTCAATGAATACTGGACTTCCAGGCAAAGACAGTCGTCTTCCATTCATGAAATTTCGTACCGGGCTTGCTTTAAAGCTCAGCTTCCACGCTTCTTCATTAAACTCCTGACCTTGCCGGGAGACATAGTTTATGACCCTTTTAGCGGGCGGGGGACGACAGTAATTGAGGCTGCCATTTTAAATAGAAGGGTTATTTCCAATGATATCAATCCTTTGAGTAAGATAATCACTTATCCACGCCTATGCATTCCTGCAATTGAAGAGATTTATTCCCTGCTTAATCCTATACCAATTGATAAGTCATTAAAAGCGGAGATAGATCTGTCAATGTTTTATCACCCCGAAACAGAAGCTGAAATAGTCTCTATCAGGCAATACCTGGAGGATAGAAAAATAAGCGGGAAGGAAGATGATATTGACCGTTGGATAAGAATGGTTGCCACTAATAGATTGACCGGCCATTCCTCCGGGTTTTTCTCTGTCTATACTCTGCCGCCTAATCAGGCTGTATCGCCGGAGAGTCAAATAAAAATAAATAAAAAAAGAAACCAAAAACCGCAGTACCGTGATACTAAAGAAATGATCAAGCGTAAAACTGTATCTTTATTGAGAAACTTATCTCCGCTTGAGATAGCAAACTTGAAAAACGCTTCAGAGTCAGCGCTATTTATAGAAAAGGATGCCGGCAATACCAAAGAGATTGAGAGCAGCCAGGTCAGTTTGACGGTTACATCTCCCCCGTTTTTGGATGTGGTTCAATACTCTAAAGATAATTGGCTCAGATGTTGGTTCAATGGCATAGATACTATGGAAATCGAAAAGAGAATTACCATGGCCAGGACTATAGAGGAATGGTCCGCGGTAATGGAGCGGGTTTTCCATGAGTTATATCGCGTAACAAAACCAGGTGGATGGGTGGCATTTGAAGTAGGAGAAGTTAGAAATGGAAAGATAAATTTAGAAGAATATGTTATTCCTTTAGGGTTGCAGGCGGGGTTTAAGTGCCTTGGTGTAATCATAAACCTTCAGCAGTTTACCAAAACCTCGAACATATGGGGCATAAAAAACAATAACTGCGGGACCAATACAAATCGGATAGTACTCTTCTATATGGAATAAAGCAGAGGAATGTCCCCAAGTCCCCCGTTACGCTCCGGAAGCGACAGAACCGTCCCCGCAGCTTTGCGACCTCCGGCGTCAATATTTCTTGCCCTAATTACGCAAGACTTTACGGATAAGGGCCTAAATGAAAGCGCTGCCGCTTCAGCGGCAGCACTTTCATTCGTTTGTTTAACTACCACAGCTACTAAACTTCTACAACACTACACCACCGGCAAATGACCTGACAACTGGGCTCTTTTAAGGTGCTACCGGCAGTCAGGGCAGTTGTCGAACCACCCTGCATCGAGAGGCTCCCTGACTTTATGCATGGCGAACTCGATCTGGGCCAGGGGCATAAAGTGGCGCTTGCAGTTGGCGCAGGTCTTCATCTCCAGCTTTCTTTCCCAGCGCACGATCCTGCGCTCATTACCTTTTTCTTCCATTTTAATGCAGTCGGTTGGGCATACATAGAGGCATGCGGCACAGCCGATGCAGGCCAGCGGTTCTTCCTGGAAGGGCGGTTCGATGCTGCGTGTATCTCCCCTGTTGGCCAGCGTAATGGCGTTGGCGCTGACCAGCTCCTCGCACGCCCGCACGCAGAGGCCGCAGTTGATGCAGCCGTCCGGGTCCTCGTAATGAAAGCGCGGCTCCGTTATCCCCAGCTCGCTGGCTAAGGCCTGCAGTTTGGGTGAATCGGGGGCCATCGGCAGGATCATTTCCATGACCAGCCGGCGCGCCTTTTTGACATTTTCAGTGTTTGTTTCTACTGTTATGCCTTCGAGGGCGGGGTAGGTGCAGGAAGCTGTCAGCCTGGTTCTGTTAGCCTTGGTAACCTCTACCAGGCAGAGACGGCATCCCCCGTAAAAGGAAAGGTTCTCGTGGTAGCAGAGGTGTGGGATGTTGATCCCGTTATCCAGGGCTACCTGCAGCACGTTCTGACCTTCTTCAGTTTTAATTTGTTTGCCATCGATAGTTATGGTTACCATTTTTGTCCCTCGTATCATTTAAATTTTAATTCTATTCCACCAGCACTGCATCGAACCTGCAGACATCCAGACATACTCCACAGCGAATGCAGCGCTCCGTGTTTATGGTCATGGGGGATTTCAGTTCTCCCTCCACGACATCCTCGGGGCAGTTTTTCTGGCAGCGGCCGCAGCCGGTGCACTTTTCCTGGTCTATCGTGTACGTGATTAGCCCCTTGCATACCTTTGCCGGACAGTTTTTATCCTTAATGTGCTTTTCGTACTCGTCACGGAAATAGCGAAGGGTGCCGGTCACCGGGTTGGGAGCTGTCCCCCCAAGGGCGCAAAGGGAGGCGTTTACAGTGACCCAGGAGAGGTCTTCAAGGAGCTCGATATCTCCTTCCTTGCCTTCGCCCTTTGTCATACCGTCGAGTATCTCGTAGATTCTTTTCGTCCCTTCACGGCAGGTGGTACATTTACCGCAGGACTCATCTTTGAGAAAGTTCATGAAATACTTGGCTACGTCTACCATGCAGTTGTCCTCGTCCATGACGATCATACCGCCGGAGCCCATCATCGAACCGAGCTCGGTAAGACGGTCGAAGTCAACTTCCGTGTCCAGGTATTCTTCAGGGATACAACCCCCGGAGGGGCCCCCGGTCTGCACGGCCTTGAATTTTTTCCCACCGCGTATGCCCCCGCCGATATCAAAGATTATTTTTCGGAGGGTGATACCCATGGGCACTTCCACAAGCCCGGTGTTGTTGACCTTTCCAACGAGGGAGAATATCTTGGTGCCCTTGCTGTTTTCGTTACCGATGCTTCTGAACCAGTCTGCTCCCCTGTCGATAATAAAGGGGACGTTGGCAAAGGTTTCAACGTTGTTAAGGTTGCTCGGTTTATCCCAGATGCCCTTTATGGCAGTGGGGATGTGCTTGGGCCTCGGTTCTCCGACCCTTCCTTCTATGGCCGACATCAGTGCGCTGGACTCCCCGGATACGAAAGCACCGGCACCGCGCTGTATGGTGACGTCAAAGCTGAATGAAGTTCCGAAGATGTTTTTGCCGATAAGACCCAGCTCCCGGGCCTGCTTGATGGCCGCTGTAAGGTTCTGCACTGCCAGGGGATATTCCTGGCGCACGTAGACAAAGCCTTCGTCGGAGCCGATGGCGTAGGCTCCGATCATAAGACCCTCGAGGACGCAGTGGGGATTGCCTTCCAGGAGGCTCCTGTCCATGTACGCCCCGGGGTCTCCTTCGTCTGCGTTTACGATAACATACTTTTTCTTTTCGGGTGCGTTGCGGGTTACCTCCCACTTCTCTCCAGCCGGGAAGCCGCCGCCGCCGCGCCCGCGTAGGTTGGCCTTTTTCACCTCTTCAAGCACCTGTTCCGGGGTCATCTCCGTAAGGGCCTTTGCCAGGGCCCTGTAACCGCCCAGGGCCAGGTAATCTTCGATATTATGTGGGTCGATAAACCTGTTTTGGCCGAAGACAATCCTTTCCTGGTGCTTGTAAAAGGGAATATCCGATTCCTTAACGATCTTTTCGTTGCTTACCGGGTCCACGTACAGCAGCCGGTCGATAACCTTGTTCTCCAGGACGGTATCGGAGATAATTTCGGATGCATCTTCCGGCTGCACGCGGCGGTAGCAGATTTCGCTGGGAAGTATGACTACCAGCGGGCCCTGCTCGCAAAAACCGTGGCATCCGGTGCCCCGGAGGTCAACTTTCCCTGTAAGACCGCGCGAGGCTATCTCTTCTTTGAAGGCGTTATAAACGTTCTGGCTTGCATATGCCTGGCAGCCAGTACCGGCGCAGACGGTAACGCAAGGCCTCTGTGGGTCTCTTTTGGCAAGTACTTCCTTCCGTAGGTCTTCCAGCTCTGCTGCCGAATTCAACCTGCGCACAGTTCCACCTCTTTCTTTTTACACTTCAACAACATGGCACAAAGTATCGTTTCCAGTATTGAAGTTTTTTTGATGCTGGTCCAGGAAAAGAAAATAGAGGGTAGAGCTAAATTAAAGCCCGCCCGGCCATGCAGCCGGGCTATTCCGTTTCTGTTTCCTCGGTTTCCTCAACCTTCCGGCCCAGTTTTTTGAGCAGCTTGTTTGCCTTTGTCGTATTTATGCTGCCGTGGTATTCGCCGTCTAAGACGGCGAGCGGTCCCAGGGCACAGGCTCCTACGCAGTTCACTGTTTTAAGCCCGATTTCCAGGTCCGGGGTTGTTTCGCCTGCTTTGATACCGAGGTCGCGCTCCAGCTTGTCCAGTATTTTTTGCGCACCGCGTACATGGCAGGCGGTGCCCATGCATACGTGGATCTGGTGGCGCCCCGTCGGCTTCAGGCTCAACGCCTCATAAAATGTGGCGATACGGTAGAGGTGCGTTACCGGGACTCCCAGTTTGTTGGAGATGTGCTCCAAGACTTCCTTGGGCAGGTAGCTTTCTTTTTCCTGGACATCCATCAGAATACCAATTGTTTCTGAAGGGTTTGCGCCATATTTTTCAATAACAGTATCGATTTGCCGTGTATCCATATTATCCAATCCTCTTTTTTTATAGTTCATTTGATAAAGAGCGCCTTTTAGCGATGCTAATCAAGCGCAGAGAATTCCACCCGTCTTTTCAGCAACTCCCATTCTTTGGCTACACGCTCGGCGATAATCTCCGTCATTTCCGGGGTGATGTGGCGGAAACGCCGCTGCGGCTTCAGGTAAGTTTCGATAGGAAGCAGCTCCGGCACGTCAACGGTGATCCTGTATCTTCCGTTTTCAATCTCGTAAAGGGGAAAGGCCCCCGTTTCCACGGCCAGCCGCCCGAACTTAATGATATCTTCGCCCGGCATTCCCCATCCGGTAGGACAAACGCTGAGAATATGCACGTATGCAGGACCTGGAGTTTCGGCGGCTTTTTTTACCTTCTCCACGAGGTCCATGGGGTAGCTGGGGCAGGCCGTGGCCACGTACGGTATATTGTGCGCCGCGGCGATGGCGGGCATGTTCTTCTTCCATGTTGTTTGCCCCGGCTTTACCGAGCCGGCGGGAGAGGTAGTTGTTGCCGCGCAGTACGGGGTTGACGAAGACCTCTGGATGCCGGTGTTCATATAAGCTTCGTTGTCATAGCAGACATAAATGAAGTCGTGGCCGCGCTCCAGGGCTCCCGACAGTGCCTGCAGGCCGATATCGGCCGTTCCCCCGTCTCCGGCCATTCCCACTACATGGATCTTTTTATTGGGGATTTTACCCTTGCGCATCAGGGCCTTCAGGCCCGCTTCAACACCGGTGGCCACCGCTGCCGCATTCTCGAAAGCGACGTGAATCCAGGGCATCTCCCAGGAGGTCAAAGGCAGCGGCGAAGATACGATTTCCATGCAGCCGGTGGCGCTTGCTACGACCACATCGCGTCCCAGGGCCTTGTGCACGAGGCGTACGGCCAGTGTTTCTCCACAGCCCTGGCAGGCGCGGTGTCCGGAAGAAAAATACTCTTTTTGGGTAAGGGTTTTAACCGCAAAAACATTTACGTTGCTCATCTGTCCCATCCTTCCAGCGCCGGGTATTATTCCGGTTGGGCTTGGCCACCGGTTAGCCCCTAACGCCGTAAATCTCGTAGTCGTCAGTTTTCTTGGTTTCAGCAGACTCCACTATCTGGATGAAGTCGTTAACGGTAACATCTCTTCCCGCCAGGCCGGCAATGGTATTGTGAACCTGCGGGCGCGGGTCCATGTCGTAGAGGGCAGAGCGGATTTCGCTTGCCGCGGGGCCTCCCGGCCCTCCGAAGGATACGGCCCTGTCCACAACGACCAGCTTGCTTGCGCCAGATACGGCCCGGCGGAGCTCTTCAAAGGGAAATGGGCGCCACAGGCGCAGCTTTAAAAGGCCCACTTTTTTCCCCTGTTCGCGCATTGCCTTCACCGCTTCGCCGGCAGTCTCACCGAAGCTGCCCATGGTTAAGAGGAGCGTCTCCGCATCTTCCGTGTGCAGTTCCTCAATGGGGTTGTAGTAGCGCCCCGTAAGGTCTCCCCACTGTTTCCATGCCTCCATGATATAGGGATACGAAGCTTTGAGGGCCTCGTTTTGGGCCATTTTGGCCTCGGTAAAAAGTGTAGGCATGGCAAAGGCGCCCATGGTTACCGGCTTGTCCGGGTGAAGACTGAACTTGGGCACGTAATCGGGTAAATACTGCTTGACCACGCTTTCATCCTCTATATAGACCGGTTCAAACATGTGCGTTAAGATGAACCCGTCCATGTTAATTATGGTGGGCAGGAGGACGTTGTGATTTTCAGACACCTTGTAGCCTATAAAGACGTGGTCGTAAACTTCCTGGCTGTTTTCAGTGAAAAGCTGGATCCAGCCGCAGTCCCTGACGGACATGACGTCGCTGTGGTCGTTCCAGATGGACAGCGGCGAGGAGAGTGAACGATTGGCCAGGATCATCAAGATCGGCAGCCTCATGGAGGCGGCGATAAAGACAATCTCGCTCATCAGGGCCAGACCCTGGGCGCTGGTACAGGTAAAAGAGCGCGCTCCTGCAGCCTGGCTGCCCACGGCGAGGCTCATGGCCGAGTGTTCCGATTCCACGGGGACAAACTCGGCATCCAGCTCGCCATCGGCGACTAACTCCGAGAGGTGCTCAACGATGTGCGTTTGAGGCGTTATCGGGTAAGCCGCAATGACATCAACGTTGGCCAACTTAACCGCTTCCGCTGCAGCTATAGATACTTCCATTCCAACTTGTTTTGCCATTATAGTTCCGGCTCCTCTTCTTCTACCATGCCGATCGCATTGGTAGGGCATTCTTTGGCGCAAACGCCGCATCCCTTGCAATATTCCGGGTTAGATTCATAATATCCTTCCCCGTCCTGGGCGTAGGCCATGTCGGGGCAAAAAATCCAGCACAGCCCGCACTGGATGCAGCGGTCCTTATTTAACACCGGGCGGAACGACCTCCAGTCTCCCGTCCGGTAGGCCTTCGAACTTCCGGGTTCCGTTACCACGCATCCCGGCTCTAACTCTGTCCAGAGAATTTCAATATCTGCTTTAGCCATCTTCTCCCCTTCCTTTTACACGCCTCTTAGCGCCGGTAATTAAATAGCCCTTTTCAGCGTTTACAGCCTGGAGGACCTTACTGGCCGTTCAAAATAATTGTTTCTTTGAAAGCCCTGTCCAGGGCGTTCAGGTTAACCGGAGCATTTTTGCCGAAACGCTGCTCTACGGCAGCGGTCAGTGCATCCACTCCCACTACACCGGTTACTTTTACCAGCGCCCCCAGCATGGTGGTGTTAGTAATGGGCAATTTTAGTGTCTCAAGCGCTATTTTTGTAGCGTTTACAGTAGCTACTTTAACAATATCGTCTTTTTTAAAATGTTGCGGCTCATTTTTGGTGTTAATTATCAAAGTGCCACTTTCTTTCAAGCCGGCATAAACATTAACTATGTGGACCAGGGAGGGGTCCAGGACAATGACAATGTCCGGGTTATTAATGTTGGTACGCATTCTAATAGGCTTGTTGTCTATCCTGCAGAAAGCTACTACCGGTGCTCCCCTTCGTTCCGGGCCGAAGCTGGGAAACGCCTGGGCGTACCTTTCTTCCAAGATGGCAGCCTGCGCCAGTATTTCAGCCGAGGTAACTGCTCCCTGGCCTCCCCGTCCGTGAAAACGCATCTCTATCAACCTACCACCGCCTTTTAAACCCTTTGTTTAACAGCAGCAAAAATATTGCACTTGCAAGCTTATCAGTGTTTGGACTATTGCTTACTGGATATTTTTTGCCCCCGCCTATCACCCCTTTCTTATTAATTATTAATGCTATTTAAGCTGGCAAATTAAAAATAACATCATGACCGGTTAAATGGTTGGTTTACTGCTGCGATCTTTATAAAAATTACTATTTGTTTATATACTATTTGATTAAAAAGATAAAAATCCTGCCTCAAAGGCCAAAAAAAAGCCAAAAAGTTTTATAATTTTTATAGGAATTCTAATATTTATATTTCAGTTGCTGCAAGTTGTGCCCGTGCTTACCACCGGGTTAAAGTATATACAACTGGAGAGGAGTTTTCAATGCTGTTATAACTGAAAAATTTTTGGGCAGAAAACAATAACAAAGGGCTATGTAAATATATAGTAAAACAGTAGTGTGTAATGCCTGGGAATGATAATTTGCCGATATATACATATTTTGGTGAATAGTTGAGGAGCAGCGATTTAGTAATTAACTTTAAGGGCAATGTTAGAATCGAGGAATGTTTTTTGTATAATTAGGGAGCGAACAAGGATTTCCTATTTTTATATAGAATTAAAAGTTAGGAAATCTCTACGGAGGTGGCAGAAGGGTGTATGAAAATATCTCTCTTTATGACAGGGAATTGGGAATAAAGTCTTCATTCTCGAGCGACAATGTGGCTACACTGTATCACGGTGACTGCAGGGAATTTCTGAAAGAGGTTCCAGATGGCAGCTTCCAGCTAATAGTAACATCACCCCCATACAACATTGGCAAAAAATATGAAAAAAAATTAAATCTTGAGGAGTATGTATCCCAGCAGGATGAAGTGATCAGCGAGTGCGTGAGGACTCTCAGGGACGAAGGAAGCATCTGCTGGGAAGTAGGAAATTACGTTGATAACGGGGAAATCGTGCCGCTGGACATCCTTCTTTACAATTGCTTTAAAGAAAAAGGTCTAAGGCTTCGCAATAGAATAATTTGGCATTTTGGACACGGTTTGCACTGTTCCAAACGTTTTTCCGGGCGTTACGAAGTTATAATGTGGTTTACAAAAGACAATGACTATGTTTTTAACCTGGATGCTGTCCGTATTCCACAGAAATATCCCGGTAAGAAACAATTTAAAGGGCCTAATGCCGGCCAGTATTCCTGCAACCCAAAAGGGAAAAACCCCACGGACATTTGGGAAATACCAAATGTAAAATATAATCATGTAGAGAAGACGATACACCCTTGCCAGTATCCGGTTGCGCTTGTACAGAGGTTGATTTTAGCCCTGACAAATGAAGGCGATATTGTTTTTGACCCATTTTTAGGGGTCGGGACAACAGCTGCAACTGCCGTTATGAACAACAGGAAAGCTGCCGGTGCCGAAATTGTAAAAGAATACTATGATACAGCTTGCCAAAGAACAGTTCATGCCTACAAGGGCAAGTTGAAGTATCGAGTAGATAAACCGGTTTATGAGCCTACAGGCAACCTGGCAATGACAAGTAATCCCTTTGCAGGAGAGGAAACATAATAAATGCGGATATCTCAGAAATATTCTCATCTCAATGGAGAAGAGTACTTGCTGGTACACCACGGTGACCTTTATGAAGAAATAAAAGATGTAATCAGTTCCGTAGATGCTGAGAGGCTCAGGACCAAAAAGAGCAAGGAACAAAGAAAAAAAGGTCAAATGTTATATGATCCAACTGCATTAAACAAAGAATTTAAAAAGCTGTTTAAGCAAAAAAAATGGCAAAGTTCCAGATATTCCTATTACGTTACCACGGATTATTTACTTATGCAAGAGCTACTATCAATACCGTTTGACAGGCAGGGGGAGCATCTTATACAGAGGGGACACAGAGCTCCTTTTTATTCGTACAAGCAGACCGATTTTGTAAAAGAAGGTATTGCTATAGAAGTGCAGTTTGGAAAATATTCCTTCGTGGCGTATGATTTGTTTGTAAAGCACCTCCTTTTTTACAGCGGGGGTGTCATAAACGTTGGCATTGAAGTGCTTCCCATGAAAACAATGCAGAGCGAAATGTCCTCTGGCATAGCTTACTATGAGGGGGAAGTATACAATATATTGAGGCACGGCAGGAACAATCCTCCTGTGCCCCTGCTAATACTGGGCGTGGAGCCGTAGGAATTAAGGTTTCCCGGTTAAGGGTCAGTTATCAGCGGCTGTTCTCCATCAGCCTTAGCCCGAATGAAAGAACCAGCAGGGCCCTGTCATCGGCCAGGACGGCTAGCCACCAGGAGGACTGCTCTCTTATCGAAAAGAGGGCCTCAAAGTTATTTACTGGGTCCGGGACCCGCAGGTCTTCAAGCTGCTGGAGATCAGCCGCGAAATGCTGCAGAACTACTGGAATGAGAAGAGCCTTGCCGTGTAAAGCTTGCTGTTGCTGGTAACCCCTTAAATAAAAAATTGGGAGGTTGATAAAATGAAAATTAAAATTCTCGGTCCCGGTTGCCGGAACTGTGAGAAACTGGAACAGGAGACTATTAATGCGCTGGCCGAGCTCGATGTGGCCGCTGATGTGGAAAAGGTCACCGACATGGACAAAATTATGGAGCATGACATCATGATGACACCGGGGCTGGTGGTAAACGAGAAGGTTAAAGTATTTGGCCGGGTACCAAAGAGAGAAGAAATCAAGAAATGGATTAAGGAAGAGATGTAAGCGATAAGGGTATGGCAGAAGTTTGCGTTTAAACAGCGGTTTTCCTGGCCGCTTATTATATTCTTTATGTGGTTATTGGCCTGTTTACCTTCGTAAAATTGGGAACGGAAAGAGCCCCAGGGCTTTACGGACTGCCTCAGGGGCTCTTACTATTGCATTATACTGTTGTTATGTTTGAAACGGGCTATTCTTGCTCCGCTTCGTCTTCTCCTTGCATGCCTTCGGTAATAGCATCGTTAACCTGCTTCATCATGGAGTTGAAGTCTTCCTGGGCTTTCATCAGCGCTCGTACGGTAATATTTGTATTCAGGGTTTCCCTTTTCTGGTTAAAATCGGCTATCTGCTCCTGGGTTGGCTGAATGCCGGACTGCTGGGAAAATTGAAGCCTCTGCTGGGCTTCCTGGACATCCTGAATAAGCTGCTGTGCAGCAGGATCTTCTTTCATTTGTTGATTGGTTCTTTCCAGCTTCTGGTACTCCTCCGTTTTTTTGAGCTCACGCCCAAGCTCCTTAGCTTTTTCCAATAAATTCAAAACATATCCTCCTATCCGGGCATTCGGCCCGTAAATAAATTATCTTCACTGCTTCTCGAAAAGCCTTTCCGAATCCTTCTTTTTTTTAAAAAAGAAAATGAGCACTCCCTTTTTGGGAGGTGACAGGGGCGGAGGTGACAGGGGCGGAGGTGACAGGGGGGTGACAGGGGGGTGACAGGGGGAGGTGACAGGGGGACGGAGTACCTGTCAACCTGTACCTGAGGGTGACAGGGGGACGGGGTACCTGTCAACTTAGTGCTCCAAAACATAATTACGGTGACGTATTTTTTTAGCAACCGACAGTGCACAACTCTTTACTGGAAGTTTGATTTAATGACATTTTTTCGCACAAGCTGAGCAAATCAGTCCGTGTAAACTTCCAGTCAAAAGGTTTTGCAACCTCTTGAAATCGTTCTTGAAAACCAAGCAACCTATCTTCAACTTCAGAAAGTGAAATAAAGTCAATAGGGGTGAGCACCTTGCGCTGAACGATCGAGAAATAGAGGGTGACAGGGGGACGGGGTACCTGTCAACTGAGGGTGACAGGGGGACGGGGTACCTGTCAACTTAATTACCATCAATCAAAAATTTTCAATGTGTCCCGAAATTTTTGTTCAAACTCGATCAAAAATTTTCAATGTGTCCCGAAATTTTTAAAAAAATTTTCAATGTGTCCCGAAATTTTTGTTCAAACTCGATCAAAAATTTTCAATGTGTCCCGAAATTTTCCGAAATTTTGTTAGTTTTACTGTTACTTATCACACAACCTGACGTCCCCCTGCTTCATTTTTCCTGGAGGTGCTGCAGGCATTTGACCGGTATGGCCAGGCCGTAGCGGCTTTCTCCGCCTTTGCCCGGGGAGGAGGCGAATATTACGGCTGCGGCCCTGCTGTTTTGGTTGAAAACGGGACTGCCGCTGCTTCCGGGCTGGATGGGGGCTTCTATCTGCAGGACCGGCTCTTTCCAGCCGTAATCAAGTTTACTTAAGACCTTCCCTTTCATGGCTGTCCTGGTATATCCCCTGGGACTGCCTATTATCACTACCTCGTCTCCCGCTTCAAGGCCGGCTTCTTTTTCCAGCTCGATGAAAGGGAGCCCCTCGCCCCGCAGCTCGATTAAGGCAATGTCGCAGCTGTCGGAAACGGTCCAGGATTCGGCCTCGTAAGTCCCCAGACCCGGGAAAAATACTTCAATGGCCAGGGCATCCTTTACGACGTGCCTGTTGGTAACTATGGAGCCGTGGGGGGCGATGTTAAAGCCGCTTCCCTGCCCCCTGGTAAAATCTTTTTTGAGGACCTTTATCTCTGCCACGGACTCCTGCAGTGTCTCTACAACAGGGTCCTCCAGCAGGGACCGGGACTGCTGTAAAAAATCAAGAGAGGGCCAGGCAAAAAGATGCCGCAGGCTGGACGCAGCCACTGTTAAAAAGGCTCCCAGCACCAGCAAAGCTACCAGTTTCAGCAGTACAGTCCTGTAACGACGTTCCGGCAAGTCGTTTTCATCAATGTGCCCACTTTTATGTTTGTTCTCAAATTGGCGAAGGTCGATAGTAGCACTTCCCCGAAAATTGATTGTCCAAGGCCGGCCGCGACAACCCCCGGGAAGGAGCGCTGCCCGGGCATGGCGCCGGAGGCGCAGCCGTTTATTTCAACTCAATTATACCATTAATGAGCTGAGACAGTTAAGTAGCCATGAGCGACTTTTTTCGACAGGCGGGAAGGTCGGGCCTGAGAGGCATAGGCATATAGGAAGCTAAATAAAGCGGTCCTACAGCCCCGCTGTTTTGCCTGCTGAGGTTCCAGGGGAGCGAAGGGGGATGCCCTGGCGTTTCAGTTCAGCGGAAAGAAGAATGACAGTAACTACAAAAGCGAGCAGGTCGCTCAGGGGACGGGATATCCAGACCCCGGTCAGGCCAAATATGGAGCTCATTACCAGGACAAAAGGAATGAACAGCATCAGTTCGCGCATCAGTGAAAGAAGCAGGGAGGGCAGGCCCTTGCCGATGGCCTGGAAAAAAGTGGTTGATACGATTTGGATCCCGATCAGCGGAAACATGACCACCATTATCCGCAGGGCCTCACTCCCGATAGAGAGCAGCTCCTTTTCGGAACTGAAAAGGCCCAGGAAAAATACCGGGTTTATTAGAAAAGCGGCGGCGGCAAGAATGTTTGCAGCGGTGCTGATAGCAGCACCTTTCAGCAGGGCTTCCCGGATGCGGCCCGGCTTTCCGGCCCCGTAATTAAAACCGATAATGGGCAGCAGCCCCTGGGATATGCCGAAGACAGGCATGAACGAAAACATCTGCAGCCGAAAAACGAGCCCCATTACGGCGATCGGTATGTGCCCGTAACCGGCCAGGATATTGTTTGCCATTATCAATGCAATATTGGTGGAAAGCTTCATGACCATGGCCGGAAAGCCTATCCTGTAAATATTCAAAATGGTTCCCCAGCGGAGCCTAAGGCGGGACCGGTGCAGTTTTAAAACACTTTTGCCCCAAAAAAAGTGGTAAAGCATTATGGCAACCCCGACGATTTTTGATAAAACCGTGGCCACTGCCGCTCCCTGTACTCCCATCCCCAGGAGAAAAATAAATATGGGGTCCAGGGCGATATTGATGAGGGCGGAAGCAATCATCACTTTCATGGAAAGAAGGGGATTTCCCTCCGCCCGGACCACGTTGTTCAGGATCATGATCAGAAAGAGCATCACCGAGCCGCCGGTGATGACGATCATATATTCTTTCGTAAGCGGCAGTATCTCCGCTGTTGTACCCAGGAAAACGAGCAGGGGACGCAGGTACAGGAAGCCGATCAGAGCGGTGACAAGCCCGAACAACAGTGCCAGGGTGACCACCTGGCCGGCGGCGCTTTCCGCTTCCTCCCTGTCCCCGGCACCGAGGGAGCGGGAAATAAGGGATGCGGCTCCTACACCGGTGCCGATACCGACCGCTCCCAGGAGCATCTGGATGGGGAAGGCGATTGAAAGGGCTGCAATAGCCTGGCTGCCCAGCCTGCCCACAAAGATGGTGTCGACTATGTTGTAGGTGGCCATTACCAGCATACCCAGCGTTGCCGGCAATGAAAAGCGGAACAGCAGTCTTGTGATACTCTCTTCGCCCATTTTGGCGGCATCGTTTTGCACTTGCAGGATTCCCCCTTCCGAAAAGGCCCGCAGAGGTTTTCCATTTAAGAAAAAAAGCAGTAAAATGATTCACTGCTCGCAGCAGGGGAGATACAGCAGAGC